>JACRAQ010000082.1 GCA_016213335.1 Nitrosomonadales bacterium
AAACCTCAACCCCCTCCCTGGACGGGAGGGGGCAGGGGGGTGGGTGAAGGGTGAGGATTGCATAAACACTCGTGATTCACCCCCACCCTCAACCTCCCCCGCCAAGGGGGAGGGAATAGTTTTGTGCGTTTGGAAAGAGGCATTCATTCTGCTCAAGTTTTCTCAAATAAAGTGAAGAGTTGATTGGCTAGCGACTAGAAGGCCAGCGACAACCCGGCTATCCAGTTTCTCGGCTTGCCGGTGACGATGGACAGATCCTCGGTGTTATAGACGTTGTCATAGACACCGGTGATGTAGTGGGCGGCGTCATTGGTGCCGCGCGCTGCCGACCAGTAGCGCTTGTCGAACAGGTTGTTCACGCGCGCGAACAGCGACCATTTCGCGCCCAGCACGCCTTTTTCCCGGATGTCGTAATTGGCGGACAGATTGAAGAGCGTGCGGCCTGCCCATTTTTCCTGGTTGATCTCGTCGGCCCAGGACCAGGATTTCGCGTCCATTTCCAGCGCAAGGCGGAGATGGTCATCCGGCTGCCAGCCGAAAGTCATGTTCAGTTGATGGTGTGGCACGCGCGGCACATCCTTGCCGGTGTTGTTGTATGGCACCAGCACCGGGGCTGCACCGTAGGGGCTGCCGAGCGTCAGGTTGAAGTTGTCATATTGCGTGAACTTCGCCTCGATGTAGCTGTAGGCCGCGTCGAGCGTGAATGTCCGTTTGCGGTCGGTTTTCAGGGAAAGCTCGAAACCGCGGCTCCTGACGCCGCCGATGTTGTCATACATCTGCTGCACCGTTGCCGTACTGGTGCTGTATTGGCCGTTGGTGGCGAGAATGAAATCCTTGCGCTCGATCTGGAAGATAGCCGTCTCGATGTCGCTGGCCACTCCGAAAAATTCACTCTTTGCCCGCATTCCCAGTTCGAGATTCAGTGACTGCTCCGGTTTCAGGTTCTCGTTGTTGAGCGTTTTGCCGCCGGTGGGCGACAGGCTGCCGTTATAGAGCTGGTCGGCGGTTGGCGCGCGAAAGCCGGTCGAAATATTGCCGAACAGGTTTGCGCCATTATCGGTTGCATAGTTTGCGCCGCCGCGCCAGGAAGTGGCGCCGAAGGCCTTGCTGCGATTGAAGGGCGTGACAACCTCTTTGGTCGCGCCGGAAGCGAAATCCAGCTTGATGTCGTCATAGCGGCCGTTCACGGTCAACGTCCATTTGGGGGCAGGCAGGAATTTCAGTTCGCCATAGAGCGCATTGACATCCTCGTCGGTCACGTTGTCGGTGAGCACGGCGCCGGCAACAGTAAGGTTTGACACTGGAGGCGGGCAAGCGTAGGGAGCGGTGGCGTCTACGCGCGCGCAATAACTGACCTTGGCAGTGTTGAAGTTCTTGTAGGAATTGCGCCGCAGATCGAGGCCGCCGAGCCACCCCAGACTGCCGGCCGAAGTCCGCCATTCACCCTTCACCCCGCGCTGCAACTGGTTGTAGTCGTTCAGCGTGGTGTACAACTCCTGCGCGCCCGGTGCAGCATCGCTGATTGCCTGCCCGTTTGCGGCCACGCGTTGCGGCGACGACCAGTAGGCGGTGTGGTCACGGTATTCGTATGTCGTCGCCAGAATATTGCTGCGCTCGGTAAGGTCGTTCGAATAGGTGGCATGCAGCTTCTGCAGGTTGGTGTCGTACATGCGCGTGAAGTCGCGGCCGACGGTGCCTTGCGGGTCAAGTGCGGCCTGGGTGGCGCCCTTGACCGAGCCATGCTTGTCCTTGGTGCGGTCGGATGTCTCGAAGCCTAGGGTGAGGTCAGAAGTGTCGCCGAGAAAGACACGCACATTGCCGTCAATATTGTCGGTCTTGTAAGCCGACTGCCAGTAGTAGTCGTCGCCTTCCCGGTGTGTGGCTTGTATGTGGCCGCTGCCCCAGTTACCCGCAAACCCGGCGCGCGCCAATTGCCGGTTGTAGTTCCATGAGCCATGGTCGGCAGAAACAGTGAAGCCCTTGTATTTCGCTCCGCGCTTGGTGGTGATGATGACAGCGCCAGTCAGCCCGTCATCTCCGAAAAGGTAGGACGCGCCACCCTTGATGACCTTGATGGATTCGATATTGTCGAGATCAATGTTGACCGTGCCGGTGCGTTCGAACACCGGCACGCCGTCAATGACGATGGCCACGCCGGGTTTTTCGCCCATGTAGCGCTGGTTCTCGATGCCGCGCAGCTTGATCTTGATTTCGTCGCCCGAGGACAGGTCGGCGGTGACGCCCGGAATCGAGCGGAGAATCTCGATCATGTTCTCGGGGCGTTTCTCGTCCACCGTCTGGCCGCTGATGTCGTGAACGCTTGCCGGTTCGCCACGCTTGCCGGCAAAGCGGTCGTCAATCGTGGTAGAAGTAACCGTTACTTCATCCAGCACATCGCCCTTGCCGTCTGCCGCATGCACCGCCTGACTAACTGCGATGGCCAACAAACTCAATACAAAACACCCCGATTTCTTGCTGCGCGCTTCCATGCGGCCCCTCCTGAAACGATGATTATTTGGAAGGGCGCAATTCTAGTGAAGTCATGAAAAATGCATATGCGACATGATGCCGCGCGACAAATTGTCACGCGGCAAATTGTCGCGTCCGCTGGTGAGGTTGGCGGGTTGCCGGCTCGAAAAGGCGACGAACAACGCCGCTTCCAGAGCGGCGTTGCGCCCTGCGGGGAGTGGGTAGCTTGGTAGGGCAGCTGAATTTGGCTTGGGCCGGCCTGCGGCCTTAAACACGGCCATTAACACCCAAGAAAACCATCACTATCAAAACAAAAAGCCCACCCGCAATGGGTGAGCTTTCAGTTTTGTTGGTGGAGGCGGCGGGAATTGAACCCGCGTCCGCAAGCCCTCTACAGGCAGTTCTACATACTTAGTCTGGTTGTTTGATCTGATCCGGCAGACGCCAACCGACAGGCTGCTACCGGACGAGTCACCTTGAGTTTAGCGCCGCGCAAAGTAACCCTGCACGGCACGATCCTGTGTAAATGACCTCACTCATCGCGGCCTTGCGGCCTTGAGCCCCTCCACAGGAAGCAGGGTGTGAGGTCTAGCCGGTTAAGCGGCTAAAGCGTACTTTTCGTCGTTTGCGACTATTGGTTTCCAGCTTTTTACGAGGTGGCGGGTCCTCGGTATGCCCTGCGCTGCTTTGTAACCCACGTCGAAGCCAAGTCGCCCCCGGTTTCGTTCAATCTGTGCAGCATGGCAGATTGTAGCAGCATCTGAGTGGCAAGCACCAACGAAGTTCCGCGGAGAGGCAGGGAATTTTCGGAGATGGGCTTGCTTTACCGGGGCCTATAAGGCGTAAATCAGGAAGCGCCCCATGTGGCGGTCAGTCTTGGCGATGTGGCCGGTAAACCAGTCAAATAGCAGGAGCTGGGTACGGAATGAGAGGTAACGCAGGTTGCTCTTCGCCGCATCGGCTTCCACCCTGAGTGCCGTGAAGTTTTCGATAAAACGTTTATGCTCCTGCATGTGGCTATCAAGGAATTTATAGCCATGGCGCCGCATCAGGTCTTCTTCGATCCTGAAACAGCTTTGCGCATGGTCGGTCAGGAAGGTGAGCAAGCCGCTTATTGCCTTATTGCCATCCTTGGTTATTGACGAAATGAAGGTATTGACCTGGCCGAACAACCGCTCATGGGACTTGTCAATTTCCTCGATGCCGATCAGGAATTCTTTCCTCCATTCCATGCTGGCATCCAGTTCGCCTGTGCTGGTGTGATGACCGGCAACCAGATATTCATCACAGCGGGCGAGGTAGATCCTGGCAGGAATATCGTCGGGCGCAATATTGATGCACTCGGTAAGCAGTTCCATCGCCTGCGGAATTTCCTTCATGTGGTAACAGGCGATCGCTTCCTCGAATTTGGCTCTGGACTCACGTTTGGCGTTTCTCAAGGCGGCGGGGTCGTTGTCGAAAACTTCATACACGGACAAGGGCTGGGTTTTACCCTTAACCCGGATGCGGTCCAGGAAGCGGATGTCGTATTTTGACGGATCCACAAGGTCATACAGGGTGTTCTGGCTGATCAGCAGCTGCGTATGGTAGGTTTTGGTAGCTTCTTCGATGCGCGAGGTCAGGTTGACAACATCGCCGATCACGGTGCTGTCCATGCGGTTGGCGCCCCCGACCGTGCCGATTATGACCATGCCGGTGTTCAGGCCGATTCCGATCTGGATCGGGGTGTAGCCCGCCCGCCCGCGTCCGGCATTGTAGTGTTCCAGTTTCTTGAGCATGGCGATGGAGCCGGTCACGGCATCGTCGGCGCTTTGGGTAAACAGCGCCATGATGGCATCGCCCATGTATTTGTCTATGATGCCGCGATGCCGGTCAATGACCGGTTCCATCACCCCGAGATAGGAATTGATGAACTCGAAATTTTCGCTGGGGGTCATGGATTCGGACAGGGGCGTGAAATCGCGGATGTCGGAAAACATGATGGTCAGTTTGCGTTCGATCTGGTCGCCCAGCTTGACGTCCACGATGCTGTCCCTTTCCAGCAGGGTGAGCAACTGGCGCGGAATCAGCCGGCCGTAGGCCGTTTCGGTTTGCTGCAACAGGGCGATGGACTGCTGGTGAGCGATGATGATCTTTTGCAGGATGACCTGGATGGTATCCTGTGCAGAGGCGTCCGGGTTTGTTGCCGGTTTCTGCGGTTCATCGTTGTCGCGCGCGTGGCTCATAACGTCAGCATAATCTGGTGATTACTGATGGTTATCATACATCATGGGCGGGGCTGCGCGCTTGCCTGCCGGAAAACTCAAATATAGTCCAGCAATGCCAGCGGGGTTTCTGCATCGCCGTCGGCGCCCCAGTCAGCCGGGTTGGCCCGCGCATCAATGTAGCCGTAGCGGGCGACGATGCAGCGCATGCCGGCGGCCTGCGCCGCCTCCATGTCACGCTTGTCATCGCCCAGGTAGAGGCAGTGCTGCGGCGCAACGCCCAGCAATTCGCTGGCCTTGAGCAGGGGATCGGGGTGGGGCTTGGCGCGCGCGCAGGTGTCGCCGCTGATCAGGCAGGCTGCGCGCTGCTCGCAGCCCAGCGCACGCATCAGCGGCAGGGTGAAGCGGTGCGGCTTGTTGGTGACGATGCCCCAGGGCAGGCCGCGCTGTTCCAGCGTGTCGAGAAGTTGCGCCATGCCCGGAAACAGCCTGGTCTGGTCGCAGATGTGCGCGGTGTAATGCGCCAGGAACGCTTCGCGCAGGGCGGGGAACCCGGCGGCATCGGGCTCGATGCCGAACCCCAGCTTGAGCAGGCCGGCGGAGCCGTGCGAGGCTTGCGGGCGTATGGTGTCCAGCGGCATGGGGGGCAAGCCGCGCAACCCGCGTACATGGTTGAGGGCAGCCGCCAGATCCGGCGCGGTATCGGCGAAGGTGCCGTCGAGGTCAAACAGGACGGCGTCAGTCACGCTGGCAGGCAAACAGGTAATTGACGCCTGTATCCTTGCCCAGGGAATAGGTTTTGTTCAGCGGGTTGTAGCTCATGCCGCCGATGTCGCTTATGCTCAACCCGGCGTCGCGGCAATACTGCGCGAGTTCGGAAGGCTTGATGAATTTGTCGAAATCGTGCGTGCCGCGCGGCAGCAGCTTGAGCAGGTATTCCGCTCCGATCACCGCGAGCAGCCAGGATTTGAGGTTGCGGTTGAGGGTGGCAAAAAACACGTGCCCGCCCGGTTTGGCCAGCTGCGCGCAGGCGCGCACGGCGCTTGCGGGATCGGGCACGTGCTCCAGCATTTCCATGCAGGTCACCACCTCGTACTGCTGCGGCTGCTCTGCAGCCATGTCTTCAACTGAGATATTGCGGTAGTCCACTTTGCGGCCACTTTCCAGCAAATGCAGCTTGGCGACCTGCAAGACCTTGTCGCTCAGGTCGATGCCGGTAACGCGTGCGCCGAGCGCAGCCATGCCTTCGGCCAGAATCCCCCCGCCGCAACCGACGTCCAGCACGGTCTTGCCGGGGAGTGGGGCGATGCTGTTGATATAGTCGAGGCGCAGCGGGTTGATGTCGTGCAGCGGTTTGAATTCGCTGTTGGGGTCCCACCAGCGGTGCGCGAGCTGGCTGAATTTGTCAAGTTCAATCGGGTCGGCGTTGATCATGGGGGTTCTCTAGGTATTGCATCCAGAATAACAAGTTAAGATTTTGTTTCGGTACAGGCTGGCATGATAAACTATCGGGCTAATTTAAGCGCTTAATTCAGGCACCCTCATCCATGGAACAATTCGCCAAAGAAACCCTGCCGGTCAGCCTTGAAGGGGAGATGCGCACGTCGTATCTCGACTACGCCATGAGCGTGATCGTCGGGCGCGCCTTGCCCGATGCGCGCGACGGCCTCAAACCGGTGCACCGTCGCGTGCTGTTTGCCATGCACGAGCTTTCCAACGACTGGAACAAGGCTTACAAGAAATCGGCGCGTATAGTCGGCGACGTGATCGGTAAATATCACCCGCACGGCGATACGGCGGTGTACGACACCATTGTGCGCATGGCGCAGGATTTTTCCCTGCGTTACCCGCTGATAGACGGGCAGGGCAACTTCGGCTCGGTGGACGGCGATAACGCGGCGGCAATGCGCTACACCGAAATCCGCATGGCGCGCATCGCGCACGAACTGCTGGCTGATCTCGACAAGGAAACGGTGGATTTCGGCCCCAACTACGATGGTTCCGAGCAGGAGCCACTGGTGTTGCCGTCGCGCTTTCCCAATTTGCTGGTAAACGGATCCTCGGGTATTGCGGTCGGCATGGCAACCAATATCCCGCCGCATAACATGGGCGAGGTGGTGGATGCCTGTCTGGCGCTGCTGAAAAACCCCGAGATGGATATCGAGCAGTTGATCGAGCTGGTTCCCGCGCCGGATTTCCCTACCGCCGGCTATATATATGGCACGGCAGGCATCAAGGAGGGCTACCGCACCGGGCGCGGGCGCGTGGTAATGCGCGCGCGCACCCATTTCGAGGATATGGAAAAGGGCAACCGCCAGTCCATCATCATTGACGAGCTGCCTTACCAGGTAAACAAGGCCAACCTGCTGTCCAGGATCGGCGAACTGGTGCGCGACAAGAAAATCGATGGCATCTCGGAAATCCGCGACGAGTCGGACAAATCCGGGATGCGCGCGGTGATCGAGCTGAAGCGCGGCGAAGTGCCGGAGGTAATCCTCAACCAGCTCTACAAGGAAACGCAGTTGCAGGACAGTTTCAGCATGAACATGGTGGCGCTGCTTGATGGCCGCCCCCGCCTGCTAGACCTGAAGCAGTTTCTGGATGCTTTCCTGCGCCACCGCCGTGAAGTGGTAACGCGCCGCACCGTATTCGAACTGCGCAAGGCGCGCGATCGCGGGCATATTCTGGAAGGTCTGGCGGTGGCGCTATCCAATGTGGATGAAATCATCGCGCTGATCAAGGCCGCCGCAACCCCGGCCATCGCCAAACAGGAATTGATGGCGCATAGCTGGAGATCCTCTTTGGTGGAAGATATGCTGAGCCGGGTGAGCGATGCGGCGCGCCCGGAAAATCTGCTCCCGGAATTCGGGCTGGTAGGGCAGGGCAAGCAGCGCGTGTACAAGCTCTCCGACGTGCAGGCGCAGGCCATTCTGGAGCTGCGCTTGCAGCGTCTGACCGGCCTGGAGCAGGACAAGATCGTCGGCGAATACCGCGAGGTGATGGAAAAGATTACTGACCTGCTCGACATCCTGGCGAAGCCGGCACGCATCACGCAAATCATCGGCGACGAGCTGGTCGCGGTCAAGTCGCAGTATGGCGACAAGCGCCGCAGCGAGATCATCACGCACACGCAGGATATGAGCATGGAAGACCTGATCGCGCCGGAAGACGTGGTGGTGACGCTGTCGCACGGCGGCTACATGAAAGCGCAGCCGCTGGACGAATACCGCGCGCAGAAGCGCGGCGGGCGCGGCAAACAGGCGGCCAGCACCAAGGAAGACGATTTCGTGGACAACCTGTTCATCGCCAACACCCACGATTACATCCTGTGTTTCTCCAGCCTCGGACGGGTGTACTGGATCAAGGTCTATGACGTGCCACAGGGCGGGCGCACCAGCCGCGGCAAGCCGATCGTCAACCTGCTGCCGCTGGAGGAGGGCGAGAAGATCAATGCGGTGCTGCAGGTGAGCGAGTTCGTTGAGGACAAGTACGTGTTCTTCGCCACCGCCGATGGCACGGTGAAGAAGACCGCGCT
>JACRAQ010000081.1 GCA_016213335.1 Nitrosomonadales bacterium
CAGGCGCGGCGTTTCACCCTTGATCTGTTCGAACGAGAAGAACACCTCCCGCTGCGGGAAAGCGAATCCCTTGGGCGACTGGTTGGTGTTGGGGTGGTCGAGCCGGACTGCGCCCTTGACCGGCTGATACGTCCAGATGTCCTCTTCCAGCGCCGGGCCGTGAACCTCCCAGCCGCTTAACGCGGCAACCCAGCCGTCAACCTGTTTCTTGTCTAGAATTTTTTCCATGCCATTACCTGATGAAATCGCCGGGGTCGGTATCGAGGAAGGTAGCCACCAGCGAAGGTCCTCCGATGCTCGCCCCAGGCTCGAAACCGAATTTTTCGCGTGCTTCCCGTTCCATTTTGTTGTTGAGCATCCGGATCGGGACATTGACCGGGCAGGCGCGCTCGCATTCGCCGCAATCGGTGCAGCGACCGGCCAGATGCATGGCGCGCGTCATGAGATAGGTGATATTTTCGGAGCGTGTCGCCGACCGCTCTATCCATTTAATGCGATTTGCCTTCTCGTCGGCTGTGGTTTCTGCGGTGACCGGGAAGGTGATGCTGTCCACCACGCACTCGTCGCAATAGCACATCGGGCACACCGAACGGCACGCAAAGCAGCGGATGCAGCGGTCGAAATGGCGGCTCCAGGAGTCCCAGCGTTGGCCGGCGCCCTGCGCTTCGAAACGCGTGAGCGCGGCAAACGGCTCCGCCAGCTTGCGCCCGGTCTTGTCCTCGCCGAACGCAAGATTGTGCTCCTTGGGAAAAGGATTGCGGCACTCCAGGCAGCGGTCAGCCATCACCTCGCACGCCGGAATGCGCTTCTCGCCTTCTGCGGTGGTAAACACGAAGTCGTCGCCGTCGAAGGCAGCGTTCGTAGCTTGTATGCCGTTAAGGCGCGGAGCCAGTTTGCGTTCGTCCACTACGCCGCTGCCCTCGCACGATACGCCGATGATGTAGACATCCTCGCGCTTGAAATAATGTTCCTGCATCAACACGACAATGGAGCGCGCATCGCATCCCTTGGCGACGATGGCGATGGGGGCGTTCGCGGTCTTGCGCAGGTGCGCCAGAAACTTGCGGTCTTCGACCAGATACAGTGAAAGATTGTGGAAGCAGGTCGGATCCCACACCAGTTCGTCGGCCTGCGCTGGGTCGGTGATGAAAGCCGGCTCGGCAAGCATGCCGCGGCTGCCGCGCCGGTAGCCGATGACGGCGCGAACTTCACCCTTGGCGAGCATGTCGCGCGCCGTGTCGCGAATGTCCTGAAGGTTAATCATGTGCGAACCGCCTTCTTCAGTTTGTCCTGTGGTCCGAGCGGCCTCAGGTCGTTGACAAAGTCGGTGACGACCTGGGCAAACTTGGCGCCCTCGGCGGCCGACACCCAGGACATGCGGAAGCGATTCTGCTCGACGCCGATAAATTTGAGCAGTTCCATGGTCAGGTGCATCTTGCGCCGCGCCAGATAGTTGCCCTCGATATAGTGGCAGTCGCCGATATGGCAACCCGACACCAGCACGCCATCCGCCCCCTTGTTGAAGGCGGACAGGATGTACATCGGCGACACGGCGCCCGTGCACGGGATGGTGATCGGTGTCGCGTTGGCCGGATATTGTATCCGCGAGACCCCGGCCAGATCGCTGCCTGCCGACGAGCACCACTTGCACAGGAAGGCGACGATCCTGGGTTCGTAAGGTTGTTGTTCCGACATCTGTTTCCCTTCTCTATATCAATTCCGTGAAAACGGGGAACGCGAAACGGGATGCCCGTCCAGCGCTTCGCGCCACCCTCCCTGCCGGGAGGTTACGTTTCCCTTTTCCCGTCTAGGCCAGGCATGCCTCGATCATTTCATGTATCTGCAACTGCGTGACGTTCTTGACGTCGATCGCGGCGCGCAGGCAGGTGGCCGAGCAACTGCCGCAACCCTCGCACAGCGCCTCATTTACCACAGCCTTGCCGCCTTCCAGTCGGATCGCGATGAAGGGGCAAGCCTCGACACACATCCCGCAACCGGTGCAGTGGGAACGGCGCACCTTGGCGATCAGCGGCGGGCGGTTGAGCGTTGTCTGCGACAGCAGCGCAATCACTTTGGCGGCTGCCGCGCCTGCCTGGGCGACGGTCTCGGGAATATCCTTGGGCGCCTGGGCGGCGCCCGCCAGAAAGATACCGCCGGTGACACTTTCGACCGGCTTTAATTTGGGGTGAGCCTCGGCCATGAAGCCGTCATTGTCGCGGCCGACCTTGAGCGTCTTGGCAATTTCCGCAGTACCCTTCGAGGGCACCATGGCGAGCGCCAGCACTACCATGTCGGCATCGATCTCCACGTTCTGCCCGGTCAGGGTGTCGGTGCCCATCACGCGAACCTTGCCGTTATGCCGGTAGAGCTTGGAGACGCGCCCGCGCAGATAGAGGGTGTCGTCATCCTCCATGGTGCGCTGCACGAATTCCTCGTAGCCCTTGCCGCCGGAGCGGATGTCGATGTAGAACACATAGGCGCGTCCGTCCGGCACATGGTGCTTGTAAAGCTGCGCATGCTTGGCGGTATACATACAGCATATCTTGGAGCAGTATGCGCAATGTTTCGCCGGATCGCGTGAACCAACGCACTGGATGAAAACCACATTTTTTGGCTCGGTATGATCGGACGGGCGGAGCACATGCCCCTTGGTTGCGCCCGATGCCGAACACAAGCGCTCGAATTGGAGACCGTCGAGCACATCTTCGATCTGGCCGCCGCCGAGTTCGGGCATATTTGCCTGATCGTAGAGATCGAAACCGGTTGCAACCACGATGGCGCCAACATCCTCGGTCACCGTCTCGGGTCGCATATCATAGTTGATGGCATCGGGCTCGCAGACATCCTTGCACTTGCCGCAGACGATCGGGTTCAATCCCAGACATGCTTCTTCATCCAGCGTAAAACTGGCCGGGATGGCCTGCGCATAAGGAATATAAATGGCACGCCGCGCGGTCAAATTAAGTTCATATTCGTTCGGCACCACTACCGGACAGACGACGGTGCAGTGGTCGCAAATCTTGCACTTGTCCGGATCCACAAAAGTTGGCCTCTTGTTGATCTTGACCCGGAAGTTGCCCACAGAGCCCGCGAGCTCCTGTACATCGCTGTATGTATGCAACTTGATATTCGGGTGGCGATTCACCTCGACCATCTTGGGCGACAGGACGCACTGCGAACAATCCAGTGTCGGGAAGGTTTCGGAGAGCTGCAGCATGCGGCCACCGAGGGTAGCCTGCTTCTCAACCAGCACCACCTCCACGCCAGCATTGGCGATGTCGAGGGCAGCCTGAATTCCTGCTATACCTCCACCTATCACCATTGCCCGCCGGGTGACGTTAACAGCGATCGAATCCAGAGGTTGGTTGCGGTTAACCCGCCGCACGACGCTACGCGAAATCTTGATCGCCTTCTCGGTTCCCTTGGCCTTGTCATTATGAACCCAGCTGCATTGCTCGCGAATATTGGCGATTTCGCAGGTGAAATTGTTAATACCAGCACGCTTGGCGTTATCACGGAAGGTCTTTTCATGCAGGTTCGGCGAGCAACAGGTAACAACAACGCTGTCCAGTTTGTTGTCCTTGATCGCCTGAACGACTGATTCCTGGCCAGGTTCCGAACACATGTAGACGTATTCCTGAGTAAAGGCGACGGTGTCTTCACCAGCCATCTCCTTGGCCACCTTCGCCACATCAACGGTGGCTGCGATGTTGGTGCCGCAATGGCAGACAAAAACGCCAGTACGCTTTTTCGTCATAACACTTCTCCGCGAGTATTCTTGTTCATCTGAATGCCGTACTCATAGCCTTTATCAAAAGCTTTGACGTTGATTTTCAGAAAACGTTCTGGAACCAGGCCTGGCAGTGCCTTCTTCATCGCATCGGCGGTGACCACATTGGTGACCGCAGTAAAAAAGCCTAGTGCCACAAGATTGGTGAACAGGCGATTGCCCAGTTCTTCGGCAAAGCGGGTTGCCGGCACCCGCATCAATCTGAGATCCGGATGCTCGCCGCGCAACTTCACCAGATCCTCTTCGACGATCAAAATCCCTCCTTTGGGCAACTCGCCGTAGTATTTGTCGTAAGCCTCCTGCGACAGCGCCACGAGAACTCCGGGGTGTGTGATGTATGGATATAGAACACGTTCGTCAGAAACCACGAGCTGCGCGGCACAGGCGCTGCCGCGCGCCTCAGGCCCGAAGGCTTGGGTCATGGTGGCGAACTTGTCGTCATACAGGGACAGCGCCTTGCCAGTGATCAGGGCGCAGCGAATAATGCCTTGTCCGCCAAATCCCGAAAACCTGATTTCTTGTGTGCTCATGCGCTCGATTCCTACTTACGGGTCTTTTTAGGTGCAGCCTTGGCCACAGCTTTGGTGCTCTTGGACTTGGCTTGGGCGGCTGCCTTGGGAGCGGCTTTTTTAGTTCCAGCTAACGCCTGCTTCGCAGGCATTATCTTGCTCTGAAACTTCGTTTTCGCAGCCTTGGCCGGAGCTTTTGTCACAGCTTTCTTCACAGGCTTAACCGCAGCCTTCTTCGCTGCCTTGGGAGTGGCAGCAGCCTTTGCAGGAGCCTTTTTCACCTTAGCTGCAGAGGCTTTCCGGGTTGTTGCTGGCACTATTGCCTCTCCCTGCGCCTCTGCTGCTGCCATCGCGGCACGACGAGCGGCGATCCTTTCCTTCTCGGCTTTTTCCTCAGCCTCCCGTTCGGGAATGGTCTTGCCGTAGAGCTGATAATCGTCGCCTACCAACTTGATGCTGCATTTGTCGGAGGCTTCCAGATACGAAGGCTTATTCTTATCGACAAACTTACCGATTACGATCTTGCCCTGATAGTCGATAGCCGTCTCACGTGTATCGGCGCCATGCTTGATAATGGTGTTTTCCTGATAATGCTGAAGCATATCGACGCCATCGCCGAGGCGGTTGCGACGAAGGTAAAGGGTCGTGCAGGGCGAGATGACTTCAATGAAGGAAAAGCCCTTGCGCAACAACGCTTCCTCGATCGATTGGGTGACGTTGCGCGAATGCACCGATGTCCAGCGTGCAATGTACGTCGCGCCAGCGGCATCCATCAGGAAAGGAAGGCTGAACGGATATTCGTAGTTACCGTAGGGCGTGGTCGAGGCAATTGCAGAGTTTGGCGTAGTCGGCGTCACTTGGCCGCCGGTCATGCCATAAGTAAAGTTGTTGTTGCAGATGACCACCAAATCCATGTTGCGCCGTGCAGCATGGATCAGGTGATTTCCACCAATTCCGGCTAGATCACCCTCGCCGCTGAACACCACCACCGTCAGCTCTGGGTTGGCCAGTTTGACGCCAGTGGCAACGGCAATCGCACGGCCATGCGTGGTGTGGATCGAATCGAAGTTGACATAGCCTGCTACACGACCGGTGCAACCGATACCTGATACCACAACCAACTTCTTGGGGTCAATGCCGCTACGCTTGACAGCATCGGCAAAGGAATTCACCTCTGAGCCGATGCCACAACCCGGACACCAGATATGCGGCATCCGATCCATGCGCAGGACGTCTGCCATGGGGCTGCCTGCCTTGAATTTTCCGAGTTCAGTGCTCATTGGTTTGCCTTTCTGATAGCGTCCAGGATGACCGCAGGATCATGCACCGCGCCACCGCAGTGATTGACGCTGATTACCTTGCTATGGCTGCCCGCGCAGCGTTCCACTTCCTTGACCATCTGGCCGTAATTGATTTCCGGTACCACGAATGCCTTTACCTTGCCGGTCAGTTCGCGGATGCGCTTCTCGCAGAATGGCCAGATCGTGATCAGGCGTAGCGAGCCGACTTTGATGCCTTCCTTGCGCGCATCCTGGATCGCCTTGACGGCAATCCGCGAAGTGATGCCATAGGACACCACCACGACATCGGCGCCGTCGATCTGATCCTCGTCGAGACGAATGATGTCGTCAGCATTGCTATTGATCTTTTCCATCAGGTGGGTCACGACCTTCACGTTCTGCTCGGCGGTCATCACCGGATAGCCTTTTTCGTTATGAGTCAGGCCGGTGATATGGAAATTGTAGCCGTCGCCCGCGCGCACCATCGGATGGCCGCCCTTGCTGTCGAACTTGTAGGGGCGACAGTCTTCTTTCGGCCCGCTGTAGTTGTTGCGCGGAACAATCTTGATCTGGTCGGCCGGCGGGATGACCACTTTCTCGTGCATATGGCCGACGGTCTCGTCAGTCAGGATGATGACCGGCACGCGGTAGAACTCCGACAAATTGAAGGCCTCGACGGTGAGATCAAAGCATTCCTGCGGGCTGTCCGGGCACAGGGCGATGATCATGTTGTCGCCATGCGGGCCGTAACGAGCCTGCATCATGTCCTGCTGGGCGGTCAGCGTGGGCAGGCCGGTAGACGGGCCACCGCGCTGCACGTTGGCGATCACCATCGGCGTCTCGGTCATGCAGGCCAGGCCGAGATTTTCCGTCATCAGGGAGAAGCCGGGACCGCAGGTTACGGTCATCACTTTCTGGCCTGCCCAGGCCGCACCGATATTGGCGGCAATGGAGGCGAGTTCGTCTTCCATCTGGATGAACATGGCTCCCACTTCCGGAGCGCGCTCCGCAAAACGCTCGGCGGTTTCCGTCGAGGGCGTGATGGGATAGCCGGCAAAAAACCGGCAACCAGCCGCCAGCGCGCCTTCGGCAAGCGCATGGTCGCCATCCATGAAATGGGGGCCGGAATCAACCCCTTTGGGATCTGCTGCAACGGTTTTCACTTTTCCGCTTCTCCTATGTTATTTTCTTCTACCCTTGTCACGAAGATGGAAAACTCCGGACAGATAAGCTGACAAAACTTGCAGTCGGTGCAGGCTTCCGGGTTCTTTGCATACGGCGGGTGATAGCCCTTGGCATTGAACTCGGCGGACATTTCCAGCACATTGGTGGGGCAGAATTGCACGCAGAAAGCGCAACCCTTGCACCACTCGTTATTGACAAAGACTTTGCCGTGCGCCGGTTTCAGATCATTGAAAAACATTCTTGCCTCTCCTCAGCTCAAACCGCGCGCCTTCAAGACCGGCAGCGGATCAATATGCTGAAGGTCAAAGCGCAGCGCCGATTCATCGCATCCGAACGCCAGCGCCATCAACTGGGTAAAATAAAGCACCGGCATGTTCTGGAATCCGGAATTGAAGCGCTTCGCGTCATCCTGGCGAAAATCCAGGTTGAATGCGCACAACGGACAGCTCACCACTACCAGGTCTGCCTTTTCTTCCCATGCCGAACCCATGATCCTGTCGGTGCGGTCGGCGATGACTTCCGGCTTGTCCACTGTGTGGTAGGCCCCGCAGCATTCCGTCTTGTGCGAAAAATCCACCGGGGTTGCGCCCAGCGCGCGCACCAGGTTTTCCATGATCATCGGATTTTCCGAATCATCGAAGGCAACTTCCTTGGGGCGCACCAGCAGGCAGCCGTAATAACAGGCCACGCGCAATCCCTTGAGCGGCCTGGTCACCTTCTTCGCCAGATTATCGAAGCCGATGCGGTCGCGCAGGTACTCGAGCAGGTGCAGGACTTCTACATCCCCCTCATATTTGATCTTTTCGAGGGAAAGAAAATCGTTGATGGTATCGAGCGCATCGGCACGCGCCTTCACGTCGATATTGGCCCGCTTGAGTGTGTTGTAGCACATCGCGCACCCGGTCATGAATTCGCTGGCCTGCGCTTCCTTGACGCGAACCATGTTGGTTATCGGCGCCACCCGGTTCATTACATTGCCCGAATCCAGCGCATGCACTGTACCGCAGCAGTTCCAGCGATCCAGTTCCTCGACCTCCACATCCAGCTTCGCCATTGACGAAACCGTGGATACGTCAAAGTTGCTGGCGTGATTTTTCAGTGTGCAACCGGGGTAATAAACTAGTTTCATCGGTTTGTTCTCAATTTCCCAATCATGGGCATGACATCAGGAGGCCAGTTTGCGCAGGGCGCTGATCGTGGCAATGGGTGGCAGCTCGCTGCGCGCATCGGGTGGCAATTTCATGATGCCGAGATTGTCCTCGCGCCGGTTGTTGCGCAGCATGGTGATGCGCACCGACTCGATGACTTCTGCGATTTTTATGCCCTTCGGGCAGCGCGCGTTGCATGTCAGGCAGGAAACGCACATCCAGATGGACCCGGCAGCATGCAACTGTTTCTGCATCCCCAATTGCGCCATGCGGATGATCTGGTTGGGCAGCACGTCCATGTGGGCCGCCATCGGACAACCGGCGGAACATTTTCCGCACTGATAGCAGGCCAGCAGGTTCTGGCCGCTGATCTTTTCGATGCTGGCCACAAACGACTTGCCGGCATGGGACTGGTTGATTCGCAGCGTAGATGTATTCATGGATGATCGCCTAATATTTTCCGTCCATGCGGAACTCCGGGGTGTTGAGCCATAGCCCGACATTCAATACGCTGTCCATTTGCGCCTGGAGGAAGTCGTACTGGGAGCATTCTTCCAGAATCATTTTTCCGAGCAGTTCGATAACCTCCGGATCCTGCGTGTGGCCAGCCATTTCCTTGAGCAGGTGGATGGCGCGCCGCTCCAGTTCCATGGCCATGCGCAACGCCTGGGTGTCATCGGCGACCACCGCGTGGCCGCGATGGGCGATGGCGGCTTCCATTTCGGCGATGATTTTTGACGGGTGGGCGTTCGCCGCTTCTTCCGCCACAAGGTTTTGCCACATTTCCTGGCCGATGACGGCACCAAACACCCGGTGTATGTTTTTCCGGTGCTCCCCCCCTTCCTCCGCCAGCCGCAACAACATAACCTTCCCGCCGGGGTTCTGGGTCATCTCGGCCGCATGGCGGTAGAAATGCTCTTCGCCATGAACGAAGCTCAGCGCGGTGCGCGCCAGCTCAATCACTTTATCATCAATATGTGTCATGAATCCTACTCCGGAGCCTAAGCGCCAGGCCTTTCCTCGTGCATCCGGTTGACCACGGCAGGGCCGGGCAGATTGTTATTGCCACGCAGCAACTGGCGTTTCTTGACATCTTCAGGAGCATAGGACGGCAACAGGACCGGGGTAACCAGATCGGTTTTAACGCCGGCATCCTTCAGTTCATTTTCATATTTATCGAGGTGAGCCAGGCTAAGTTTTCCAAGCTTGACTGACTTGGCATATTCACCGGCATAGCGCCCAGCGCGCCGCCCAAACACGTTGTAGTCGAGCACCGAGTTGCCCATCAGCCGGTTGCGCCCATGCAGGCCGCCGCTGGCCTCGCCCGCCACATACAGGCCGGGGATGTCCGTTTCGCAACGCTCGTTGATTTCGATGCCACCATTCTGGTAATGCAGGGAGGGGTAAATCAGCATCGGCAGCTTGGTGATGTCTATGCCGTAGCGGATGAACTGGCGGTACATGGCCGGAAAGTGCTTGTCGGTGTAACCCTCGCCGTGCAACATGTCTATGAGCGGGGAATCCAGCCACACGCCGACGCGCCCGGAAGGCGTGGGGATGCCGCCGCCGTTCTGCACGCATTCGCGGATAATGGCCGCCGCCTCGACGTCGCGCGGCTCGCGCGGAAAGACGAACAGCTCGCCGTCCTTGTTGAGCGGCTGGCCGCCGGCGCCGCGGATCGCCTCGGTGACCAGAAAGCCAGCAATCTGTTCCGGAAACGAGACGCCCGTCGGGTGGTACTGCACCGAATCCATATACATCAGCCTGGCGCCCGCGCGATAGGCCATCACCAGCCCGTCGCCGGTCGCGCCGTAGTGGTTGGTGGTGTCGAAGCCGCGGATATGCAGGCGGCCGTAACCGCCCGTGGCGACCAGCGTGGCCTTTGCCTTGACGGTGAAAAACTCCTCGCTTTCCATGTCATAGAGAACCGCGCCGGCACACCGCCCCTTGTTATCCATGATCAACTCGACTGCCGGCATGAATTCCTTCACGGCAATCATGTCAGGATGGTTGCGCACCTCGTCCATCAGCGTGCGCATGATCATGGCGCCGGTGTAGTCGCGGCACGACAGCATGCGCTTGCGCGACGTGCCGCCGCCATGCATGACCTTCAGCGAGCCATCTTCCAGCTTATCCCACACTACGCCCAGATCCTCGAGCCACTTGACCACGCCGGGCCCGTCCTCGGTAAGCGCCCTGACGAGTTCCGGCTTGTTCTCGAAATGGCCGCCGCCGATGGCATCCAGATAATGGCGCGGCGGTGAATCGGTGCGCGACACGGCAGCCTGCATGCCGCCCTGGGACATCATCGAATTGGCATCACCCATGCGCAGCTTGGTGGAAATGATCGAGCGCATGCCGTGTTCTTTCATCGCGACCAGCGCGGCGTTGCAGCCTGCGCCGCCGCCCCCGATAATCAGAAGGTCGGTTTCGAAATCCGGTTTGTCGAGGTTCACCTGCTCGCTGCGCAACCAGGAGTGGGACTCCAGCAGCTCGGCCACCTCGGTGGTCACCGTCTCGCCCCGGTTGGGGCCGACGTGCACTTTCCTGCGCGCGCTGGGTTCGAAATCGGGATGAAAACCCTCCAGCACCGCCTGGCGCTCCTCCGCGCTCATGGGCGGGTAAACCGGGGCCGGTTTACGTGCCAGTTCCAGTCGCCCGGGGCGTGTTTGAACCACTTTGCGGAGAGACTCCGCCATATAATCTGGATACATCTTGGATCCTCTCTATTTCGGGTGCGGGTTATTCCGAATCGCGGGCGTAATAAAGTTTCGACAGGGAGTCGCGGTTCATTGATATCAGCTTGGCATATTCGGCATTGAACGCGCCCTCTTCCACAGCCTTGACGCGCTCTGCCAGCTCCGGGCTGTCCTTGCGCAAATAACGGCCATAGAGGCGCTTCGCCAGGATGCCGACCAGGGGCTGCACAATTTCTGCCGGGCACCGCAACATGCACAGACCGCAGACCACACAGTCAAAGGACAAATCCATCACCTCGGCAATATCGCCCCGCTTCGCGGCCTGGACGTAATCCATGACCTGCAATCCCTGCGGGCACGACCGGGTGCAGGTGCCGCACGCGACACAGCGGAACACCGACGGATAATGCTGCTCTATGGCGCTGACGTTAGGCTTGAGTTTCTCAATGTCATAAATGGCTTTTTCGGCCGGCACCGACGGGACCTGGGCGAGCGTCATCCCATCCTCGACCATAGTCATGCAGGCAAGGCCGCCGTATATCTTGTAATCTCCGGGCAAGCGATAAATAGTGGCGCAGGCCCCGCAATAACCCTCCCGGCACCCAGCACCGCGGATTATCTGATGCCCGGCATACTCGATGGCACCCATGATAGTCGCGTCCGCCGGAACATCGTAGGGTTTGCCCATGATGCTAACCGTAACCATGCGTTCCTTTGTTTCTGCAGCCGATCTAGCCATAATTTAGTACCTTATGATTTTTCCCAGCACCGCATCACATGGCATGCAGCAACCCGCTTCGCGGATGTGAGGATGCAGGAATCTTGAGTGGTAGCGAGCCTGGCGGCCCAACTTATTATTATTCTTTTCGAGCTTTCGATTATAAGGAGGTTTGTAAAAAATTGACAACCCGGAAATCAAGGGTTGCAAAAAATATCGCCCCAGAAGTTTGGGGCAATATGTCAGAGCTTATTGCTACATATTTCCGGACCGGAATACGCTGGCATCCGCGCCTGAAACTCCAGCTTCAAAGCGCCTCTGTTCCTGATAAATTATAAAGACTTAGCATGCCTTCTTTCCATTAAGGGCTTACCTTGATGCCGCCGTGCCGGCCTGCGCCTTCCCCCTTTCTGCTGTAGGGATTATCTGGGCAACATAAAGCCGCCTCTCCGCCCGAGCTATTCTTCCGCCAGCAAACCGAGTTTCTTCGCCAGCCACTTGGTAGTGGTGGCCTGGATCAGGATGGTCAGCAGGATCGCGATAAAAGTCACCGAGGCAATGATCTGCGCGCCGGACGCTTTCATGCCCACCAGCATCCCCGCAAGCGCGCCGGGGATCACGCCGGTTTCGCGCGTCCAGCACATGAACAGCATTTCCTTGAGGCTCCACTTGGCGCGTCGGTCCGGCAGCGCACAGAGGAACACCGTCGCCGGGCGCGCGACCAGCATGAACACCGCCACCACGGCTGCTCCCGCGAGCAGATACTGGTTCATCAGGGCGAAATCCACCTGCGCGCCGAGCAGGATGAAAATGAACATGCGCATGACCAGCGATGTGGTCATGATGAAATCCTCGAGGATGGCCTCATCGTGGTGAATGCGCTTGAAGCCGAGCGACTCCTGGTTGCCGAGCATGATGCCGAACACGAACACCGCCATGAAGCCGCTGGCGTGCATGCCGTCCGCACCCATATAGGCGCCGATCACCGCCATCAGGGTGACCACCGGCGCATATTCGGCGAGGAAACCGAATTTCTCGTGTGCAATGAGGAATGCCGCCATATAGCCCAGTATTCCGCCGATCAGGATGCCCAGCAACGATTGCTTGAGCAGGTCGGCAGCAGCATCGCCCGCCGAGAATTCGCCCGCGCCCATCGCCACGCCCAGCACGGTAAAGGTGAGGATGGCGCCCATCGCGTCATTGAAGGCGGATTCGCTCATCACCGTCTGCGCCACGCGCTCCTTGATTTTTACCTGTTTAAACACCGGCACCAGCGTAGCCGGGTCGGTGGACGCGAGCACGGCGCCGAGCAGCAGCGCCACGATGACGGGCACCCCAAGGAAATAATACGCCGCCAATCCGGTGATGGCGCCGGTAACCAGCACGCCGATGGTGGAAATCACCACGATGGTGATCCACACCTCTTTCAGCACCTTGAGGCGGATGGATGCACCGCCGTCGAACAGGATGTAGCTCGAGCCGAAAATCAGGATCAACTGATTGATGGCGGAATCTGCCTTGATATTGACCAGCCCCAACACGCTGGGGCCGAACAGCATGCCCACCAGCAGGAATACCACCACGTCGGGCACCCGTGCCAGCCGGGCGACCAGCCCGGAGAAAGTCCCCACGGCCAAGATGACGCCAAACATCAGCAATACGTGCTTGGCCAATTCCAGTGAGGCTGAGGGTTCCATTATGCCCTTCCAATGCAAGCGCCAATATCCATTGTGGTATTATCGCCCCGGGTGTCTGCACAGTAAATGATATTGAAATCAAATAGAGAATCACTCACCCCTGCCCAACAGTCAATTTAAATAATTTCACTCGCTTTCCCGGTATATCGCTTGCCGATAGCCCGAGAATATCCAAATCATGAACTACGTAAAAATTGCCTCCCTGTTTGTTTTTGCTTTCCTGTTGAATCGTGCTGCCCCGGAGATTCTTGAACGCCTAACCCTGCTTGGAGGTACGGAGACGGCTATCGCAATTTCCTTGTGGTGCCTGGGGCTGTTTCTCGTATTTGGCTGGGCGTGCAGCAAATTGTCCGAGGGAACCGTCTTCCCCAACTTCACCCTGCAGCTTCTGGTGGGCATCGTCCTGCATGACGCGCTGGCGCCCATTGGCGCGGCGGTCATGCTTGCGGTGGTGGCTTGCACCGCGCTGGCCGCCATCATCCTGAAGGGCGGCGGCGACGAGGTGGACCGGCGCGATTTCGTGAAGATTGCCTACCCCACCGCGATGATCGCCCTGGTGGGTTATCTCATCACCTTCTTCATCATGTTCCCGGTACTGATGGCGCTGGGGCTGGATGGCAAGACCGCCGCCCTGCTGGCGGCCATCCTCGGTTCTACCGATCCGGCGGCGCTGATTCCGACCCTGAAGCAGATTGCCTTCAAGAACGAGTATAAGCGCCTCGCCAGCATCTCGGTTGCGGAAAGCGCCCTCAACGACGCAGTCGGCGCCATCTTCGTAGCTGCGATTGCATCCATGATCCTGGCCGGCATTTCCGTGGATTCAATGGGTAGCCTGATCTCCGGCCTATTCAGTGCGGAGAACCTGATGCATCTGGGTAAGCAATTCCTGTTTGGCACCATCGCCGGCATCATTGGCTGGTGCGCGATGTACAGCTATGAGGTTTACAAGTCGCGGGACAACGAGCGCGACCTCGGGGAGACTGCCTATGATTTCGCGATCGTGCTGTCTATCCCGCTGGTGACCTTCCTGCTGGCGCAAGCTATCCACGGCAATGGGTTCCTGGCGGCCTTCGTAGCCGGCCTGCTCGCCAACTACAACCATGGCAAGGAATACTTCCACAAGACGCTGCACACCATGGAGATCAAGATCGAGAGCATTGCCAAACCGACGATCTTCATGATGGTCGGCCCCTTCGTTGCCCTGGGCGAACTGTGGAACACCGCGCTGCTGGGCCTGCTGGTGTCGCTCGTCTTCATCCTCGTCGCCCGGCCCGTGGCGGTCATGCTGTCCATGCTGCCGACCAATCTCGACATGAAAGACAAACTCTTCCTGAGCATCGTGCGGGAGACAGGCGTGATCCCCGTTGTGCTGGCAGTCATCACCGCCGCACAGTTTCCGGAACTGACCCTGCTCCTGCCGCTGACGGCCTGGGTAGTCATCTGGACCCTGACCCTGCTGCCCGCAATCACACCCTGGTGGTCAAGGAAACTCGGCATTGTGCAATAACCGGTGAGAGTACCAGCTGCCGGCAGAATCAAGCGGCGATAGTGGCGCGAGTATTCTTTGGGAAGCCATCAAGGTGGTTGCGAGAATATTGTTCTCAGTTGGAGATGTTGTTAGGATGAAAGCCGTTTACCAGATAATGAAATACTTGCGTTGACTCGCTTTGATGCCCTGTTTGTATATGCTCAAGCACTTTGCTGCTCGCCACGTTCCTGCCAAATAAGTGACCCCCGGCATATCGGGAAGGTTGCCTCGATTATTTAATCTGCCTTGTCGGCTACCCTTCCATAAAACCACTTGAGCAAGAACGGCGGCGCCATGGTGGTGAAAGCGATAACGATGAGCAGGGCGGCATATAGCTCGCCATTCAGAATACCCTGACTAAAGCCAAGCTGGGCAAAGATCAGTCCGACTTCGCCGCGCGGTATCATGGACAGGCCGATGGCCACTTTGTTGCGGCGCGGTTCGCGTATAAAGAATCCTGCTGTAAATTTGCTTGCAACAGCAACAAGCAACAGCATTGCCGCCAACTCCCAAATGAATACCGAACCCCAATCCACCATCTTGAGATTGAGCGATACGCCCACCATAACGAAGAACATCGGAGAAAAGGTATGGATTAGCGGGCGAACCTGCTCTTCCAGCCGGTGCGCCAGTTTCGGGCTAGGTTTGAATACAAGCGCCGGATATTTCCCCAGCCACAGCCTGAAGCCGAAATGCTGGCTGAATGCCAATCCTGCAGCGAACCCACCCATGATTTCTGGTGCACCAACAGCATGTGCCAGCCAGGAAAACAACAATATCAGCGACAAGGCCATCGTAAGCAACAAACCCGGTTTGGAGGCATGGCGATCCAGGCGATCAATCACTACTGATGCCAGTTTGGCAACCAAAGGAGTGAGTACCATGAATAACAGGATATACAGACCCACCTCGCTCAAAGCGTCAAATGAGGCATGCCGCTCGACGACAAATTGATACAGGAACGCGAGCGCCAGCACGCCAAGAATGTCATCCAGCACGGCTGCACCTATCACGATCTGCGCCTCGTCCGAATGGCGCTTGCCCAGGTCATCCAGCACGCGAACCGTGATGCCGATGCTGGTGGCAGTCAGTGTGCCTCCAATAAATAGCGATACCAGCTCCGGCAAACCGAACAGCCACATGCTGACCCCGTAACCAAGCACGAGCGGGAATACAAAGCCAATCAACGCCACAACAACGGGCTTGCTGCCAGAGCGTGCCAGGCGGCTCAGATCGGTATCCATTCCAACTTCGAACAGCAGCAGGATAATGCCAATCTCAGCCAGCAATTTCATGGTGGTATCAGGCGATACCCAGCCCAGCAGCGAAGGGCCGATGATCAACCCCGCCAGCAATTCTCCGATGACAGAAGGAATACCAAAACGGGCGACCGCCTCTGACAGCAATCGCGCCGAAATCAGGGTAATGGCGAGAAAAAGAAAGAACTGGTGCAATTCCACGGCTTACATATCCCGTGTTTTGGGAATTACCGGCTTGCCCAGCGCACGTGCATAGAATTTTTGCGCTGCAGAAACCGGGTAAACCATGACCAGCAATGCTGTCAGCGTGATGCTTGCCAATACTCCCATGTAGGTCACATCGCGAATCACTTCGCCGCCAGCGACGCCGTACTGCAGCGGCAGCGTAGCCAGCACGGCGGCGGCCAGCCCCTTGGGCGCCATCATCGAGGTGATGGCGGCATCGCGCAGGCTGTAGCCTGGATCGCGAAAAATGAACCGGGTAAGGCCAAGGCGCATGGCGTATATCATCAACACCATGGCGGCTGCCACGAGTGCCAGAAGCACATCGCCGAAATGGATAGAGATACCGAGATAGACGAAGAAGTAGGTCTTCAGCAAAAAGACGGCCTCGCGGTAGAACGTCAGGTCCATCTCGTTCAGTGGCACGATGTTCCGGTCGATGCTTGGCAGGCGGTGCAGGCCGAACTTTTCAAAATTGGTCAGGGTAATGCCCAGGGCCAGCGCGGCAATCGCACCGGAAAAACCCAGCATCTCGGTTACGCCATAGACAATGAACACGTAAGCAAGCGTGGATGAAATGGTGTTGGGGAAGTCGCGCACCTTGCCCAGCACCAGCAGCCAGCCGATACCTCCCATTGTGCCGATCACCGCCGCGAAGACCAGCGAGGCCAGCACGCTGCCCACCAGCCTGCCAGGTTCGACGCCGCCTTGCGTATGAATCTGCAACAACGAGAACACGCCGACGATGCACAACACGTCGGTCAGCGCAGACTCCAGCACCAGCACAGTTGAGGGTTTCTCAGACAGCCGCAGCGCTCCTATCATCGGAATGACTACGGCAGAAGTTGAGCCGCCCAGAGTGACGCCTAGCATAGTCGCGGGCAGCAGCGCCAGACCCAGGGCAAAAAAGCCGGTCAGCGCAACGATTGCAGCAGTCAGCACAAAGCAGCCAATGGCCAATAAACCGGTGGTACCGAGTGATTTGCCCAACACATCCAGATTCAGCGAAGTGCCGCCCTCAAACAGGATTACCACCAGGGCGATCGTGGCGAGCAGCGAGCCGACCTTGCCGAAATCCTGCGGCGTGGTAATGCCCAGCATGGGGCCGATGACGATGCCAACCAGCATCAGCACCAATACGTCCGGGATGTTAGTCCTGCGAAATTGCAAAGACAGGAAGTGCGCAAAGAATACCATCAGGCCGATGATCAGAATCGTTGTGGACATTCAGTGTCTCCCAATTTCCGAATATTGATTATGCGCTAGCCAAGCCCTCAATTGCCAGCGAGAAGGTTGTAGAATCCACGGGACAATTACAAATCCGATAGGGGTCTATCGGCAAACTTGTCGTCATGAATGCGCAATTGCCCAATCACAGCGATCAGGGATTCATCCAAAGCAAGCAATGCTGATTCCGGCAATGCCTGCAAGGCTTCAGGCAGTATGCCTTCCGCTGGGCCAGGTGCATTTTTTAAAAGTTTTGAAGCAACATCGGTCACCTGCAACCCAACCCGGCGCTGATCTTCCCTGCTGCGCTCTTTCGTTATAAAGCCCCGGGCAACAAGTTTCTCGACAAGCTGGCTGCCAGTGGACTGGTGTATGGATAAGCGGCTGGACAGTTCGGAAACTCCTATTCCAGGAGCCTTGTTCACTTCTTGCAATATCCACAACTGCGATCCAGTGACGCCGCAGGCATGCTCAATTTCGCGGAACTGCTGGCGAATGGAGCCATAGATGATGCGGAACTTCTTGAGCACCTGCAGTGAAAGTTGATTTTTTGTACGCTTGCTCAATTTATATTGCCCTTTCTGCATGTGGATATTCCGTTTTTAAGTATACCCTGCCGACAACATTGGTATAAAGTATATTTACACCAATATAATTTATGCTAACATGTGCCTTTCCAACTATTCATAAAGGAGATGGATTATGAAAAAAATAACGGCAGCTTCGATTGTATTGCTGCTCGCTGCATGCTCTACCACACCCAAGACAGATTCATCACCTGTATCTCAACCAAACGAAACAAAAAGCCCTCCTGTTGTAACTCATGCAGCGGAAAAAATTACGCCGGTATCTTCAGCAGGCATTGATGCAAAAAAACTGGCAGATGCAGCAAACTTGCGGGAATCTGAATTGCGTGAGCTGCAAAGACTGAGCATTTACTTCGATTTCGACAAGTATGCCGTCAAACCGGAGTATCAAAACGTTATCCAGAAGCAGGCAGAATTCATCAAGGCGCATAAGAATGACCAGGTCACGGTAGAAGGAAATGCGGATGAGCGTGGAAGTGCAGAATACAACCTTGGATTAGGCGACAGGCGAGCCAACGCAGTTCGAAGGAATCTTGAGTTACTGGGAGTCTCTGCAACACAAATCAAGGCAATCAGCTTGGGGGAAGAAAAACCTCGCCTCGCATGCCATGAGGAAAAGTGCTGGCAAGAGAATCGCAGAGACGATTTTGTCCATAAGTTGAATTAGGGCGATTGTAAGTATGCACCGCCATCCAGTTGCTCGCATGCTTTGGTGCATCTTTGGTGCAGCGATCGGCATTGCAGTAGCCCTATCTCTGGCCGGGCCACTTGAAACGCCTTTTCTTCTGGCATCCCTCGGTGGCTCCACAGTATTTCTCTTCGGCCTCACGCGCTCACCGGCCACGCAGCCGCGCGCGCTCTTTGGCGGGCACCTTGGCGGCGCGCTTATCGGCATCGCCAGCTACCAGGCATTTGGCGATGCCTTATGGGTTTATGTGCTTGCCCAAGTGCTGGCCTTATCCTACATGCTGCTTACCAAGACTGCTCATCCTCCGGCTGGCGCAAACCCAATCATCATGGTCCACGCCCATGCTGGCTGGTCCGCAATCTGGCATCCGGTGCTTCTCGGAATAACCTCTCTCGCCGTTATCGCCGCCATCTGGAGCCGGTTATACCCGGGCCATGCCCACTACCCGGTAGCATGGCGTGAGGGCTCGCCACCCAGTGCATTCTGGGGCGGCTGGGATGAATAACCTAATGCCCATATTTGGAAGCGTTATTTCAGGTCAACTTCATAAAACGGAGGGGAGTTATGGCCACTACTAATGAGCTGAATTCACTGCGCACCGCTCTTTCGCAGGATCGCACCCTGTTCACTGTCTGGCGGAATTCCTCGCGGTCAAACGAAGTTATTCGGGTGGACTGCTTCGCATCAAAAGGAGCAGGCAGCCCGGGGCTGGTTAGGATAACCAGCCTCGTGGCAGGAGTACTCAATTACCGCTGCAGCAACCGCGGACTGGCCATAAACAATGGAGAGGACGTCAGCCTCAATCTTGTTGCTGCTCTTTCAGAAAAACTCGAGCTTGATCTCAAACATGAAAGGGTTTGCTGAGACGTATTCCAGCATTCCCCACTTATGGCGACACGGGTTGGGCCGCCATAAGTTATTTTGACTGCCCCCATCCAGCCCATCAGACACAGCACCCGCGCCCGCATGCAGAATAGCGAGGTGGTTTGACTCTATTGATTGACCTTGAGTGGAGAACACAGTGAAAAAGCGAGCTGGGATAATCATATTATTACTGATCGGCTTTGCGTTTCTGCCTCTTGGTGCCAGGCATGCAGCAGACGTGGGTATGCAGAATAAAACTGGCCAGAACATCCATCAAGGCACAGGAAAGGTGGTATCCATTGATCGTGCAAAATTGCGCATCAAACTGGCCCACAACCCGATAGATTCACTATCCTGGACGAGTATGGAGATGGAATTCAGCATAGCAAATGCAGCACTGCTGTCTAACCTCAAGTCAGGCGATGCAGTGCGGTTTGAACTGAGACATCTCAAGCCGGATGAACTGGTCTGGGGAATCGCAAGGATTGAGCACCTGAAATTACCGCTCACGCAACAATAAATCGCATTGTGCGGAGATTGTTTTATGAAAAAAACCACCCTGTTTGCCGCCATAGCTGCCATTTTCTGTAGCGGCATTGCCGCATATTTCTACTGTCAATATAGTCAACCGAAGCCGGAGCCAGCGGCTGTGCAGCCTTTGCCACCAACCATGCCGCTGATCAAACGGGAAGAGCGCCGCGTAGTCGAGCCAGTGCAGCCTCCCCCGTTACCTTCGTTGGCAGAGAGCGACAACTTCATGCTCGATATCCTGTCCGGACTGGTTGGCAACAAGTCGCTGATGAAACTCTTCCGTCCCGAGCGGGTAATTCACAACATTGTTGCCACTATTGATAACCTGCCGCGCCGGCTTGCGCCGATGACTGTAATGCCACTCAAGCGAGCGCCCGGACAATTTATCGTGGCAGGCGCAGAAAACAGCCTGACCATCAGTCCGAAAAATGCAGCGCGCTATACGCCTTATATAAAAATAGCCGAAGCACTTGATTCAAAAAAAATAGTGGAAATATATATCAACCTTTACCCGCTGTTTCAGCAGGCATACGAAGATCTTGGTTACCCGAAAAAATATTTCAATGACCGGCTGATTGAGGTGATAGACAATCTGCTGGATGCTCCTGCCATTAACGAGCCCATCCAGCTTGTCCAGCCCCATGTGCTATATCTGTTTGCCGACTCCGGCCTTGAAGAGCGCTCCGTCGGCCAGCGCATTCTCATGCGGTCAGGCAGCAGGAACGAAGCCAGCATCAAGGCCAAGCTGCACGAGATCAAGCAGGAGTTGATGCTACACATGCATGAGAAAAAAGCCGGAAGCACCAGATGAGCAGGATTAGTCAGATGGCGAACACCAGAAACCGGAAAGAAGTGTGAGCATCCTGAATTTAAGAACACCGGGGGGAATCAAGCTACTAAACAGGAGGCAAGCACTGTGACCGCAATGCTAGCACTTGATGAAATGAAAAACATCACCTCATCTGAAGAAGCCTCTTCTGGCTCCATTCTGCTGCGCCGGCACATCAGCCGGAAAGGCAATGTTGTGCTGTTCGGTGAAGTTCTGGCTGACATATTCCCCGACAAGTCCGTTCTGGGGGGCGCGCCATTTAATGTTGCACGGCATCTTGAAGCCTTTGGCCAAAGCCCGATTCTTATCACTCGTTTGGGCAATGATGCGTTACGCGATGAAAACTGAGCGCTATGTCACAAACCGGAATGGAAACCCTTGGAGTCCAGAGCGGCAATAGCCACCCGACAGGCCAGGTGCAGGTGCACACCACGAAAGGCGGCCACCGTTTCGAAATTCTCCCCATGCAAGCCTACGATTTTATCCACCCGGCAATTGTGCGCATGGCTGCGCTTTCGGCACGCCCCGCGCTGGTTTACTTCGGCACTCTGGCGCAACGGCACGAAGTCTCCAGGCGGGCATTGCGAGTCCTGTTGCGCAGCACCCGCGCAGAGAAGTTTCTGGACATCAACTTGCGCGCTCCCTGGTATAACAAAAGAACACTCCGGCTATCCTTGCAGTTCGCTGACATCGTGAAACTGAATATCGAAGAATTAGCTGTGCTGGCGGAGCTGTTTGAATTAACCGGAAACGACCCGCAATGCCAGCTCAAGGAATTGATGAATCAATTCGAGCTTGCCCGGGCCATTGTGACTTGTGGAGAGCAAGGCGCATGGCAGATCAATCGGGACGGCAGGAAAATCGAGTCACTAGCCACGAGCAGGAGCAGGAAACTGGTGGATACAGTGGGCGCAGGAGACGGGTTTGCCGCTGTCTGCATTCTTGGGTCACTGCTACGCTGGCCTATGGCCATTACGCTTGAACGTGCCAATTCCTTTGCCTCCGCAATATGCGAAATCCGTGGGGCCATTCCGGATCATGCAGATTTCTATGAACCATTCTGCAAGGAGTGGGAAGTATGAAAAACGAGGCGGTGGAATCAGGCAAGCCTTTGCACATAGTGTTGATCAGTGTGCACGGATTGATGCGCGGTGTCGATCTCGAATTGGGGCGCGACGCGGACACTGGAGGCCAAACAAAATATGTTGTGGAGCTAGCACGTGCCCTTGGCGAGCGTCCGGATGTCGGCAAAGTGACCCTGCTGACGCGCTGTGTCCAGGACAGCCAGGTCAGCTCCGATTATGCAAAGCCATTCGAGCCGGTATCTGAAAAAGTAAGTATTGTGCGCGTCGAATGCGGCGAACAGAAATATCTGCGCAAGGAGATGCTATGGGACTCGCTGGAAAATTTTTCCGACAATGCCCTGGCTTATCTGAAAAGCCAGGAGCACCACCCCGACATCATTCACAGTCATTACGCCGATGCCGGCCATGTGGGGGCGCGTCTTTCACACCAGCTTGGCATACCACTGGTGCATACCGGCCATTCACTGGGTCGCAGCAAGCGCAAAAGACTGCTGGCAGGCGGTACCAAGCGCAGCGAAATCGAGGCGGTTTACAATATCTCGCGCCGGATCGAAGCGGAAGAAACGACCCTGGGTGTAGCGGAACGTGTCATCACCAGCACGCAGCAAGAGATAGACCAGCAATACAGCCTTTATGACTACTACCAGCCGGAGCAAATGCGGGTAATTCCGCCCGGAACGGACCTGAAAAAATTCTTCCCTCCGCGAGGAGATGAGAAACGCAGCGATATCGCGCTCGAACTTAAACGCTTCCTGAAGCAGCCAAACAAACCGATCATTCTTGCACTATCCCGCCCCGACCCCAAAAAGAATATTGTTTCATTGATTGAAGCCTACGGCGAATCGCCCCGCCTGCAAGAGGCAGCCAACCTGGTGATCGTGGCAGGAAATCGCGGCGATATCCATGACATGGAAGATGCTTCCAGAATCGTGTTGAATGAAATCCTGCTGGCGATAGACAAATACGACCTGTATGGCAAGGTGGCCTATCCGAAGCATCACAAGGCGGAAGAAGTATCTGTTTTATACCGTCTTGCGACGGCATCCCGTGGCGTATTCATTAATCCAGCGCTGACTGAACCTTTCGGCCTGACGCTGATTGAGGCAACTGCCTGTGGCCTGCCGGTTGTAGCGACGGAAGACGGCGGCCCGACAGAGATCATCAGGAATTGCCAGAACGGTTACCTGATCAACCCGCTCGACAAGGCTGCCATGGCAGAAACTCTGCTCGACACCGTTACGAACAAGGCCAAATGGATGCGTTTGGCGAGTAACGGGATTCAGGGCATATGCCGCCACTATTCCTGGTCGGCGCATGTGGATAAATATCTTTCGGTTATCCGGCCGCTTGTCGAAAAGACAGAACCATTATCCAGAATGAACCTGGGCAGACGGCAGGCAATGTTCCGCGAGCGGGCGATTTTCGCCAGCCTCGACCTGAACCTTATTGGCGACTACAAATCGATGCATAAATTACTGCAGGCCCTGCATGGCCATCGCAAGTCAATCATCTTCGGCATTGCTACAGGGCGCCGCCTGGATGACGCGTTGAACACACTGCGCCAGTACAACATCCCTCAGCCAGACGTGCTGATCTCCGGGCAGGGAACAGAGATTCACTATGCTCCGAACCTGACCAGGGACGCAGTCTGGGAGCGCCACATCAATCACCTGTGGAACCCGCAGGAAGTGCGTGAAATCCTCAAAGAGATGCCGGGACTGGTCATGCAACCAAAAAGCCACCAGAGCGCCTTCAAGATCAGCTACTTCATAGACCCCGAAGTTGCGGACATCCAGGAAATCCGGCAGACGCTGTTACGCAACGAGCAAGCCGTAAATACCATTTTTTCATTCGGGCAATTCCTGGATGTGCTGCCGGTCAGGGCTTCCAAGGGGCTGGCCCTGCGCTGGTGCGCGGAACAATTGGGCTTCCCGCTGGAAAATACGCTGGTATCAGGAGTAACCGGTGCCGATGCGGACATGTTGCGCGGCAACACTCTGGGAGTAGTTGTAGACAACCGCCACCTCACGGAGCTATCCGGCTTGTCCAACATCGAGAAAATCTATTTTGCAAATAAACAATATGCCGGCGGCATCCTTGAGGCCATGGGTCACTATAATTTCTTTGCGGGCACGCAGAAAATGGAGGAAGCGTGAATCGATTCCTGCTTTGCACTGACCTCGACCGGACACTGATCCCGAACGGTGTACAGCCGGAATCGGCGGGAGCCATAGAACGATTAAAGCGTTTGGTAAGCCGGGAGGAGGTTGCGCTTGCCTATGTAAGCGGAAGAAACCTCTCCCTCATCGAACAGGCAATCGCGGAATTCAGCCTGCCACGACCCGATTTTGCCATCGCCGATGTCGGCGCCACGATCTATCGGGCCATATCATCCGGATGGCAGCAATCGGACGCATGGGATGCACAGCTCGCACCGGACTGGAAGGGCTTGACGCATGGCGGCATTTGTTTCCTGCTTGGCGACTTGCCGATGTTGCAATTGCAGGAAAATGAAAAACAGGGCCGCCACAAACTCAGTTTTTATGTACCGCTCGAAACAGATACACAGAAACTGGCCAGCGAGATGGGCAAGCTGTTGAAACAGGTGAAAATCAGCGCGAACCTGATCTGGAGCATAGATGAAAAGGCTGGAATCGGCCTGCTGGATATCCTCCCGGCCAGCGCAGGCAAGCTTCACGCCATCCGCTTCCTGATGCAACTGGAAGGATTCAGCCGCGAAAACACGATTTTTGCCGGTGACAGCGGCAATGATCTGGATGTGCTGCTGAGCGACATTCCCGCCGTTCTGGTGGCCAATGCCGGACCTGAAGTCAGAAGCCTGGTGTCCAATGCAGACACGGATACCCTCTATGTTGCATCGGGCGGCTATCTCGGCATGAACGGAAATTACAGCGCTGGCATTCTTGAGGGTGTAGCGCATTATTGGCCTGAAGCGAATGCATGGCTTTGCGGCATGAATGAAATGAATGAATTAAAAGGCTGCTGATGTACGAACAAGTTTCCCACTCAATGCTGAATGAAATCCTGGCCGAGCTGAAAGCAGAAGTAGAGAGCCACCAGCTTCGGCATTTCTACACCCGCCTTGGCGCGAATTTTTACGCCATCCACTCCCTGTTCCGCCTGCTGTACGGCGACCGGCCCGACTTCAAGGAACAGATGGTCAGCCTGGTCGAGACGCTGGCAGCCCGCTACATCGAGCGCGAACCGTCTCTCAGGAAGTCTGATTTGGCGCGCGAAAAAGACTACAACTGGTTCCTGAGCCAGAAGTGGGTCGGCATGGCGCTGTATTGCGACCGCTTTGCCGATGGCCTGAAAGGTTTGCGCTCCAGGCTGCCCTATCTGCAGGATCTGGGCATCAACATGCTGCACATCATGCCCATACTAGATTGCCCGCCGGGCAACAGCGACGGCGGCTACGCCGTGCGCGACTTCCGCAGGGTGAACTCGCGTTACGGAGCAACGGAGGATATCGTAGAGCTGGCAGCCACGCTCAGGAAACGCGACATCCTACTGGTTCTCGATGTGGTGGTCAACCACACATCAAACGAGCACGAATGGGCGCAGAAGGCGCGCAAGGGAGAAAAGAAATACCAGGATTACTACTATGTCTTCGATAACCGTGATATTCCGGACATCTACGAAGAAACCATGCCGGAAATCTTTCCGGTCAACTCCCCCGGCAATTTCACGTGGGATGAAGAGATGGGCAAATGGGTGATGACGGTGTTCAACAGCTATCAGTGGGACTTGAACTACCACAACCCGGCTGTGCTGATCGAAATGATCGACATCATCCTGTTCTGGGCAAACAAGGGAGCGGACATATTGCGCCTGGATGCGGTGGCATTCCTGTGGAAAAAAATTGGCAGCACCTGCCAGAACGAGCGCGAGGCGCACCTGCTGCTCCAGCTGCTGAAGGACTGCTGCCAGGTGACCGCACCGGGCGTGCTGTTCATCGCAGAGGCCATTGTCGCACCGGGCGAAATCGCCAAGTATTTCGGCGAGGATGCGATCAATGCCAAGGAATGCGAGATCGCCTATAACGCCACATTCATGTCTCTGCTCTGGGATGCGGTCGCGACGAAAAATGCGCTCCTGCTCAACCGCGGGGTCAGGAGTTTGCCGGACAAGCTGGAGCGGGCGACCTGGCTCAACTATGTGCGCTGCCACGATGATATCGGCCTGGGCTTTTCCGACGACGATGCCCGTTTGTCGGGCTATGATCCGTTCCGGCATCGCCGTTTTCTGGTCGATTATTTCACCGGGAAGTTTCCTGGCTCGCCTGCCCGGGGCCTGCCGTTTGGTGATAACCCCAAGACCGGCGACACTCGCATCTCCGGCTCGCTCGCTTCACTGGTCGGCCTCGAGACCGCGCTTGAACGCAACGATAAGGAAGCCATAGACGCTGCGATCAAGACCATATTGCTGATGCACGGGATGATCCTGTCGTTTGGCGGAATCCCGCTGCTCTATTATGGTGATGCGATCGGCACCCTCAACAGCGCCGCCTATCTCGAAGACCAAACCAAGCGCCACGACAACCGCTGGGTGCATCGCTCGCACTTTGACTGGGTCAAGGCGGAAAAGCGCCATCAGCCCGGCACGGTGGAACACCGGATATTCAGCGCGCTGAAAAGGATGATTGCGCTACGCAAGGAAACGACAGCCTTCGCGGACTTTGACAACCGCCAGTTGCTGGCCGTGGATAACCCCAACCTGCTGGTATTTTTCCGCTCCGATCAGCAGAATTGCCGCAACAAAATACTGGTAGCCGCCAACTTCAACATCGAACCCCAGTCACTGCATGTCGGCGCACTGAGGTCATACGGCTTCTTCCTGCAGGATGGCATGAAAGACTTGTGTTCCTGCACGCACATTCCGGTTGGAAACGATGCAATCGTAATTCCGCCGCTGTCTTTTTATTGGCTTGCAGACTGACCAACAAGGAGAAATGATGATCACGAAATGCCTGTTTCCGGTAGCGGGATATGGAACCCGCTTCCTTCCCGCCACCAAGGCGCAGCCCAAGGAAATGCTGCCCATCCTCACCAAGCCGCTCATCCAGTACGGGGTGGAAGAGGCGCTCGAGGCGGGCATGAGGAATATCGCCTTTGTAACCGGGCGCAGCAAGCGCGCCATCGAGGATCACTTCGACATCACCTATGAACTGGAGGACAAGATCAGCGGCACCAGCAAGGAAAGCCATCTGGACGGCATCCGCGAATTGATTGACCAGTGCACCTTCTCCTACACGCGGCAGATCCACATGCGCGGCCTGGGCGACGCCATCCTGACCGGTGAAACACTGATTGGCGACCAGCCCTTCGGCGTGATCCTTGCAGACGACCTGTGTGTTGGCGAGCCGGACAACGTCATGTTGCAAATGACACGCATCCATGCAAAATATCGTTGCAGCATCGTTGCGGTGGAAGATGTGCCCATCGAGGAAGTGGACAAATACGGGATCGTCAAGGGCCAACTGCTGGACGATGGCTGTACTCGTGTCGAGCGCATGGTGGAAAAGCCGGCGCCGAAGGATGCCCCATCCAATCTCGCCGTCATAGGGCGATACATCCTGACACCTGATATCTTCGAAATAATAAGGCGCACGCCACCCGGCAAGAATGGCGAGATTCAACTTACCGATGCGCTGCAAAGCCAGGCGGCAAACGGCAACGTGATCGCCTATCCCTTCCAGGGACGGCGCTTCGACTGCGGCAGTATCGATGGCTTTGTCGAGGCCACCAACTTCTTTTTCAAGCGCCAGAAGGAAACGCGGTAACCCAAGCCGTGCTGCCCTAGAGCAAAAGAAGTTTTCCAGACAGCTAATCGGATATTGACTCACATACCAGAAGGCACGCAATGGAATATTTCACCATTTTTGAGCATTCTCGCCTTCCCAAGGAACTACTGCACGTCATCGTCATACTGATCCTGGCTTGGCTGCTCATGGGCGTGAGCCGAAAGCTGCTTCGCATGTTTCGCAATTACATGAATACGCGATCAGATTCTGCCGAGGAAACCAAACGCATAGAAACATTGGCACGCGTGTTCCGCTACATCTCCACCGTGGTAATTTCACTGGTGGCGGGTATGTTGGCATTGAGTGAATTGGGCATTTCGATTGCACCCATTCTCGGTGCGGCTGGCGTGGTGGGCATTGCTATCGGCTTTGGCGCGCAAAGCCTGGTCAAGGATTATTTCAACGGTTTCTTCCTGCTGCTGGAAAACCAGATCCGCCAGGGCGATGTGGTGGAAGTGTGCGACAAGGGAGGGCTGGTGGAAGATATTACCTTGCGCTATGTCTGCCTGCGCGACTATGAAGGAAACGTTCATTACATCCCGAACGGCCTGATCACCACCGTCACCAACAAATCGCGCGGTTATGCCTATGCGGTTATCGACGTGAGCATCGCTTATAGCGAAAATATTGACGAGGTCTGTAAAATCATGCGCGAAGTCGCTACACAATTGCGTTCATCGGAAGCGTTCACCTCAAAAATACTCGATGACATAGATATCGCCGGCGTGCAGGACTGGGCGGACTCGGCGATCGTAATTCGCTGCCGTTTCAAAACCGTTACGCTGGAACAATGGGGCGTGCGGCGCGAGTTTTTGCGGCGGCTGAAGGAATCTTTCGATGCGCACGGCATCGAGATTCCCTACAATCACATGGACCTGACCATCTATGCCGGGCAGGACAAGCAAGGCAGCGCCCCGGCATTTCGCTTGGAAATACAAGACAAATCCGTGTGAGAAGTGCCAGGCATAGACAATCAACGGCTGCATGATATGCCGCAAGGCAAACAAGGGCGATCGCGGACAAAAGGAAGCTTCAAATGCCAAAGGCTGTTGTCATTAGCGACCTGGATGGAACCCTGCTCGATGCGACGGGTTACTCCTTTGCAGCGGCGTTGCCGGCCTTGGGGTTGATCCGGGCGCGAGATGTGCCGCTCGTTCTTTGCTCCAGCAAGACGCGCGCCGAAATCGAGATCTATCGCAGCCGCATGGATAACTGCCACCCGTTCATTACAGAGAATGGCGGCGGGATCTTCATTCCGAAAGGCTATTTCTCCGTACCAATCGAAGGCGTGGAATCAGGAGATTACCAGCTCATCCTGCTTGGCACGCCCTATGCGGAGATCAGGAGCAGGTTCATCCAGCTCCAGGAACAGGTTGGAGCAAAGGTACGCGGTTTCGCTGACATGACAACCGAGGAAGTCTCCGCCTTGACTGGACTTTCACTCGACGAAGCCGTTCTGGCAAGGCAGCGTGATTTCGATGAGCCATTCATTTTCGAAGGCGCGCCAGACGATAACTTCCTGCGTGCAATCGAAGCCTCCGGGATGCGCTGGACACAAGGACGCATCTTCCACATCATGGGTAACCACGACAAGGGACACGCCGTGAATATCCTGCTTTCGCTTTACAGGCAGCAATTTGGCGGCGTAGCAAGCATTGCCCTGGGCGATAGCCTGAACGACCTGGCCATGCTGGCGACGGCAGATTATCCGGTGCTTGTCCGGCATGAGGATGATAGCTTCGATTCGCGCCTTGCCATTCCCCGCCTTTTGAAGACGCGGCTTCCCGGGCCTGCAGGCTGGAATGAAACCATGCTGCAACTTCTGGCGCGTGAGCCTGCCGAATGTTTTCTGTCGCTACTGGATCAGCAACATCTTGCTGATATTTTCTACTCCGCCCTCGCGGCAGTTGACCCATACAATGCCGTACTCAACTCACTCAGAGTCGAGCATGGGCAATTGAAGATTACCGGCGTAAAGTACGACCTCGATGCGTTTGACCGCATTATCGTGGTTGGCGCAGGCAAGGCCACGGCACGCATGGCATTAGCTGTCGAATCCATACTTGGCGCAAAAATTGACGCGGGCCTGATCGTCGTCAAGGATGGGCACATGGAGCCCTTATCCATCATTGAACAGGTGGAAGCCGCTCACCCCGTTCCGAGCCAGGCCGGGATTGCGGGAACACAGCGCATTCTGAAAATGATGCGCGGCGCCAATGAAAAAACGCTTGCCATCTGCCTGCTCTCCGGTGGCGCATCCGCGCTGCTGGTTGCGCCCGTCGATGGGATAAGACTGCAAGACAAGCAGGAAGCGACCCGGCTGCTTCTGAATACGGGCGCATCCATAGCTGAATTGAATGCGGTGCGCAAACATCTTTCCATGGTAAAAGGCGGCAGGCTGGCGCAGGCAGCTTACCCGGCGCAGGTGGTAACGCTGCTGGTTTCTGATGTCATCGGCGACCCGCTTGACGTGATTGCCTCTGGCCCTACGGCGCCGGACAACTCAACTTTCGCCGATGCATGGGCTGTTATTCTGAAATATGGATTGCAGGAAAAGCTTCCGCCGCTCGTCGCAGATTACCTGCAAGACGGCCTTGCCGGTCTGGCGCCTGAAACTGTCAAGGAATATGATCACAGCCTGTATAACATACATAACGTGATTGTCGCCAGTATCCGTCAGGCGCTGACTGCGGCAGAAGAAAAAGCCGGGCAGATCGGATTTGCCGTACGGCTGATTTCGGATGCAGTTCAAGGAGAGGCGCGTGACACGGCCCGCTCTCTGGCACAGGCTGCGCGCGCCGAACTGAGCGAGATGAAGCCTGGCGAACGGCACTGCCTGCTCTGTGGCGGCGAGACTACCGTCACGGTGCACGGTACCGGAATTGGCGGCAGGAACCAGGAGTTAGCCTTGGCCTTTGCCCTTGAAATCGAAGGCTGGCATGGCGTATCGCTGCTGTCTGCAGGCACCGATGGCACCGATGGGCCGACCGATGCCGCCGGCGCGATGGTTGATGGGAAAACGGCATCGCATGCGCGGGAGATGGGAATAGACCCGCTCAGCCATCTCGACGGCAACAATTCCTACGCTTTCTTTCAGAAATTCGACGCCGTATCAGGCGCACTCAGCCATTTCAAGACTGGGCCGACGGGAACAAACGTCATGGACATACAGATTGTGCTATTGAACAGACCGTAGCTACCGATCGATCAAACGGCCTGAAACCTTCCAGAGTGTTACAAGGTGATGCAAACAACTACATTCCGAGCAGAAGTGCGTGAACATCTAGAGCGCATAGGGAATGCCGACATCGTCATTGGCATTCCCAGTTTCAACAACGCGCGCACCATCGGCCACGTAGTGCGCGCGATACATGCCGGCCTGGCCAAATATTTCCCGGAGCACAAGGCGGTTATCGTAAATTCGGATGGCGGCTCCACCGATGGCACCATGGATGTGGTGCATAACTCCTCCATTGAAGATTTCAATTCCATCCTCCTGCACCACCGCGTGGAACCCGTTTCCAAGATCGCGTTTCCCTACTCCGGCATCCCCGGCAAAGGCAGCGCCTTCCGCACCATTTTCGAGATCGCCGAGGTGCTGGGGGCAAAAGCCTGCGCCGTATTTGATTCCGACCTCAGGAGCATCACCCCGGAATGGGTCGAGCTGCTGGTGACGCCCATACTGAAGGGCGGCTATGATTATGTATCGCCGCTGTATCACCGGCACAAATTCGACGGTACCATCACCAACAGCATCGTCTACCCACTCACCCGCACGCTTTATGGAAAGCGTGTGCGCCAGCCCATCGGTGGTGATTTTGGCTTTTCCGGCAGCCTTGCGCAGTTTTACCTGACCAAGGATGTATGGCAGACCGATGTCGCTCGCTTCGGCATCGACATCTGGATGACCACGACGGCGATCGCGAACGGCTTCAAGGTCACGCAATCATTCCTTGGCGCAAAGATTCACGATGCCAAGGACCCTGGCGCTGACCTGAGCAGCATGCTGTATCAGGTAGTCAGCGCGACATTCGAGCTTATGGAAACCTACGCCGAGGTTTGGTTGCAGGTTCACGGCACCGAGCCGGTTCCGACCTTCGGCTTCGAATATACCGTCGGCCTCGAACCCGTCAACGTAAACACGGCGAGGATGCTGAACACGTTTCGGGAAGGAATCAGGAACCTGGGCGACATCTGGCTCGACATTCTAGGTGCGGGAGATTTCGGAGAAATCGAAAGGCTGGGTGCTTTGCCAGACAGCGAATTCCATTTTCCCGCTGGCTTGTGGGTGCAGGTGGTTTATGACTACGCCCTCGCCTATCACAAGAGAAAAATGCCGGTCGAGCACCTGATCAAATCAATGACTCCGCTCTACATAGGCAAGACGGCCTCGTTCATCCTTCAGGCAAAAGACATGGGGCAAATGGAAGCGGATGCAGAAATAGAAAAACTTTGCCAGGAATTTGAAAACCGCAAGCATTACTTGGTCACCAACTGGAAATAACCACAAGGAGGTATGCGATGGAAGACTTCATCAACCTGATTCTCGACCCATTGAAAGAGCTGTTCCTGAAATTCAAGGTATTTGTACCCAACTTTCTGGCCATGCTGGTTATCCTGTTTGCCGGGATTGTTATTGCGCTCATCATCAAGCGGTTTCTCGCAAAATTTCTGGCTGCGATCAATTTCGACAGCTGGTCAGACCGCATGGGTTTTACCAAGCTCATGCGCAGAGGGAGCATGTGGAGCAAACCCTCCGCAGTACTCTGCGAAATCGTCTTCTGGCTGATGGTCATCGTCACGCTGATGAGCGGCCTGAGCGCGCTGCAGATACCGGCAATTGACCAGTTGGTAAACCAGTTTTTCAGCTATATCCCCCGCCTCTTCTCCGCCGCCATGATCCTGATCATCGGCTACCTGCTTTCCGGGTTCATCAGCCGCACGGTGCTGATTGCTGCGGCAAACAGCGGCTTTCACTACGCCAAGCTGCTTGCCCAAGCGGTGCATACCATGCTGATCGTACTGATCCTGGCAATGATCATGGAACAGTTGCATATCGCCCCCAGCATTGTGCTTGCCGCTTTCTCTATTGTATTCGGTGGCATCGTGATCGCCATTGCCATCGCCTTCGGCGTGGGCGGCATTGATGCAGCAAGGCGAATCATTGAAAAAGAAGCCTCGCAAAAGCGCGATGAACGTCAGAGAGACGAGATTGATCATATCTGAGGCAGGAGAACAGCATGAGTGATTTTTATCAGACTGGAATCATCACGACATTGCATCAGCTCGGCAAACCCTCACTGGAGCGCCTTGAGACGGAGTTGCATGAGTTTTCAAAGATCAGGCCCATCGCGCTGGTATTGCCATCGCTGTATTCGGAATTCGAAGGCCCCGCAATGCCGGGAATAGTCAGCGAACTCTCCAAGGTAAAGTATCTGAAAGAAATCGTGCTCGTCCTGGACAAGGCATCGGAGAAGGATTTCCACAGGGTACGCGAGTTCATGTCCCCGATATCGACAGAAGTAAAAATCATCCACAATGATGGGAAAAGGATAAGTGAAATATATGAAACCTTCGCCCGCAATGGATTCAACGTCGGCGAACGCGGGAAGGGGCGCTCCGCGTGGCTTGCCTACGGCTATGTGCTTGCGCGAGGCCGCTCGGATGTGATCGCCCTGCATGATTGCGACATAATCACATACAGCCGCGAACTGCTGGCAAGATTATGTTATCCCGTCGTCAATCCCAATCTGGACTATGTGTTTTGCAAAGGGTATTACAGCCGGATATCCAGCAAAATGAACGGGCGCGTTACCCGCCTGCTGGTGACGCCGCTGGTCAGGTCTCTCCAGCAGCTCGTTGGGCCTCATGCCTTTCTCGCTTTTCTCGACAGCTTCCGCTATCCGTTGTCCGGGGAATTCTGCATGACCACCGACTTGGCTCGGGTGAACAGAATTCCGTGGGACTGGGGGCTGGAAGTCGGCTCCCTTGCCGAAGTGCACCGCAACTATTCACCGCGCCGGGTTTGCCAAGTGGATATTGCCGCTAACTATGACCACAAACACCAGGCGCTTTCTGCAGATGACGCTAGCAAAGGCTTGATGAAAATGACGGTGGATATATGCAAATCCATCTTCAGGACTCTGGCGTCTGAGGGAGTGGTATTTTCGGACGGGCTGTTCAAATCCTTGCTGGTATCCTACCTTCGGCACGCCGAGGATACGATCATGAAATACGAGGCGGATGCGGCAATCAACGGCCTCCGATTTGACCGTCACGAAGAAGCCATGGCGGTGGAAGCATTTACAAAAGCCATAGGTATGGCAACCAGGATATATATGGAAAATCCGATGACTACACCGCTCATTCCCAACTGGAACCGGGTGACCACAGCCATTCCGGGAATTTTTGAGATGCTGGAAATGGCCGTGGATGCGGATAATGGGCAATGAAGCCCACTCGACGCTATTGTTTATCGGGCATATTCATACAAAATAATTGCAGTTATGATTTGATAGAAGACAGCCAGGAGTTACCATGAAGTTTTTAAATGAAATACTAGCTATCGCTGCCATAACGCCAATGATTATTGGGATGGGTGGTTGTGCAAGCAGCTTGATAGAGGTGCGCCAAGGGTCTGACCAAGTTGCACTGGCTGATGCAAGTCAGGTTGGCAACTGTCAGTCCAAGGGGGAAATTAACGTTAGCGTTCTTGCCGAAGCAGGATTTATCAGCCGTAGTGTCGAAACCGTGGAGGCCAACTTGTTACAGCTGGCACGCAATGGCGCAGTAGATGCTGGAGGCGATACGGTTGTGAGGGGCAATTCACCTGGCTTCGGAAAACGAACCTACGCAATTTACAGATGTCATCCTTGAAGCCTGTATCTCTTCAGAATGAGTGATCCGCAATGCGGATGCAAAATGTAAAAACTGCAACTAGAATTCGACATGCAGGGTGTAGTTGTACATGTCGGATTCAGGAATGAAACTAGTGCGTTATTTTCATGCTTAACCCGCTTACGCTTCTTCCGCGTCCCCGCCAGCCTTGGCCTTGCGCGGCACGGTCTTGGGGTCGCAGATGATGGGGCGGTAGATTTCGACACGGTCGCCATCGGTGAGCACGGCATCCAGCTTGCAGGCCTTGCTGAATATGCCAACCTTGTTTTTCTCAAGGTCAATTTCCGGGAATTGCTTGAGGATGCCAGAACGTTCGATGGCTTCCTTGACGGTGGCGCCGTCTGGGATATTGACATCGAACCAGACTTGTCGCTGCGGCAGGGCGTAGGCGATTCCGATTTTCATATCTATCTCACGCAACACTCGGGGCGGCGCTGGCTTGCGCAGCTTTTGCGGAGCGCTCGTCTATCATGCGTTTCGCCACCAGCAACAGCCCGGTAGCCAGGAATGCTCCGGGCGGCAGGATCATCATCAGGATACCCGAATCTTCCGGCAGGATGCGCATCTCCATGAACTTGAAGGTTGAACCAAGTAGCAGCGATGCATCTGAAAACAAAGTGCCAGAGCCGCTAATTTCGCGCACTGCGCCTATTAGGGTAAGCGCGAAGGTGAAGCCGACGCCCATGAAGAAACCATCCGCCAGCGAGGGCAGCACCGGATTCTTAGAGGCTACCATTTCGATACGCGCGAACGGCAAGCAGTTGACCACGATCAGCGGGATGAACAAGCCCAGCACCTTGTACAGCTCATGCAGCCAGGCATTCATGCACATATCCACCACCGTCACCATGGTTCCCATAATCAGAACAAAGACCGGGATGCGCACTTCCTGAGAGAAGCTGTTGCGAAACAGGGAGGCTATCACCGAAGAGCTGGTCATCACGAACGCCGTCGCCAATCCCATGCCCAGGCCGTTGGTGGCGCTGTTGGTCATGGCCATGGCCGGGCACAGGCCCAGCATCATGCTGAGCACGCCGTTGTTCGACCACAATCCCTCGCGGGCTATTGTGCGGTAATCGGTCGTCATTTTGTTTCTCCCGTAGCCGCAGCCTTTCCAGCGCCAGACACTGCCGTATTGCTGCTCTTGAATTCCATCATTCTTGCCTTGTTGGCATCAAAGAACTGAAGCCCTTCGCGGATAGCCTTTACCACGGCGCGCGGCGTGATGGTGGCGCCGGCGAACTGATCGAACTGGCCGCCATCCTTCTTCACTTTCCATTTGTCGAGCGGCGGGTTGCCAATGCTCAGGCCGGTGAAGCGCAAGATCCAGTCACCCTTCTTCACTTCGATCTTGTCGCCCAGGCCGGGCGTTTCCTTGTGCGACAGAACGCGCGCGCCAAGTATCTTGCCCTCAGGGTCTACCCCCAGCATGACCTTGATTGCGCCGGAATAGCCCGGGCTGGAAGTCTCGAATGCCACCCCGGTCACCTTGCCTTCCCGGGTGGCGACATAGGCGACGACTTCATTGCCCTGGTCGCTTTTCAGGGTAAGGGTGTCCGTGGCCAGGTTGTTGTCGTGGATGCTGTCCGGGATCACCTGCTTGAGCGAGTTCTGGCGGTCTTCCAGGGCGCGCTGCGCAATATCGTCCACGGTAAACGCGTTGGTCATGACGAGCAGCATCCCGAAGCCCAGGCAGAAGGCTCCGAGGATCAAGCCATGTATCAGCGTGCGCTGCGAGCTCATGGTTTTTTCTCCAGAGACAGCGGCTCGCCTTTGCGGTTGCGCCCGAAAGCGCGCGGGCGGGTGTATTGGTCAATGATGGGAGTCAGCGAATTCATCAGCAGCACGGCAAAGGCCACGCCTTCGGGGTAGCCGGCGAAGTTACGGATGCTCCAGGTGAGCAGGCCGACGCCGACGCCAAAGATGATCTGCCCCGACTTGGAAACCGGCGAGGTCACGTAATCGGTGGCGATGAAGAATGCGCCCAAGAAAGTGGCGCCAGAGACCAGGTGGAATGTGCCGGATGCAAAGCGGGCGGGGTCAATGGCGTGGAACAGCGCCGCTATCAGGAACAACGAGCCTATCATGCTTGCCGGGATATGCCAGGAGATCACGCGCTTCACCATCAGGAACAGGCCGCCCGCCAGAACCAGCAGCAGCGACGTTTCGCCCAGGCTGCCGGCGCGGTAGCCCAGCGTCATGTCCATCAGATCGGGCACCTGGATGATGGACTGCGTCACCGGAATGCCGCGCGACAGCTCGGTCTTGATGTGGCCCAGCGCAGAAGCCGCGCTCATCGTATCGGGTATCTGCCCGCCAAAGGTGATGGCGAGCGCATCGGCAAACCCGGGCGCACCGGGAGAAAACAGGGGGTGCGGCGCAACCCAGAGGGTCATCGCCACCGGGAACGATATCAGCATGACGGTACGTCCAACCATGGCCGGATTAAATACGTTCTGGCCGAGCCCGCCGAATGCGTGTTTGGCTATGGCGATGGCGAAAACCGACGCCAGTACGCCAACCCACCACGGCGCCCAGGGAGGCAGGCTCATCGCCAGCAACCAGCCGGTCAGCACCGCCGAGCAATCGGCCAGTGTCGCCGCTACCGGCTTGCCGGCCAATTGCAGGCAAACCGCTTCGATCACCACGCACGCGCCGACCGTGACGGCAAACAGCAGGATGGCCGGCCAGCCGAACAGGTACAGGTTGAAAGCGGTGGCCGGCGCCAGCGCCAGCAGCACCGTAAACATGGTTTTCTGGACGCTGTTGAAACCGTGGGCAAACGGCCCGCTCTTTTTTGCGCTCACTACGACACTCATGGGTTGACCTTTTCTTCGGTGGTCGCCTTGGCTTCACTGGCACCGGCAGCGGGAGCGGTGCCTGCAGCCGGCTTGCGGGCAGCCAGGGCCGCGCGCTTGGCTTCGGCAGCTTTCTCGATGCGGATGGTGCGCACTTCGGCCAGCGTCTTGATGCGCTCATTCTTGCGGCGATCATTCTCCTGGTCTCTCAACGCCCCTTTGGCATAGTTGAAGTAATGCACCAGCGGGATGTGCGATGGACATACCCAGGAGCAACTGCCGCACGAGAAACAATCCGTCACGCCCAGCTTGGCGGCCATCTCCAGATTGTCCTTGCGGATGAAAGCGGACATTTCCACCGGCGACAGCCCGCACGGGCAAATGGTGATGCAATTGCCGCAACGGATGCAGGCGCTGTCCGGGCGGTCGTTGATTTCCTCGGCGGTGAGCGCCAGGATGCCCGACGTGCCTTTTACCACCGGCGCATCCAGGCTGGGCAGCGGCTGGCCCATCATCGGCCCGCCGTTGACCACGTTCTCGGGGCGTGCCGCAAAACCGCCGCAAAACTCGACCAGGTCGGCAATTCTTGCGCCGATCGGCGCCAGGATGTTTTTGGGATCGCGTATCGCGCCGCCGCTCACCGTCACCACCCGCGCGACCAGCGGGCGACCAAAACGGACGGCGTGATGCACGGCACGGGCAGTAGAGACGTTATGCACCACGATACCGAGATCGGCGGTGAGCTTGCGCGCCGGAGTCTCGATGCCGGTGATCGCCTGCACCAGGTGGCGCTCGGAACCCATCGGGTATTGCACCGGCACGGCGACCACCTCGACGTTGGAGAAGACAGAAGCCGCCCGGGTCATCAGCTCAATCGCCTGCGGTTTGTTCTGCTCGATGCCGATGACTATCCTGGGCGTCCCCAGCGCGTGGGCCATGATGCGCGCGCCATCCACCACCTCGTCGGCATGCTCGCGCATCACCCGGTCATCGCAGGTGAGGTAAGGCTCGCACTCTGCGCCGTTGAGCAGCAGGATTTCAAGTTTTTTCTGCCCTCCAAGGTTCAGCTTGATCGCCGAAGGGAAAGCAGCGCCGCCCATGCCGACGATGCCCGATTGGGCAACGCGGTCGTTTATCGCGCGCGGGTCGGCAGCAAACGGGTCGGCAATCGGTTCGGGCAGCTCACCCCACTCATCCTTGCCGTCCGGTTCGAGAATGATGGTGGTCTGCGGCAATCCGGAGGGGTGCGGCGCGGCGACCTCGGTTATCTCCCTGATGCGGCCCGAAGTGGGCGCATGGTGCGACGCCGAAACTGTGCCCTGATTGCGTGCGATCATCTGGCCCTTCTTGACCTGGTCGCCTGCGGTTACCAGCACTTCTGCCGGCGCACCGATATGCTGCTGCAACGGGATGTAGAGCGCGGCCGACATCGGTAGAACGACGATGGCCTTCTCGCTGGTCAGATCCTTGCGATATTCCGGGTGGATGCCGCCGCGAACCGGGAAAAGCTTCATCTTTGCATGCTCCTTGAACCTGTCATCGTTATTCCCCTAGTGCGCAGGCGCGGGCTCTGGCCGGGCCTGGGCATTGCCGGCTTCCGGCTTGGGCCAATGCCAGTTGACCACCGTCACCGGGTACGGAACCATGATGATGGCATCGGTCGGGCAGACCTTGACGCACTTGGTGCAACCGTGACAGGCATCCACAATGATGGTGTGCATCAGCTTGTTGGCGCCCAGAATGGCGTCTGTCGAGCACTCCCTGATGCAGCGCGTGCAGCCGATGCAAAGCTCCTCTTTGATGTAGGCATGCTCCGGCCCCTTATCGTCAAGCCCGGAGAGGTCAGCTGCGACACCCAGCTTCTGGGATAGCGCTTCTACCAGCGCCTTGCCGCCGGGGGCGCACAGGGTGATCGGCGCCTCGCCCTTCGCCAGTGCAGCCGAGTACTGGGCGCAACCGGCAAAGCCGCACTGGCCGCACTGCGAGCCGGGCATCATGGCTTTCAGCTCTTCTTCCAGCGGGTCTTCCTTCACCGCGAACTTACGCGCGGCAGCGCCGAGCACGGTGCCCAAGGTTAGGCCGATCAACGTGAGACTGCCGATGGCGATCAGTATGCCGGTCATGTTCAGCTCGCCCCCATGCCAGAGAAACCCATGAACGCCAGCGCCAGCAGGCTGACCACGATAAAGCCGATCGGCGGCCCGGCAAACAGGCGTGGAACATCCATCAGCGCCAGCCGCTCGCGCAGGCCGGCGAACATCACCAGCACCAGGCTGAAGCCCAGGGCGGACCCGAGAGCGAACAACACGCTGGAAATAAAGCTCATCTTATCCGCGACCAGCAACAGCGCGACACCCAGAACCGCGCAGTTGGTGGTAATCAGAGGCAGATAGATACCCAGTAACTGGAACAGTGATGGCGATACTTTCCTGACGACCATTTCTGTGAACTGGACGGTGGAGGCGATGATCAGGATGAAGGTGATGGTGCGCAGATAGCCCAGCCCGAACGGTTCCAGCAAAAGCGTGTTGATCGTCCAACCCGCCAGGGCGGCAACGGTCATCACGAACGTGGTCGCCATGCCCATACCGACTGCCGCATCCAGGCGCGTGGTCACGCCCATGGTCGGGCACAGACCGAGAAAGCGGCCCAGGATGACATTGTTGACCAGCGCCGAAGTGAACATCAGGAGTAGGTATTCTTTCATGGTGTTTTTTCCCGCTCAATCACGAATTGCACGTCTCGCCCGGCCTGGCACGACGCAGAAACAGAGGGGCGAGATCGCCCCTGGTTTGCAAGCGCCCCGCCAGCACCCGCGAAATTCCCAGCCCGATGGCCAGACCGGCAACCGTTGCCGCCATGGTGACGGGGTCGCTGCCATACTTCCATTGCGCCAGCGCTCCGGCAAGCAGCATGGTGGTGAGCGGAATGGCGTAAGCGGTGATCGAGGCCTTGAGCAGCACGTTTTCGCGTATGCCGAACACGACCCGCTCGCCGACGGCCAGATTGGCGCCGTTGTCTATCCGGAAGCGGCGTTTGTCCAGACGGCTGGCCGTGGTACCGATGCCCCTGGAGCCGCACGCGGAAGCGGAGGCGCAACTGCCGCAACTGGAACCCTGCTCGGGCACCAGCCATACCATGTCGCCCTCCACGGCCACTACCTGCGCGATCCCCTCCATCATGGCGGGTGCGCTGTAATCGGTTGCGCTGTAGGCGGACTCACCCACGGTCAGGCCTCCACCGTGGACACCACGCCTGCGGGAGTAACATAAATCGCCTTCTGTCCACCGGCAGCCTTGAGAATGGCATGACGGCACTCGACCGGAGCCATCAGCATGGCGGTGGAAAGCCCGTCGGCAACGATGCCGCTATCCGCCACCACCGAGACTCCAGTCAGGGCGGGTGCGGTGCGGCCGGTGCGGGTGTCGATCAGGTGCGTAAAGGCACCCGCAGAGTCAAACAGGGTGCCATAACCGCCCGAGGTGGAAACGCATTGATCCACCACCTCCAGCGTGGCGACCGCACGGCCCGGATTGGCGGGATCGGCAATGCCGACGCGCCAGGCGGAGCCATCCGGTTTGGCTGAAATGGCGCGCGGCTCGCCCATATCCACCAGCATGCGGTCGAAGCCGTGTGAGCGCAGCACATTGGCGACGCGATCAGTGATATAGCCCTGTGCGCCGCTGTTCAAAGTCAAACCCATGCCGTCGCGCGCGAAAGATACCCGCCTGTTTCCTGCATCCATCCTGACCGCGCGCCAGTCAACCAATTCCAGCGCGGCGGCAAGATCACGCGCTGCCGGCCCGGCGGGATCTGGGCTGCTTGAGGTGAAGTGGCGAAAATAAAGCTGCCATACCGGCTGCACAGTGGGGTCGTATACGCCATCGCTGATCCTGGCCAGAGTCAGGGCGCGCGTCAACATCGTGATGAAATCCTCGGGCGCGTTCTCCAGCACGCCTTCCCGGTTTAGCGTGGAAATAGCGCTATCCGCGCGGTAAACGCTGAAAATCGCTTCAAGGCGCCTCAGTTCGTCCAGTCCGGCGGTGATGGCTGTGCGGGCCAGAGCCTCGTCGGCATGGTAAAGCTGGATCGAGGCTGGTGCACCAAGCGCGGTGCCCTCCCAACGTACCGGTTTGGCCTGCGCGCCCCCCGCCTTCAACAGCAGCGGCAATCCGGCAGCGGCGGCGACAAAAGCGATAAAGCGGCGGCGCGAGATAACGGTAGGCATAACTGCGACCTCAATTAAAAAGCTCTGCAAACATTAAAGCGGTGGACGGGCGTCCTTCCACCGCTTGAAACCGGGCTCATCCAGATTGGTGCTCCGCATCAAACCTGCTTGCAGAAAGAGACCGCGCAAGACAGGAAGCGTTCAACGAAATAATGGTTGAATTATAGTGAAGCGCGGAGTCTTAGCAAAGTTCCTGATGCGGCGAGCGGGTTATTACCCGCTCGCCCGCCGAAGGGTGAGCTCTATTCAGACGCTCCTCATGCAACCGTTCAGGCTGGCTCCTGATACTGGTTTTCCAGCAGCTTGGCCTGCGCCGCCGCAAGGCGCGCAATGGGCACGCGCGGGCCGGAGCAGGAAACATAGTTGAGTCCGATGTGGTGGCAAAAACGGATGGAGCCGGGATGGCCGCCATGCTCGCCGCAAATGCCGATCTTCAATTCGGGGTTGGTGTTGCGCCCCCTCTCCACCGCCAGTTTCATCAGTTGCCCCACACCCTTTATGTCCAGCACCTCGAAAGGGTTATCTTCCAGAATCCCGGTTTCGTTGTATGCGGGAAGGAATTTGTTTTCCGCATCCTCACGGCTGAACGAGAAGGTAGCCTGAGTCAGGTCGTTGGTGCCAAAAGAGAAGAACTCGGCAGTTTCCGCCATACGTCCGGCGCGCACGCAGGCGCGCACCACTTCCAGCATGGAACCGAACTTGAATTGCACATCAATTCCGTGGGTTGCCTTCACCTCCTGGTGAATGCGCCGAACGTAGCTGTGGATGCGCTTGAGTTCTTCCACGGTCGCTACTTGCGGCACCATGATCTCTGGGTAAATCTCCACTCCCTGCTTGGCGCAGAGCGCGGCTGCTTCGAGGATCGCCTGGATCTGCATGGAGTAAATTTCGGGGTAGGTAATGCCGAGCCGCACACCGCGATGTCCCAGCATCGGGTTGACTTCGGCCAAGGCCCTGACTTTTTTCAGGATCACTTCCTTCCGGCTGATTACATCCTCTTCCATATGCGATTCTTTGAAATCTTCCAGGCCGCCCATCAGCTTGGTCAGGCCGTCGGAATATTGCTGGTAAAGCTTGGGGTTGAGCAGCTTGAGCGTTTCCGGCAAATCTTCCAGCCCGTGGATGGTGTCACGCAACTGGTGCAGGTGGGCGATTTCCAGTTCAAGTTGCGCAGCAGTTGGTAAAAATTCATGCATCGGCGGATCAAGCAGGCGCACGGTTACGGGCAGCCCCTTCATCGCCTTGAAAATGCCCTTGAAATCGGAACGCTGGATCGGTAACAAGCGGTCCAGTGCAGCCTGGCGGTCTTCCGGTGTTTCGGCCAGGATCATTTCCTGCACGATGGGCAGGCGGTCGGTGCTGTTGAACATGCGCTCGGTGCGGCACAGGCCGATGCCCATCGCGCCAAACTCCCTCGCGCGCAAGGCATCGCCCGGCGTATCGGCGTTTGCCATCACCTTCAGCCTTGCCACTTCGTCCGACCAGGCCAGCAAGGTGGACATTTCTTCGGAAAATTCCGCTTCCACCGTCGGTACTTCGCCGGCATAGACATGCCCGGTGCCGCCGTCTATGGTGACGACATCCCCCTCCTGCAACAGGGTTTCCCCGATTTGCGCGTTGCGCAAATGGTCATTGATGACGATCTGGTCGCAACCCGAAACACAGGGCTTGCCCATGCCGCGCGCCACCACGGCAGCATGCGAAGTTTTGCCGCCGCGGCTGGTCAGGATGCCCTGCGCCTGGAAGAAGCCGTGGATGTCTTCGGGTTTGGTTTCCTCGCGCACCAGGATTATTTTTTCAACGGCACGACCGCGCGCCTAGGCAGTATCGGCATCTAATACAATCTTGCCGGATGCCGCGCCA
>JACRAQ010000083.1 GCA_016213335.1 Nitrosomonadales bacterium
CGGAACCCGCCCCATGAATGATTTCGCAACGCGCCTGATCCGCTGGCAGCACCGCCACGGCCGCCACGGCCTGCCGTGGCAGGGCGCGGATGCTTACCGCGTATGGCTGTCCGAGATCATGCTGCAACAAACCCAGGTTGCTACCGTCCTCCCTTATTTCCAGCGCTTTGTCGCGCGTTTTCCGGATGTTGCAACGCTGGCCGCAGCAAGCGATGACGAAGTGCTGGCGCTCTGGAGCGGGCTGGGCTACTACGCGCGCGCGCGCAACCTGCACCGTGCTGCGCAAACCGTCACGCAGCGGCACGGTGGCAAATTTCCCGGCAACTTCGACGATATTCTCGCGCTGCCCGGCATCGGCCGCTCCACCGCCGCCGCCATCAGCGTCTTCGCGTTTCGCAAGAAACACGCCATCCTGGACGGCAACGTCAAGCGGGTGCTGGCACGCTATTGTGCGATTGCGGGGGCGACCGGCGAGAAAAAGATCGAGGCGCAGCTCTGGCGCAAGGCAGAGGCCTTGTTGCCGGCACGCGGTTTGACGGGCTATACGCAAGGGCTGATGGATCTGGGGGCGCTGGTTTGCACGCGCAGAAACCCGCAGTGCGGGGCCTGCCCGCTGCGGGTGGATTGCGCGGCGCACTTGAGCGGGCGCGCGGAACAGCTCCCTTCTCCCCGCCCCCGCAAGCCGCTGCCGGAAAAGCACAGCACATTCTTCCTGTTGCTGAACGGGGCCGATATCCTGCTGGAAAAACGCCCGGGTGCCGGCATCTGGGGCGGCCTGTGGTGCCCGCCGCAAGCGGATGGCACGCCGGGCGGGAGTGCCGGGCACGCGCGGCAGTACGGCGTGGATGCAGCGCAGGCGGTGACGCTTTCCGCCTTCACGCACGGCTTTACCCATTTCAGGCTGCACATTACGCCGCTGCTGTGGCGGCTGGCCCGCAAACCCTGCCAGGTCCAGGAAGCAGGAAAGGTATGGCTGGATATGGAAGAGGCCATGCAAGCGGCCATCCCGGCGCCCGTGCGCAAATTGCTGGGCAAACTGAAGGAGCTGCAATAGCCTGTATAAAATGAGCTACACTTCGCCGGAAAAAGCAAAGTTAAACCCAGATAACAGGGAGTCCAAAAGTGAAAAAATAACGAAAGCCGTTTTTGGTTTCGGTCGCCCTGCGGGCTTGACCTGCCTCGCAGGTTAGCCTCCACCGAAAACAGCCTTTGTTGCACTATGGAAATTTTTGCAATCAAGAAGCCAGAAAGGGAGCATCAATATAATGAAACGTATTACCAAGGCTGTTTTTCCGGTGGCCGGCATGGGCAGCCGCTTCCTGCCCGCCACCAAGGCCAGCCCCAAGGAAATGATGCCGGTGGTGGACAAGCCGCTGATCCAGTACGCGGTGGAAGAGGCGGTGGCGGCGGGCATCACCGACATGGTGTTCATCACCGGGCGCAACAAGCGCGCCATCGAGGATCATTTCGACACGGCTTACGAGCTCGAATCCGAGCTCGCTTCGCGCGGCAAGAAAGAGTTGTTGCGCATGGTGCAGGAAGTGATCCCCAAGCACGTGAACTGCATCTACATCCGCCAGACCGAAGCGCTCGGCCTGGGCCACGCCGTGCTGTGCGCGCGGCCGGTGGTGCAGGACGAGCCGTTTGCGGTGATCCTGGCGGACGACCTGATAGACGGCGAGCCGCCCATCATCAAGCAGATGATAGAAGTCTCGCAACGCCACGGCTGCTCGGTGCTCGGGGTGCAGGATGTGCCGCGCAGCCATACCGGGCAATACGGCATCGTCAGCGCGACCAGTCTGGAGCCGGGTGTGGAGCTGGCGCACGGCATAGTGGAGAAGCCCAGCCCGGATGTCGCGCCTTCCACCCTGGCGGTGGTGGGGCGCTATATCCTGACGCCGCGCATTTTCCATCACCTGGCGCAGGTAAAGCCGGGCACGGGGGGCGAGATACAGTTGACGGATGGCATCGCCGCGCTGCTTCAGGAAGAAAAGCTGCTGGCTTACCGCTTTAACGGCATCCGTTACGATTGCGGCTCGAAACTGGGCTACCTCAAGGCGCAGGTAGCCTTCGGGTTGAAGCACGAAGACTTGCGCGACGGGTTTGCCGATTATCTGGCAACCCTGAAATGACACCGCATTGCGATTACCTGCAGCACACATCAATCCGAGGAGGCGCCATGTTTACCATTTCACGCATCTTTCCAGCTGCAATGCTCGTGTTGTCTCTGGCCGCGTGCAGCACCGTCCAGCTGGGGCGGGATTTTGACGTGCGCTCGTTCGAGGCGAAAGTCGAGCGCGGGAGCACGACTCGCGACCAGGTGCGCGGCTGGTTCGGCGCGCCCGCAAGCACGGGAGTTAACGTGGATACCGGCGGCGAACGCTTCGATGAGTGGACTTACTATTTTGCCGCTGGAAGGCTGACCGATACCTCTGTCATGCGGGTGAAATTGCTGCAAATCAAATTTGACAGGCAAGGGCTTGTGCGCGGCTACACCTGGTCAACTTCCGAGCAGTAGCCGGAGACGTTTGCCCGGCGATTGAGCGGGGATGCCGGAACACAAAATGAGCAACAACCCTTCCGGTTTCCGGGCGCAGGAAAAGCTGGTCGCCGCCCTGCAGGATGGCCGCCGTTACCCCCATGCTGCAAAGTCCGTGCGGGTGATCGAAACGCACATCTCCTGGGTGTTACTGGCCGGCCGCTACGCGTACAAAATCAAGAAGGCGCTCGACTTGGGCTTCCTCGATTTCACCGCGCTGGAAGCACGCCGTTTTTATTGTGCCGAAGAAATTCGCCTCAACCGCCGCCTGGCACCAAAAATCTACCTGGATGTTATTTCGATTGGCGGCAACCCGGAGCAACCCGAACTGGGCGCGCAACCGGCGATTGAATATGCCGTCAGGATGAAGCGCTTTGCCTCCGGCAGACTGATGGATCGCCTGCTGGCCCGCGACCGGATAACGCCCGGCCACATGGACAGCCTGGCCGCCATCCTCGCGCGCTTTCACGGCAGCCTGCCCGCAGCAGAAACCGGTTCGGTGTTTGGCAGTACCAGCGCCATCCGCGCAGCGGCATTGCAAAATTTTGAGCAATTGCGCCCGCTGCTGAAAGAGACCGCCGATAACCGGGCGCTGGACGAGTTGCTCCACGCCACCGAAGCCGCCTGTACCGCCTGCGAAGGGCGTTTTGAGGAGCGCCGGGCGCGGGGTTGCGTGCGCGAGTGCCACGGCGACCTCCATCTTGGCAATATCGCGCTCATCGGCGATGAGCCCGTTCCTTTCGACGGCATCGAGTTCAACCCGGATTTGCGCTGGATAGACGTGATGAGCGAAATCGCTTTCCCGGTCATGGATCTGGTGCATCTCCAGCGGCCCGGCCTTGCCTGCCGCCTGTTGAATGCGTATCTTGAAATGACCGGCGATTACGGCGGCATAGCCGTGCTGAATTTTTACATAGCCTATCGCGCAACGGTGCGCGCCAAGGTCAGCGCAATCCGCTCGGCGCAGGCCAGCCTCTCAAGACGCAAAAATGCCGATGCGCTGGCAACCTGCCGCAGCTATCTTGCCTTGGCCAGGAATGTGCTGGCTCGCCACCGCCCTGCGCTGATCATCACCCACGGCCTGCCGGGTTCCGGCAAAAGCACTTTCGCCCAAGCTGCGCTGGAGCATTTGCAGGCGATTCGCATCCGCTCCGACGTGGAGCGCAAACGGTTATTCGGGCTGGCGCCGCTTGCAAGCAGCCACTCGCAAGCCGGCGGCGGCATCTATGGCGCCGATGCGACCCGGCGCACCTATGCGCGCCTGCTGGAACTGGCTCGGGAACTGCTCACGGCAGGTTTCCCGGTCATCGTAGATGCCGCTTTTCTCAGGCAGGAAGAGCGCGCGCATTTCCAGGAACTTGCGCGCGAACTGGCAATCCCGTTTGCCATCGCCTCGATGCAGGCCGGCCCGGCCACCCTGAGATCACGCATCCTGAAACGCCATCATCAGGAAAAGGATGCATCCGAGGCGGACATCGCCGTGCTGGAAATGCTGCTGGCCGCGCAACAGCCGCTCTCGCAGGTGGAGCGGGATTGCGCGGTAGCGATCGCCAATGAGGAGGATGGCCGTGCTGCCGAAAATGTGGCGGTGTGGGAAATGCTGGAACGGCTACTCGCTTGCCGGGCAGGTTAGCTCCGCAGGGCAGGTGCGCTAAGCTCTTCAGCTTTCTTCAGGACATGCTTTGCCCAACTCTTGAATTTAATGTCAGACAGCAGCAATTCGCTGGTATTGAAAAAAATCTGGCCAGCCCTTATCATTAGCACTCGTTGACAGCGAGTGCTAATCCAGAGCACGGCTATTAACTTAACCAATTGTTTCCAGGAGGAAAAGTAATGAAAGTTCGCCCATTGCACGACCGCGTCATTGTCAAGCGTTTGGAAGAAGAGCGCAAAACCGCATCAGGAATCGTGATTCCCGACGGCGCAGCCGAAAAACCCGACCAGGGTGAAATTATTGCCGTAGGCAACGGCAAAATCGGCGATGACGGCAAGTTGCGCCCGATGAATGTGAAAGCCGGCGACAAGGTGCTGTTCGGCAAATACGCCGGCCAAACCTTCAAAATGGATGGCGTGGAATACATGACCATGCGCGAAGATGACATCATCGGCGTGGTCGAGGCCTAGGCTGGGTCAACCCGCAAGCTGCAACCAACATGGCGGGCTACGCTGCTCTGCAGCCAACCCGCCCTACATGAATATTCAGGAGAAATAATATGGCAGCAAAAGATGTGAAATTCCATGATGCCGCACGCCACAAGATGGTTATAGGCGTCAATATCCTGGCCGATGCGGTCAAGGTCACACTCGGCCCGAAAGGCCGCAACGTGGTGCTGGATCGCTCTTATGGCGCCCCCACCATCACCAAGGACGGCGTATCCGTCGCCAAGGAAATCGAGCTGAAGGACAAGTTCGAGAATATGGGCGCGCAGATGGTCAAGGAAGTGGCTTCCAAGACTTCTGATGTGGCAGGTGACGGCACCACCACCGCAACCGTGCTGGCGCAGTCCATCGTGCAGGAAGGCATGAAATTTGTTGCCGCCGGCATGAACCCGATGGATCTGAAACGCGGCATAGACAAGGCGGTCATCACCGCCGTGGAAGAGCTGAAGAAGCAATCCAAGCCCTGCACCACCTCCACCGAGATCGCGCAAGTCGGCTCGATTTCCGCCAACGCCGACGCGGCCATTGGCAAAATCATCGCCGACGCGATGGAAAAAGTCGGCAAGGAAGGCGTGATCACCGTCGAGGACGGCAAGTCGCTCAACAACGAGCTGGAAGTGGTCGAAGGGATGCAGTTCGACCGCGGCTACCTGTCTCCTTATTTCATCAACAACCCGGACAAGCAAATCGTGGCGATGGACAATCCGTTCATCCTGCTGCACGACAAAAAAGTTTCCAGCATCCGCGACCTGCTGCCGGTACTGGAGCAAGTCGCCAAGTCGGGCCGCCCGCTGCTGATCATCGCCGAAGACGTGGAGGGCGAAGCGCTGGCAACCCTGGTGGTGAACAACATCCGTGGCATCCTGAAGACCGTTGCCGTCAAGGCGCCCGGCTTCGGCGACCGCCGCAAGGCCATGCTGGAAGACATCGCCATCC
>JACRAQ010000084.1 GCA_016213335.1 Nitrosomonadales bacterium
CGCTCAGCCCGGTGCTGGCGAAGAACCCCAGGTAGTGCGCCTGCACCGGGGCGGCGCGGCGCGCGAACACCCCCATGCGGTTGAAGGCGGTGTGGCCGGACAGGTCTACCAGCACGTCTATGCCATCGGCCTCGATGCGGTCCCTGAGCGCGGCATCCGGGATGCCGAAGACGGGAACCCAGTGTTCCACCAGTGACTGCAACCGTTCTGTCACGGCATCCCGCTGGCCGTGGTTCGAGTAGGCGTACAGCTCCACACGCCGCCGGTCGTGGTGGGTGAAGAGTTGTTCTGCGAAGTAACTTATCGCATGGTTCCAGTAGTCTCCCGATACATAACCGATCTTGAGGCGCCGCCCGGCAGAGGGGGCCGCGAAAAAACGGGCTGCCTGCCTGTCTTCGGCTGGCACGCAGGCGCGTTCCCAGCCGCGCGCCAAAGCCAGGTAATCGCCGGGATCAAGAAATGCCTGATAAGCATGGAGGAATAACAGGCTGCTGTATGCTTCTGAAAAATCCGGCTTGAGCGCAAGCGCGCGGCGGAAGCTTTCCATCGCCTCGCCCACCTTGCCCTGATCCTTGAGCGCGTATCCCAGATTGTGGTACGCCTCGGCATAATTCGGCCGGAGCGCCAGCGCCTTGCGATAGTTCACCGCCGCCTCGCCCAGTTTGCGTTGCTCCTTGAGCGCATTACCCAGGTTAAAGTGCGCCTCGGCAAAACCCGGATCAAGCGCGAGCGCTCTCTGGTAGCAGTTTGCGGCTTCGCCATGCTTGCCTAGGTCGTTCAGCACAACACCCAGATTGTTGTGCGCCTCGGCGTAACCCGGCCTGATGGCGAGCGCTTTCCGGTAGCAGACCACGGCTTCGTCCCGCTTGCCCAGATCACTCAGCGCGACGCCCAGATTGTTGTGCGCCTCGGCATAATCCGGCCTGATGGCGAGCGCTTCGCGGTAACTCCCGATCGCCGCATCGAGCCTGCCCTGCTCTCTGAGCGCGTTCCCCGCGTTGTAGCAATCGCCGGCACGATAGAGCTCCCGGGCTTTTTGCTGGCTGGTCTTGGCTTCCTCCAGCCTGCCTTGCTCCCTAAGCGCATCTCCCAGGTTGCGATGCGCCTCGGCAAAAGCCGGGTCAAGCGCGAGCGCTTTCCGGTAGCAAGCCACCGCTTCGTCTGTTCTTTTCAGTGCCTGGTTGACCGCGCCCAGGGCGTTATGGAAATCGGGGTTGCCGGGGGCAGCGCGGATGGCGCGGTTGATGAGTTCGGCAGCCGCTTCGTGCCTTCCGTCCTGATAGGCATGCTTGCCCAGCATGAACAGCGCTTCCAGATTTACGGGATTTTCTTCGAGCGCGCCCCTTTCCGCCTGCGATAAATTTCCCCCCTTGTGGTGCTGCAAAGGGTTTTGCCGGGCGGCAGAAGGGCTGGATGCGGCATTTCCAAGACAACATTTCTTGTACTTTTTCCCGCTACCGCACGGGCAAGGGTCGTTGCGGCCAGGCAGCGTCATCGCGTTGTGCGGCCGGACTACAGGCCCTGCTTCAGGCTCGCGCTGATGAAATCGTCCAGGTCGCCATCCAGCACGCTCTGGGTGTTGCCGATTTCCACGTTGGTGCGCAGATCCTTGATGCGCGACTGGTCCAGCACGTAGCTGCGTATCTGGTGGCCCCAGCCGATGTCGGTCTTGGAGTCTTCCAGCTTCTGCTGTTCGGCCTGGCGCTTGCGCAGCTCGGTTTCGTACAGGCGCGATTTCAGCATCGCCATCGCTTCGGCGCGGTTGCGGTGCTGCGAACGGTCGCTCTGGCACTGCACCACGATATTGGTGGGCAGGTGGGTGATGCGCACCGCCGAGTCGGTCTTGTTGATGTGCTGCCCGCCCGCGCCGGAGGCGCGGAAGGTGTCCACGCGCAAATCGGCGGGATTGATGTCCACCTCGATGGAGTCGTCCACTTCGGGATAGACGAACACGCTGGCGAATGAGGTGTGGCGGCGGTTGCCGGAATCGAACGGGGATTTGCGCACCAGCCGGTGCACGCCGGTCTCGGTGCGCAGGCGGCCATAGGCGTAGTCGCCGGAAACCTTGAGCGAGGCGCTCTTGATGCCCGCCACTTCGCCCGCAGATTCTTCCAGCACTTCGACCCCGAAGCCCTTGCGCTCGCAATAACGCAGGTACATGCGCAGCAACATGGAGGCCCAGTCCTGCGCCTCGGTGCCGCCCGAACCTGACTGGATGTCCACGAAGCAGTTGTTGGCGTCCAGTTCGCCGGAAAACATGCGGCGGAATTCCATGTCCGCCACCTGTTTCTCCATCTGATGGATGTCTTCCGCGATACTGTGCAGGCTGGCATCGTCGCTTTCCGCCTGCGCCATTTCAAACAGCTCGGCGGCATCGCTGAGGTTCTGATCCAGCTGGCGCAACGAAAGGACGATGCCTTCCAGCATCTTGCGCTCGCGCCCCAGCTCCTGCGCGCGCTTGCTGTCCTGCCAGGTGGCCGGATCTTCGGCGAGAATTACGACTTCGGCGAGACGTTCCTGCTTGCCTTCGAAGTCAAAGATACCTCCGCAGTTCACCGGCGCGCGCGCGCAGGTCCTGGAGGTGGTGGGTGATAGCGTTGAGTTGTTCGGCTTCCATGGTATTGTCGCGTGCCGGAAAGGCTGTAATTATAGCGCAAACGGCCCCAGCAGCATCTTGCCGGAGATCGCGCGCCAAACGCGATGGCAGGCCACCTGCAACGCCCGAAGCTGTTCGTAATCGCAGTTCGGCGGCCTTGCCCATCCTGCGCCAGTGGTACAATCAGTTCGCACTTAACCGGACGCTACTGATACTTTATGAAGCAATACTTGTTGAACACGATAATGGGCAGGGCCGCCTTGTCATTGCGCGACAAGTTCGAGATTCTTCATGCTGCTTTATTCGACTCTGATGGGGTAGGTACGCTTGCAAACGATCAACTGGCAATGAAGCTTGTAACGGCAATTTGCCAGCCTGGCAAGGTATTCATTGATGTCGGAGCACATATTGGTTCTGTCATATCGCAAGTCGCGCATCATGACCCATCTATACGAATTGTGGCTATCGAAGCAATTCCGGAAAAGATTGCAGCATTACGGCGCAAATTTCCCGCTATTGAGCTTCATGATTGCGCAGTCGGCGAATCCACTGGCGAGGTTTCTTTTTTCATAAATGTCAAACAGTCAGGATATAGCTCACTTAAAAGACCGGAAGACGCCAATAAAGGGATAATTTCCGAAATACGGGTACCAATCAGAAGGCTGGATACACTCGTGACATCGAGTGACGTAGATGTTATCAAGATTGATGTTGAAGGGGCGGAATTAGGTGCCCTTCGAGGAAGTGAAAATATATTGAACAATTGTCGCCCGGTAATAATGTTTGAGAGCGGGCCTCAGCCGGATGATGATGTTGATAATGGCAAGAGCGCCTTGTTTCAATTTTTGACTTTAAATGGCTACGCCATATTTGTGCCAAATCGTGTCGCCCATAACGATGCTGGGCTATCTGAAAATGGGTTCATTGAAAGTCACTTGTATCCACGCCGGACAACAAATTACTTTGCCATACCCAAGGAGCGGCGCGTCGAAGTTCGGGACCGGGCGCGCAGCATCCTCAATATCCATTCTGTTTAAAGGTTACCCAACTCAAAATGTTGGAGTTGACTTGAAATGCGCCTCCGACTTACCGCTTCGCCGGATCATCGCTGCACCTAAAGCGCCCCGAATTCGGCCTTGTCGTTCAGCACATCCTTGACCAGCGCCAGGTCAATGCGTTCGGCTTCAGAGGAAAACCCGTAAACCAGCGCGGTATCGCACAGGATGTTGATGCTCCTCGGAATACCCTGGCTGGCCGTCGCAATCATGGCGCAGGCCGCCGAAGTAAAAAGGGGGGTTTCCCTGCCGGCCGTTTTCAGCCGGTGCTCGATGTAGTTTTGCACCTCGGCAACGGAAAGGGGGGTGATATGAAAATCCACCGCGACGCGCTGGGCGAGCTGCTTCAGGTCGGGCCGCTTGAGCAGGTCGCGCAGTTGCGGCTGCCCGACCAGGATGACCTGAAGCAGCTGGTGTTTGTCCGCGTTGATATTCGACAGCATGCGCAAGGATTCCAGCGCGCCGGGAGCAAGGTTCTGCGCCTCGTCCACGATCAGCAGCACGGTTTTCCCCGCCCCGTATTGCTCGATCAGAAAACGCTGGAAGGCATCGTACAGCGCCACCCTGGACTTTCCGTCATAGGGCAAACCGAAAGCCAGCATGATCCATTCCAGCAGGTCGGCGATATCCGGCGAGGTGTTGTTCACCAGGCCAACCGTGATATTGGAAGCCATCTGGTTGAGCAGGTGCCGGATCAACGTGGTTTTGCCGCAGCCGATCTCGCCGCTGATCACCGAAAAACCTGCGCCGTTCTGGATGCCGAATTCCAGCATCGCGTAGGCGAGCGCGTGGCGCCGGCCAAAATACAGGAAGTCCGGGTCGGGTTGGATGGAGAAGGGCTTTTCCTTCAAGCCGTAGAACGCTTCGTACATTGCTTACTTGTACTCGATCAGGCGCGCCGTTTTCCCGGCCAGCCGGTTATATAAAAAATTCAACTGCCCTGCCGCCTCGGGGAATTTGCCGAGCACCAGAAACAGGGCACGCCACCAGTTTTCCCGCGCGGAGAGCGTACCACGCAAAGCGAGGCGAGCGACCTGCGCCGGATAAATCAGCAGCAGCGCCAGGCCCGGCGCCCCCAGCCAGAAAAAAAGCACCAGCGCCAACGCGGGAACGCCCAGGCCCCACGCCCAGATGCGCCGCGATTCCCTGATGCGGTGCCGTTCCGGCGGCGCACCGTGCAGGTACGCCCCCTCCGCGTAGGCGTAACCGCTGCGCCTGGCACGCTTCCACCACTGCCCGAAGCGCGTGATCGCGGCATCGTGCAGCACCATTTCCTCGCCCAGCCGCCATATCTTCCAGCCTGCCGCCCTGAGCCGCACACAGAGCTCAGGCTCTTCACCGGCGATCAGGCCGTCACGATAACCGCCGGCCTGCTCAAGAGCATCGGCACGCATCATCGCATTACCGCCGCAGGCCTTTGCTTCTCCCACCGGCGTATTCCATTCAATGTCGCACAGCATGTTATAGACGGAGCGATCCGGAAACCGTTCGCGGCATCGTCCGCAAACCACTGCCACGCCGGTGTGCTCATCGAGAAACCGTGCTGCCTTTTCCAGCCACCCCGGCACGACCTCGCAATCCCCGTCCACGAATTGCACGTAGCGCAGTCCGGGAGCTATCGCGCGCAGGCGGCGGAACCCCTCGTTCCTCGCCCTGGCGGCGGTGAAGGAAATGGTCATGTCCAGTTCAACCACCTCAACCCCGAGCGCGCGCGCCATATCCACCGAGCCATCGGTCGAGCCGGAATCCACATACACCACGCTCCCCGCCAGCCCTGCAACAGATGTGAGGCATTTGCGCAGGCGCTCACCCTCGTTGCGGCCTATGGCCACCAACCCGGCTGGCACAACTGTGTTTTGGCCTTCAGGCATCCGTTGCGGTCCTGCTCATGTTTTTGGCGGATTGGAGTGTTTCAGGGGGTGCAGCCAGTTCGTCCAGATATCCAGCCATTTTCCTTCAATTGCCGCTTTGTCCGGGCGTCCGAGCAGCTGCCGCGCTCCGGATACTATCCGCCCCAGCCACCAGAGGAGATTCGCTCCCAACAGGCCAAGCCTGCCATAGGTCTGGTAATAGTATCGGGTGCGGGATTCATAATAATATCTGGGTAGCCGCTTCTTCAGCCGGGTCTGTTCCGTAACCGGCGAGCTGCCACCACACAAATGCACTACCCGCGCCTCGGGGTTATGCACAATGTCCCACCCGGCCTTGCGGGCGCGGTGGCAGAACTCGATATCCTCAAAATACATGAAGTAGCCATCATCCATTAGTCCGGCTTGCCGGAATACCTCATCCTTCACCAGCACACAGGCAAAACTGGTCCACTGGGGCCGCACGATTTGCGTTTGTACCGGCAAGGCAACGACGTAACGGCTGAAGCACTCGGAAACCAAGCCGGTTTGAGCGGCAGAAATCAGCTCGCTGGCAGGCGCCGGAAATCTGAAACAGCTCTCCTGCCCCACGCCGTCCGGCCACTCGAGCCGCGGGCTGACCAGCCCGGCTTCGGGAAAACGCATTGCAGTATCCAGCATGATCCGTATCGCGCCAGGCCGAATCAGGGTATCGCTGTTCAGCAGCAGGTAATAACGGGCTTTGAGGGATTGGATGCCGGTATTGTTTCCGCCGGAAAACCCGGAGTTGTGTTCGGATTCAACAAATATTACCTTGCCGCCAGCATCATGCCGAGCCAGCCAGTCGCGAATGATGCCGGGAGAATCATCCCCGGAATGGTTATCCACGACAACAGTTTCCCCATCCACGCCGTCAAGTTCCGGCAGAAGCGTTTTCAGGCAGTCAATAACGAACTTCGGTGTACGGAAGTTTATTATTACAACAGACAACATCAGCGAGGGCGATTCCTGTTTCATGCTTTTCCAAACTTCCGGGTTGACGGGCTTTCCTCTGCCGCCAGCTATGGCGCAGCAAGCGTGGCCGAACAGTGCCCGTTCGCAGCGGAGTTGCCATCGGACGCAATAACACTGCTTCCTTAACTATCTGTACCGTGAAAACGGTTCAGTCAATTTTGATTTCCTGAAACATTTCCGGGTCAATATCCCGCAACATCTGGCGGTACTGCCTGTACATCCGCAGATGCCTCCGCAACGGTTCAGGTACGATTTTCCCCATCGCCCCTAGTAGGCTTGGGCGAGGGGCTGAATCCCGGTAGAAGAAATCCAGCCGGTGAGCGTCTCCATCACGGCTGGGTTGTTTGTCCCAAATGTTCGAGTAATCGCTCTGGTATGGCATGGCTGAAAAAATTGGTGCTTCCCTCAACTTTCGCGCACGCACGTACAAGTTGGTTGCCGCTCCGGTGACACATCCGACACGTCGCTGTAACTTGTCGGGGTCTGTGACCTGAAGCCACGGCCCCGCTCCCCATCCCTCGTTAAGGTACATTTTCTCGATCTGGAAACCGTTATCCTCACAAAATATACGGAAGAAAGTTTCCGGGCTGAACTGATAAAATCCATGTCCCATCATATTGTTGCTAGGTGTTACTGACAGGAAGTGCCCACCAACTTCGACCATTTCCATGCAGTTCTGAATTGCCTGCGGGAAATTGAACACATGCTCCAGAGTGCCACCATCAAAAACCATGGAATAGCGTTGCCTGAGCCCTTCTGGAATCGGCTGGTTCATGTCATGCACGACCGTGGCGCTTTCGAACGACGAGTAATCCATGGAATCTATGACTTGCGCCCCCAGCGCCCGGAACAGGGGATCTGCGAATTGGTTTGCTTCCTTCAGAATGCGCTCCACTTCCTCGTCCGTGGAACAAAGACCATACAGGTGCAGCAGCCCCTTGAGAACGGAAGGCCTGAGAAGCAGGTCTTGCCTGCCTAGCGTTATGGTTCGCGCGAAAGAAACACCTGTTTTGCGCGATGACAGCAGGAAACGCAGCGTTGATTCTTCAATTCCCACAGCTTAACTCCTTGATCCTGTAATATGCTGTTAAAACTCGATAACTGCTAACAATCATTGCCGCCGTTGATCGCAAAGCAGAGCGCACCGCACAAAACCGTAACCGTCATATCTGGTTTTTCTTCATATCTTGTGCCATCCAGCCAAATTGGAGCGACAGCCCCTTCTGCATGGAAATTCCGGGGCTCCATCCGAGTAATGTTCTGGCTTTTTCAATGTTGAGCACAATCTCGGGAACGTCATAGGAGCGCGCCGCAATATATTCTATGTCCGCTCCCTTTCCAGTTGCGGTTTCTATCATTTGTACAAGCTCCACCAAATTTAGCCCTCTACCCGAACCTGCATTGACCACCCCGGTCAGGTTCGATTCAGCCGCAATACGGCACATTCTGGCCAAATCGGTAACGTAAAGGTAATCGCGTTTTGTGCTCCCATCTCCCCAGATCGTGATTTTTTCGTCCGACAGGATTTTGTGCATAAAGGTTGAAACTACCCCCTGCACACCCTGATGGCCCTGCCGGGGGCCAAAGGGATTGGATGCCCTGACTATCAGCGGCTTTAATCCGTAAAGGTATTCAAACATGCCCAGGTATTTCTCGATCGCCACCTTGACAATGCCGTAAGAGCAAATCGGGTTTAGCGGGTGGGTTTCCGGCACCGGCAAAATGGAGGGAATGCCGTAAACGGTTCCGCCGGAGGATAAATAAACGATCCGCTCAACGTTGGCCGACCTCATAAGCTGAAACAGGCGCACACTGTTTTCAAGATTGCTTTGAATATCGGCAATGGGATCGAGGTTGGAAGTGCTAGGAACAGTGGTGCTGATCAGATGTATCACGACATCTATTCCCTGCATCGCTTCAGCCAGCAACGGCGTGTTTGCGAAATCGCCAAGGTAGTACCTGACCGACGGTAGCGGCTTGCGCCACACTTCATGGCTGCGATCAAACACGCGGACTTCGTGCCCGGCATCAAGAAGCTCATCCAGGATGTGCGTCCCGATAAAACCGTTCCCCCCAAGAACAAGAATTTTCATATGCAATTAAATCCTGTTCTGCCAGCAAGTATTGCCAGCAAAGATTCTCCGCGACGGCGGCCTACATTGCCCCACAAATATTCTCCCGCCTTGTTGTATGCGTTGCTGGATAATTGTAGCCGTAACCCGGGATCGGAGAATAATTTACGGATCGAATCAATCCACTTGTCGGCATCGTGCGGCTCAACAACCATTCCCTCCTTGCCGTCCTCAATAACACCCCCACCCCCCATCGGGCTCACCAGGGATGGCAAGCCGGCACCCAAGGCGAGGTATGTTACCAGAGGGCTTCCCTCCTCCAGGCTGGGAAAAAGAAAGGCGTCCGCGCTTAAATATACCTGCCGGAGATCATTGGTGAAAGGCACATGCTCGATGCCATGCCTGTTCAGATAGGGCTCAACCAGACGTGATGCACTTGGCTCAATGTTGCCGACCAGTTTCAACTTTCCTTTTATGCCGGCTTTAACCCAGTACTCTAGCAACAGATGCACTCCCTTGCGTATCCCAATCCTGCCGACAAATATGGCTGTCAACCCGGTTCGCCCGGCGCGGCTGGCTACTTCCTCCGGCAAAAGGACATTTTTCGGGCCGAGGCCGAAGCTGGATTGGATTATTTTCCGGCTTGCCACATTGGCGGCAAGGAGAGATTTGGTGACTTCCGGGCTGGGACTGAACATGTAATCAACCAATTCGAGCTTGGCGCACTCTTTTGCAATTGATTTCTCATCAATACCATGCGCCGGTCTTAAGCCCAGCCGCTGATATTCAGTATCCAATATCACCTTGCTGGTTGCCTGATGGGTATTTACGCTTTCAGAAAGTATGATGTGACCGGCTGATTTTATGGTCTTATATGTTTCAATGGAGGTGGGTTCCCATAGATACGCAATATCTTTATCTTTAAACGAACGCAGATATCGCCATTCCGTATACTTAGCCCATTTATCCTCGGAAAACAGCCTGTAGCCTATCGGCTTCGCCCAAAGAGGCATCGAGAGCCGGTGAAAATGCCTGTGTGCACCATTGTCGCTGGAAACACAGTACAAGCTTACATCCAGGCCCGATGTGCTCATCGCCTCGAGGAGTGAATTACATACGTAACTGGGGCCGCCCAGGCTGGAAATATAATCCGGGCAAATTGTATTGATTCGCATTGCTCAGGAACCTGTAATCAAGGCCAGGCGAGGCCAGGCCAGCACCACAACCAATACGGAAGCAGCGAGAAAAACCAGATCGAGCCTGGGTTGCCAAAGCCCGTTGCGGTTCATTACAAACGCCTGCGCGCAGTACATTACCCAGTTGGCCGCAGCTATACCCATCACTATGCCTGCCCCTCCCCAGTAATGGTAGCCAATAACCATTCCTCCAATCTGGCATACGATCTGGGTTGCAGTCAGCGCTGCCATGGTGGCGACCTTGCCCATCGCCAGCAAAACGCCTGTGTAGGACTCCCACACGCAACCGGCGAGCGTGCCGATGGCAAGCAGCTCCAGCATGGCGCCCGACCCATGATACCGTTCGTCGTATAGTATCCCCATAATCCAGTTTCCGGAAAACACGAACAAAACTGCCAGAAACCAGCTGGGCAAGGTAATCGTCAGGCGCGCCTTATACATGACTGCTGACAGGCGTTTGGGGTCGTTGCGGTAAACTTCCGCATAAGCGGGGAAGAACACTTTACCCGCCAATTGCTGAATGGCTTGCCAGAACATGAGATTCATCGTGTTCGCCAATGTGAACAATGCCAGTTGCCGCATGTCGAGCAAAGAGCTGATCAGCAGCCGCCCGCCTTCTACAGACAGGAAAGTAAGGACGGAGCTCCACATTATCCAACGCCCGAATTTTATCAAATGCCTGGCCGCGTCCCGGTCCCACGCGAGCCGGTTCCGGATGCCATGAAGCGCCACATGAGTGGCGGACATTTTCAGGGTTGCTGAAATTACCTGGCCCCAGACCAGAGCCCAAACCGATTGCAAAAGCCAGGCGAGGTATATGGTGCAGAGCAACCCGAGCGCGTAAGTAGTAACGTCAATCAACGTTACCCGTTTAGCTTCCAGGTTTCGTTGCGCGGTATACAGTTTGGTCGAATTGAAGCCATTGATGATTGCGCTCAAACCGACAACAGGAAGCATGGCTGCAAGCTGCGGAACAGCATAAAAACTCGCCATGGGCAACGCCAGGGCGCAAAGCCCGCCGCATATCAGAAAACCCAGTATGATTTGCAGAGTCCAGGCCGTGTTTATGAAGGCCGGTTCATTTCCGCGTTTGTTCTGGACGATAGACTGTGTTATCCCCATATCCACGAACATCGTCACGCCGTAGCAGGCTATCATGACTATAGCCATCATTCCAAAAGCCTCGGGAAACAGCAGGCGCGTGAGAATGAGATTGCCCCCCAAACGGAGGGCCTGGCTCACACCATATCCAACCAACGTCCAGGAACCGGACTGCAAAACGCGTTGCCTGAGGGTGGACATATTTTTAACTTAATCAGTTGAGAACACGCTGGAATACGAATTTGCTTTGGTGCTGGTCTTGTCCCAGCCCGGCTTACCCTGCACCGAAGACGCAGAAGATATGCCATGTACGGCAAAATGAAACCATCAGCCACCTCTGAAAGCCTGTGGCAATCAGTACCTCGCAATAGCGCCAGAGAGGTGAAAAATGAGCAGGTGCACCCTAATAAACCAGTGGCAGCTGCTACCAGTGTCCGGCTTAGTATGCGCCGTTGAAAAAACGCTGGTTGCGGCAATCATCCTCGCAAGGAACACCCAGCCGCTCGCCAGGCGGGTTACGCAAAAATCATTCGTGGGTTTCTATTGCAAGGAATACAATGAAATACCGCACGGATTGTTTAATACCATAACAAACTTGATATGCCGGCTTATATTGTTGTTCTCGCCCTTGCAACGATAGTCTTTATTTTTGCTTACCGGCCCGCCTGTATCTTCACAGACCCCGAAGATTTTACACGAAGGCGGAATCTTTGGCTTGCCTTAACGCTTTCCGCCTTTCTGGCACCTCATTTCTGGGTGTACACATTCATCGCCATATCGCTGCTGATCTATGCGAGTAAACGCGAATCCAATCCGCCCGCACTCTATTTCTTTCTTTTATTTGCGCTTCCCCCCAACACAATAGAAATTCCCGGAATGGGTGTGTTTGATTTTTTTTTCGACCTTTCCCACCCCAGGATACTGGCACTGCTCATTCTGCTTCCAGCATTTTTTTCCCTGCGCCGCCGAGGTGACTCGCTGCCCTTCGGGCGATCCGGATCCGACAAGGTATTTGCCGCCTACCTCTTGCTTGTTGTTGCGCTTTATTTGCGCGACACCAACCCGACAAACGCCTTGCGCCATGCCTTTTATGCATTCGCAGATGTATTCTTGCCCTATTTTGTCTTTAGCCGCTCGCCAAAGAATATGCGAGCCTTCCGCGATGTGATGTCGAGCCTTGTGCTGGCCACCATGGTTCTTGCTTTGATCGCTGTATTTGAAATATCCAAGCACTGGCTGCTCTATAGAGAAATGGTTGGCTCGCTCGGATTGCTGGAGGATACAAGCACAAGAGGAGGATACCTTGAACGCGACGGAATGGTCAGGGCCGTTGCCTCTGCCCTCCAACCCATCGCCCTGGGTTTTGTCCTTGCGGTAGGAGCGGGTTTTTATCTGTTCCTGCAACGGTACATCCAGCAAGCACCTCTCCGCCGGCTTGGCATGGTGCTGCTGGTCGCCGGTTTAATCGCCACTTTGTCGCGCGGCCCATGGACAGGAGCTGTGGTGTTATTGCTCGTTTTTCTTGCCACCGGCCGCAACCCGGCCAGCCGCCTGATGGCTTTTGCGCTTGCTGCGATACTCACCTTATCTGTGGTTGCCATGCTTCCCGGAGGCGAAAGGGTGATAAATTTATTGCCTTATATTGGGACAACCGAGAAATACAACATCGAATACCGCGAGCAATTGTTTACCAATTCAATGATCGTGATCCAGCGCTACCCGTGGTTCGGCTCCACCAATTTTCTCGAAACACCCGAAATGGAGGCCATGCGCCAGGGTCAAGGCATCATAGACGTTGTCAATAGCTATCTCAGCATAGCCCTGAGATCGGGGTTCGTTGGCCTCGGGTTGTTTGCAGGGTTCTTTGCCTTGACGCTCCTGGGCATATACCGGGCCATGCGCTCGATTCCGGATAGAGACAGCGAGGAATACCTGCTCGGCCAAACATTGCTGGCCACGCTGCTGGGCATTCTGGTAACCATCGCTACCGTGAGCAGCATTACGTTCGTGCCGCTTGTGTACTGGTCCGTTGCAGGAATGGGGGTGGCCTATACCCAAATGCTGCGGAAGCAGATGGCAGCCGGGAACGGGTAGCCGCCCCGGCAAAACCCCTGTTTTGATTTCGTGTGCCGGCTGAGTACAGCAGACCTGCTGCCGTTGTCACGGCTGACGGTTAAACGGGTTGCTGCACGGCCTGACGTAGGGGTCATAAAATGAAACATACGAAACTGTGCGCTGTTCATCGGCGCCGTTGGCAAAAAAATCTGTCGAGAGCAGATAATCTGAAACAACACTGTCTTCAAGCCGCCGGAATGCATGCCCTTGAGCAAGCCAGCGGTAAGGGCTGATAAATTGCAGCGGCAGCGAAACTGCGGACAAGGCGGCGAACTGACGCTCATAATTTTTCCGGTGTGATACGTAGTCCCTGGCAAAATCGTGGAACGTGCCGTGGTCGACGCGCAAATATCCGACGCGACGCTCCAATATTGCAACGATGACATCCGTGGGGTCGCCCCAGCGCCACGCATATAATGCGTAAAGAGGCGCGACCCCGGCAGCAAGGCCTAACGCAAGAAATTTCCTTCTGGACAATCCCATATTGCGCTTAAATGAAAAGCCGTCGCGCTGATCGCACTGCCAGCGCCGATAGCGTCAGCGTCGGGTTCGCGGCCGGGCACGTCGGAAAGGTTCCGCTGCCGAGCGCAATCAGGTTGCGGACCGAGTGGTGCCGGAGATCCCTGTCAACTACGCTGTTGCCGGGATCCTGCCCCATACGGGTCGTGCCTTGAATGTGAGCGGAACCGCCCAACCCATCCACAGGAAGAATGGTATAGGACTCGACAGGCAGCCCGCCGATCAGCTCTTCCACCAGGCGGCTGGTGGATTCCAGCCCGGCTGTCATGTAGCCAGAATGTTTTGAGTATCTTACCTCCGGTTTCGACGGGTCCTCTGGCGACACGGCAACATAGTTGTCGAAACTTGGAATATCCTCGAAGACAAACGTGACAAATGCCCGCTGGCGCCACCGGCCGCGTTCAGCCCGCAGCCAGGGAACATTCCAGCTTTCAATCAGGCAACCCGGCCTGTCCTTGCGGAACGCTCCATCAAGGAACATCAGGCCCAGCCCGGTCACTGATTGCCCGCCATCGTAATTATCAATGCCATTCAGGTTAATCTGGACACCCCTCCCCAACTGCTCGTTAAGATAGCGTCCGAGTGCGCGATCCTGAAGGCCGGAACGCAGGAGGATAAACGGGGTCATCACTGCGTGTGCTCCAACTACCGCAAGGTCTGTCTTCGCGTGAACCTCGTGCGTCCCTTGGCGGTACTGCACACCGGTAACTTTCCCCGCCTGTATATCCACTCGCTCAACCTCGGCCTCAAGAACCAGAGTAACTCTCGGATCCACATATACGTGAGCCATGTGCAAATCGTTCTGAAACTTGGCACTGACCGGGCACAGTTCGCAGATGCCATTCCCGCAACAAACGGGCCGCCCTGTTCCGGCGCTGCTAGACCGGGCGCTGGGAAAAGGAATATGAAGGCCGGGGTATTTTTTTGCGAGCAACTCGTCAAACGCGTTGAAGCGATGCGGGGGAAAAGAATACGGCTTCGAGCGGGGGTACGGTCCGGCGGAAGACCCTCCGATTCCCATCGCATCCTCGACCGCAACATAATATGGCTCGAGGTCGTCATAACTCAACGGCCAGTCATCACCCACTCCATATAGCGAGCGAGTGCGGAAGTCGTTCGGATGCATGCGCGGAGTATTGCCAAACCAGCACACCCCCCCGCCGAACGTTATGTTCTGCAGCCATGGCTTCGCCGGCGTCCGGTTGATGATAACGTCCTCGAACCGCACGAATTCATCCCTGACAATGCGGCGCTGCAAGCGCTCTGCGGGATCCAGCCGCCGTCCCCGCTCCAGCACGAGAATACGCTCGCTTGCCGGAGCATGTTTAAGATATTCCCACAGGAAAAACGTAGAGGCAAAACCGGTGCCGACAATAATTGCAGAGTAGCTGTTCTCGCTCATTTTTGATACATGACTGTGGGCACTTCCAATAATTCACCGTTCCCGCAAAGACAGGAATTTGGGTATGTTGGTTAACCGGGATTCCGCAAGGGCAGGGGTGATATAAACCCCATTTTTAAAAAGTACCCTTAAAATTCAAGGCCAAAGTCTAGCATTTCAAGCATAGCAATGCGACATTTTTAAAGCCCCATGCGACCCGGTTTACGGGCTAAATCGTTTGTGTACCTGTACTTCAGTACAATTGTGTTTGTTAACGTTCCCCGCTAGTATCACACCAGCTTATCGGGAATCAATATTTTAGTATAGAGAAACTAGGGTATCGTCTTGAAACGCATTGCAGTCCCTTAAACAATAATTAGCATGAGGTGGAATAATGCCAAAATTTAATTTTCTTACCCCGTTACTGGCGGCGTGTTTCCTTGCATTCAGTAGCTTGGCCCACGCACAGACAACAACAGCAGAGTATGATTTTGGCAAGCTAGTGGGAGCGGGTCCTTACGAATATTATCTTGTTGCCCCGAACCAGTTTGATAATAACCCTTTTGCGCATTTGACGGTTGTTGATAGCGGCACGGGGTATGCGGACTATACCTTGTCCGTCAGCAACAACTTGTTCAGCAATTTTGGCCCTGATGCCTACGTGCGCTCAATAAGTTTTGATTACACCCCCACCCCCAGCCCCCGGCCCATAAGCACTTTTATCAGCAGCAACTTAACCGGAATGACGGCCGAGAGCTTTAATGGACTGGTTGGCTGGCTCAATGGCTCGTTTGAGATTGATTTTGGAACCGGGTTCGGGATTGGCCCAGGCTTCCCGCATCTGGGCGAAAACAGCTGGGTCAAGTGGAGTGTTACCGGTTTGGATAGCGGTTTGGGCAGCAATTACAGCTTGGCCAATTCGTTTGTTAAAGTAGCGGGTATTTCTTTGAATGGGGGTAAAACCGCAGTGTATGCACCTATCCCGGAACCCGAGACATATGCCATGCTGTTGGCCGGGCTTGTTTTGTTTGGTGTTACGGTGCTCCGCAGAAAGCTTGGCAACACATAAGCAACAATAGTCATGCCAACATTGGAACCCCGCTAAGGCGGGGTTCTTTGTTTGGGTGCGCCCGGCAGGGCTCACCTTTCACCAGATTGCGGGAGAGGGTGGGGCGGTTTGCAAGCAGATTGGCTCAGGATGCGCCAAGCCAATAGCACGGCCTATTGGCGCGAAGATGCCGCAAAGGTCTGCGGTACAAGCTGGATTCCCGCTCCAGGTGCCTGCAATCCAGTTCTCAAGCGATTCTCCATCAGGTTGCGGGCCGGCCTGGTGAAATATCCGGGTTAGGGTGCTTCTGCAGCACCCATGTCCATAATTGCCTTCTGCGGCCTGTCATTGCGGAAAAAATCAGACCAAACCGGAACAATCGCTCCACCGTTGATGGCGTAGCTCCCTGCCGCAGGTACAAAATTTACAAGGAAGGAGGGCGGCACAATGAACGGAGGCGAAGTAAGCGGCATGGAGAGCGGCACAGCAAGGGGAGCCCGGCCACCATTTTTTACCTGAGCATTGGTAGAGTTGCTGGAAACCACAACATTCATCGCTGCATCAATGCCTGTATTCTTGTAGAGCAAAGGGCTTGCCGCATTGGGTGCGAAGGCAAGATTGTTTTTTACAGTGATGCTGGAAGGGGAGTTGTTATTGTTGCCGTTGATAATGATATTAGGTGTGTGTTTAATATCTACCATCAAAAATTGACCACTCGGCAAAGCTGCTGCTGAATATTGTGTGTTGTTGTAAACCCATATGTTGCGGGCGGGCGGTTCGGGGCCATCCACTTCTATCCTGACTCCAGCCTGATACTTGGAAGTGCTGTCCGCATTCCCGATATACAGGTTGTTTCTGATCGTGACCTCTCGGGCGCGAATTACATGTGCCACCTGAGACAGAGGCGACCCTACATGCAGGTTACGCTCGAGAATAACTTCCCTGACCCTCTCATCGCTTGAAGCATTTTGCGGGCCTACAGCAATTGACCACGGGTTCCTGAAATCGGTGAGCTTGTTGTCGGAGATAACAATCTGTTTTGAATATCCGTCGCCGCTAACCGCTGCGGAATAGTTGGACCAGTTTGCCTCACCTGTTGAACTGGGCGTTCCCCCGGCGCCTGCGGCACTTCCAGTCCATGTCGGTCCATGCAGCTTGATGCCGAGCCTGTCAAAACCGGGGCGCAAGAGGTCGTTGTTGCTGATGACCGCCTTGCCCAGATAGGGAAACCGGGCGATGTGAGAGCCATTAATGGGGTGGCCCAAGGAAAGGTTGAGGCCTCCGTTATCAACATAATTGCCCATAAAAGCGTACCGGTTCCCACTGCCATAAACGCCGTAATGTGTATTGGAGCCATATAGAACCGTTGCGTCAACGATGGCTAATTGATCGGCCAGATGCCCCTTGGTGCCAGATCCTCCACCGGGGTAGTTGTTCCAATAGTTTGCCATGGTGCCATCAAGGCCGAGAGCCGCCTCGAAGTTGCGCATTGTCAGCCGGAGTAAGGTGATCTGTGTTATGCCGCCGAAAGCACCCACTCCGTGAATAACCGAACCTCCCCCGCCGTCAAACTCCAGGTCCATCACCCGCCAGTCGCTGAAGGTGGGTGTTGTCCGGCCGGAAAAAGAGAGGGTGGCATCGCTGGTAGCGGTCGTTCGTATGACGGGAAGCGGCCCCGAGCCAAAGCTCCCGACGATTCCCGGCCCGGTCTGGAGAATTTCCGCCTTCACCTGCATCGTGAAGGTATCCCCCTTCCTGAATAGCACCCTCTTGCCCGTCCTGGCATGTGTGCTGATCGCCGCAGTAAAGTTCGGCTGTACCACCGCACTCGCGCCGGCGGGGCAGCCGCCCGTTCCGGGAACGGGCGGCGGGTCCGCCGCGCCGACGCAAGCCGTTTTGGTGCCGGGAAACACCACGTCAGGATCCTGCACCACGATCCGGGTGCAACTGTTAGATACTGTATTTTTGCCATCCGTTACATTCAAAGTAACAGTGTAAGTGCCGGGAATTTCGTACACGTGCGCTGCCACCGGCCCGGTTGCCGTGTTGCGGCTGCTGACACCCGGATTGCTGCCGGTATTCCAGGTCGTGCCACTCACCGGACTGCCGAGCGGGTCGCCGAAACCCCAGCGATATTCCAGTTCGTGGAACGGGCGCGTCGTTGCTGTAGCCGTGGTGCCCGTAGCGTCAAAGAACACCGCCAGCGGCGCCACGCCGTTCAGGCGCGCCGCAACACTGGAAAGCGTGATGGCGCCGGTATCTCCGGTGGTTGAGCAATTCCCGGAGTCTGTCGAAGAAGACGGTGGTGTTGCGCCGGATGTAGCTGGCAGGGAGGGTTCCGCTACGCTCGCCGGAACAAATGCGCAACAAGACAGGATACTCAGCACAATCCTGGCAGCCACCGTGCCAGGCTGGGCAACAGGTTTTATCAGCAAATGATTCACTCGTCTCGCAGCGCGGGTTTTGCTTTTGTCATGCCGCAAGTCCCGGCGCACCGCCAGCCAGGTTGGACGTTCCCGCATCCAGCATCCGGCTCAATATGCCGAGCTGCACGAGTTTTTCGACGTCGCCGGCGCGATCGCCTTCGCCGAGCAGAAATGCTTGCCAGCATCGCCGGATGGCATCCCTGTCAAAAAGCTCCGGATCGAACAAGTCGGCTTGGCCCAGGGTATCCTCGAAGCTGCGCCGCCACTCCGGGTTGGTCGAATATAGCATCGAATGCATGGGCCACGAGCCTGTCGTGCGGTAAGTGTTGCTGAACAGGGAACGCCGCAGTTTGCCAAGAACGGGCTTGATGCGGCGAGCCAGCTTGTGTGCTGAGGGCGGAAAAACCATCGGCAGCAGGCTGTTGGAATTCATCACCCACGCTGCGCTGGGGTGGAGCTTCTGAATCAGCAATGCACCGAGGTTCATTTCGTTGCGGAAACGCGATGGCAGCTTTTCGAATAATTCATGCACATCGGAATCGAGCATGATGTTCCGCTCGCTCGCCTCGCTGCGCACGTCGAGAAACATGAAATACGTCGGGATGGTCTGCACCGAATCCCAGCGCAGGCACTGGTCTCCAACGATAAGCGGGTCGGTTGAGGCAGGGCAAATTCTCTTGTAGAGGCCGGTGATTTCACGCCGGAGCCCGTTTTCAACATCTGCACGAATTTTTGCGTTCAGCAAAGACAGTGTCGCTTCCTTGTTCGCTGGCCGGTAGAGAGGCAGCCTGAGCGAGTCGAAAGCACCGGCAAACTCTTCGGGGGACCATAGACTCCCGCCAGCCCGGTCCACCGAGCAACACAGCTTGCTGAATGCCTCGCAGAGGTCGCCGAGAACAAAACTGCCGGCGCCGGTTTCCTTGGCAACCCTGGCTGCCGCCGCCGCAAAGTGGCCGTGTATCCAGACATAGTTTCCGCCTGTTTCGTACACGGTACTGTTCAGCGTTCGCAAATACCAGAGATCGTCACGCAACACGAACTGATGGGGCAGCCCGAGCGCTTTTGCGGCCATCCTGGCCACTTTTGCTTCAAGATTTTCGCTGTCCCCCAGCGTCACCAGCAGCGGATTTCCACCAGCCGCCTTCAGGGCCGCTGCTGCAAGCCGGGAATCGGTTCCGCCGCTGAAGAACACCGCCATTTTTTCGCCGCTGCGCACCAACCGGGAAGCTGCAGTAATCAGGCGTTCCGCAGCCAGGTCCACCCATCCGCTCAAGCGCAGACCGGGATCGGGTTCGTGCCTGAAACGATACCAGCAGTGCTCCTTGCAATCTCCGCTTGCGCCCATGCTGACGATTGTTCCGGGCGGCGTTCCTGTGACACCCTGAAACAGGCTTCTGCAAGGCTCCACCGGGCCGCCGTAAACAAGAAAGGACCCCAGGGCAAGCGCATCGAAGCGGGGTGATGGCATGGACAAGGCGAGGGCTGCCGGGTGCGAAGACACGATCCATCCGGATTGCTGCCACTGCCTCCACAACGGGCGTGAGGCGGCGCGATCCGTAATGCACAGCGTCAGGTTGCGGGTGTGGTTGCGATAGAAGATTCCGAATGAGCCGCGCAGTCCGGCCAGCCATTCCGCCAATGCTTCGGTTGATCCCTTCTCATCAATCCTGGCAAGGCACCATTCCGCCGCATCGTCCTGGCTGCTGAAATCCGGCCCTGGCCGGCTTTCGAGCACATAACCGGAAAGCACGAGAAATGAGTCCTGCCGGGCGGCACAATGGATATCACCGCTGGTATGAGACCAGGTGAGCAGGCTTCCGGTTTGCCCTATTGCGCGATAATCGCAAGTGATATTGTCGCCGGGTGGAACTACGCGCCCGGGGGTGACGCCCAACCCGCCCGAGCCCGTGCAAAATACCGCAAAACCATTCATCCTTAATTCCTTACGGCATCCCTTCGGCTTGGCTCCAACAGCAGATAGCCCAGAACGGGGGCAGCAAATACCTTGTTGAACGCCAGCGCCTGCAGGCTGGCGTTACCGCGTTTTCCTAATGGGCGCTTCTAAAAATTCGTCCCCGCTTTCGCGGGAATGACGAAACGTGAATTTTTAGAAGTGCCCTAATGCCTTTCGACGGCTCCGATATCCGGCACGCTGCTCTGCGGCCTGCTGTAGCGCAGGATATCCGACCAGGCCGGAACAGTTGTACCGGTGTTGAAAGCGTAGCTTCCAGCCGTAGGCATGAAATTATCAAGGAATAACAGCGGCACGGTATACGGCGACACGGTAAGCGGCATGGAGGCCGGCACGGTAAACGGGGGTGCAGTAAACCCAGCCGAGCTGCCATTCTTTACCTGAGCGTCAGTAGAGTTGTTGGAAACCACGACATTTGTCGCGCCCCCCACGCCCGCGACGGTGGTGTAGAAACGCGGGTTTGTCGCATTGGGCGCATAGGCAAGGTTGTTTCTGACCGTGATGTTGGAGGGAACATTCGCCGCGTTGCCCAACGAGGCATAAACGACATTGGGCGTGCCCCCGATGCTGACCATTACAAATTCGTTTACCGGCACGGAGTCGTTTGTATATTGCGTGTTGTTTTATATACATACATTGCTGGCGGGCGGTTCCGGGCCGTCCACTTCAACCCGGAATGCATACCTGGTGGTGCTGCCCCCCCCCAGAAACAGGTTGTTTCTGGCCGTGACCTCTTGAGCGCGAATTATCTGTGACATCTGCGATGTAGGGGTGCCTACGTGCAAATTCCTCTCCATGATGACGTCCCTCACCCTTTCGTCTGCATTAGCGCCTTGCGGCCCCACGGCAATTGACCACGGGTTGATGAAATCGACGAGCTTATTGTCCGAAATGATGATCTGCTTGGAATACCCATCGCCGCTAAGCGCTGCCGAATAGCTGCTCCACCAGCTTTGATCGGCAGTTGGAGTTGGGCTGTCAGGTCTTGGTACAACCCAGCTGCCGTTGTAGCTCCACGTCGGCGCGTGTATCTTGATGCCAAGCCTGTCAAAGCCGGGGCGCAAGATGTCGTTGTTGCTGATGACCGCCTTGCCCAGGTAGGGGAAACGGGCGACGTGGGAGCCGTTAATGGGGTCGCCCCTGGAAATATTCAGCCCGCCGTTATCAATAGAGTTACCCATAAAAGCAAAGCGGTTCCCGGCGTTATAGCCGCCGTAATGCGTGTTGGGCCCATAAACGACCGTTGAATCAACAACTGCAATCTGATCTACGGTATGTCCGCCGAGTTCGGGGCGGTTATTGGCAATCGCATAATTGTTCCAGTAATTCGGGTTGCCATCTGCGATGCCGATGGCGGCCTCGAATCTGCGCATCGTCAGCCGGAGCAAAGTGATTTGTGTTGCGCCGCCACCATTGCCCACTCCAGTGACGTTCGAGCCGCCCATGCCATCAAATTCCAGGTCCATCAATCGCCAATCCTTGAAGGCTGGCGTTGGTCCAGAGGAAAAAGAGAAGATGCCGCGGTCGTTGAGCGGCACTTGTACGAGGGGGAGATTGCCCGATCCAAATGCCCCCACAATCCCGGGTCCGGTAGCGGTGATGCTGGCGCCAGCTGTCGAAATCGTGAACGTATCTCCCCTCTTGAACAGCACCCGCTTGCCCGTCCTCGCGTAGCTGCTTATTGCGGTCGTAAAGTTCGGCTGCATGGCAGGGGTCGCGCCCGCCGGGCAGCCGCCCGCGCCCGCGACGGGCAGCGCCGTCGCGCCGACGCAATATGTGTTGGCGCCGGAAAATACCACATCGGGGTCCTGCACCACGATCGTGGTGCAGCCGTTCTGCACCGCATTGGTGCCGTCCGTGATATAGAGGGTGGCGGTGTAGGTGCCGGGCCGCTCGAACACGTGCGCCGCCACCGGGCCGGTCGCCGTGTTGCGGCTGTTGACGCCGGGGTTGCTGCCGGTTCCCCAGGTCGTCACATTGTTAATGGTGCCCGAAGCGTCGCCGAAGGTCCAGCGGTATTCCAGTTCGTGGAACGGGCGCGTTATCGCGGGGGCCGTGGTGCCGCTGGCATCGAAGAACACCGCCAGCGGCGCCACGCCGTTCAGGCGCGCCGCAACACTGGAAAGCGTGATGGCGCCGGTGTCTCCGGTGGTCGCACATGCCCCGCCGCTTACGGTAACCGTCGCGTTTCCCGATATTGATCCGCCGAGGCCGGTACAAGTCACAGTGTAGGTGGTGCTAGGAGCGGTCAAGGCCGGCGTGGTGAATGCACCAGTGGTGCCGGTGCCGCCGCCACCTGCCGAGCTGCACGAGGTGGCGTTGGTGGATGTCCAAGAAATGGTGGAGGATTCGCCGCTCGAGATGGTTGACGGCGAAGCGGTGACGGTGACTGCCGGGGGAGACGCAGGTGGATTCACGGTAACGGTCGCGCTCTGCGTTGCCGTTCCGCCGAGGCCAGTACACGATATGGTGTAAGTAGTGGGGTTGACGGTCAGGTTTGGCGTGGTGAAACTGCCACTGGCAGCCAGTGGCCCGCCAGGGGCACCCGTGCCAGTTGCTGTGCATGGAGTCGCACCCGTCGTATTGGTGGATGACCACGCCATGTAGGTGGTGGTGTTATTCGAGATGGTGGGCGGGGTTGCGGTCAGCGTGATTGTGGGTACGCTTGCTGCCGACACGGTAACTGTCGCCGTCTGCTGGGCGGGGTTGGTTCCGGCAGCGCCGGAACACGAGAAGGTATAGGAATAAGTGCCAGCGACGGTAAAGTTTGATGTATTGGAGGTTCCGACGGTGCCGGGGCTGGCTACCCCAGTCAACGAGCACGAAGTGCTGTTGATAGACGACCAGGAAAGGGTGGCATATTGCTGGCCTGTTCCGATCGTAATAGCGGACGGCGTCGCGGTGAGATAGGCGTAAACCGACAGCGGCACCACGGTGACCGTCGTAGTCTGCTGGGTGGGGCTGGTGCCGGTAGCACCGGAGCATTCAAGGGTGTAAGTGGTGTTGGTATTCAGCGCCGGTGTCGTATAGCTGCTTGCCGTGCCGCTTGCGACTACCGGGGTGGTCGGGGTAGAAATGGTGCCCGACGTGGCCGTGGTGTTGTACAGCACGCATTGGCTGGCATCAGAGGATGACCAGCCAATTGTGGTGGTTGTGCCGTTTGGAATGGAATGCGAGTCAGTAAGGGTAAGGATCGCCGGGGCTGCAGGAGTTGCCGGGGCAGCCGCCGCAGGAGTGCCACCGCCACCGCCACCACCGCACGAAGCCAGACCGAAAATGGCGAGCAACGCCACCAAAAATGCTATTTGACTGGTTTTTGTTCCACTCGCCTCATCCGGCATGGTTGTTTCCTTGATAATCGAAGTTCAATCTGCGCTGGTGCGCCAATAAATACGGCACCCTGTCATGGCCATAAACAAACAGAACGGGTGCTGCTGCTGTGCCAACCCTGATATGCATCTTTGGGTTATGCGTTGGAGTGCTTGCCGTGGGTATGAGCTGTTTTACCCTCGCAGGGTGCGCGAACCTCATCAAGGCAACCTTTGCCTAACTCCATGGGGTGCGGATTAAACCGGTAAAACATTTGGTGAAATGGCTACGTCATCCTTCCAGGAATCGGGTTGCAAGTTCTGCCTAAGCGCAAGAATCAGTGAGCAATTGTGTTATTATGCAACTGCCTTCCATATGTCGCGTGTAACTATCACAGCGCTACGCATAATGTAGTCTTTTGTTGCACCCTCTGCAAGCCCCCAGTTTCTTGCCAGTATGTATGCGGGCGCATTTTCAGGATAACTCATGGATGCATCAAGCGATTCTCAAGGGCAAGAGCACGATCCATCTGGCCCGGGTGTACGGGGAGCGTAATTTTGCGGGGTAACACTCCCAGGCAAATGGCTGCTTTGTATCAACGGCAGGGCGTGACGAAGAGTTGATACGTGAATACATTCGCCATCAGGAGACCTAAGACAGGCGGTTGGAGCAGCAGTAGAGAAATTCCGTTTCCACAAAATTCCAGGCACTCCCGCGTTATACTTGTCTTATGACGCACCGTACACACACACCCCAACGCTTTTATTCGCTCGACGTGCTGCGAGGAGTGGCGTCGCTCAGCGTAGTGTTGTGGCACTGGCAAGTTTTTTTTCTCCCCTTTAACAAGCTGGGCGCAGGGTTTTCCATTGATAAGCAACCTCTGTTTGATGTGCTTTCTTTTTTTTATAAGAATGGTGTTGTGGCCGTCCAATTATTTTTCTGCCTTTCCGGCTTTATTTTCTTTTGGCTGTATTCAATACGTATTGCCGATAAAACTATTTCGCTGGGGTCGTTCTCGGCTCTGAGGCTATCGCGGCTCTACCCCCTTCATTTCATAACTCTTATATTTGTTGCTGTTGGCCAGATTGTCTATACGGGTATTACGAATACGTCATTCGTGTACCCATTCAATGACACTTACCACTTTTTGCTTAACCTGTTCTTTGTGTCTTCATGGGGGCTTGAAAAGGGGCTTTCATTTAACGGGCCAATATGGTCGGTATCAATAGAAGTGTTGTTGTATACAATGTTTTTCGTATTCTGCCGGATATTTCGTCGAAATCTGACCGCATTGATTCTCATCACCCTTGTCGGGTATTTCGTTCAGAGATATAACCATGCCATTGGATACGGGGTGATGTGTTTTTTTCTTGGGGGCATTGCTTTTATCGCTTACGAGAAAATTGTCAGGGGTGGAGATACCTGGAAGGTTTCGATTTGGCTACCGCTTATTACTTCCATTGCATGGCTGGTGACAATTGGCGTTGCAAGCCCAAATTATGGCCTTACAATGTCCATTGGGGAGGCTCCTTGGATACTTCAGAAAATTATTTCCAACTTTGTAGTTGTTGTACTATTTCCGATGACTGTTATATCGTTGGCTTTGATAGAAACAAAGAAAGGGACATTAGGCAAAAGATGGGCGTTTATTGGTGACATTTCTTATTCATCGTACCTTCTCCATTTCCCTTTGCAGCTAACAACGGCGCTGGTTACAGCCAAACTGGCAATCAGTCAGGAGCTGTTCTATTCCCCATGGTTCATGGCATTGTTTTTCATGGCGCTCATCATGATATCTTTAGCCAGCCACCGCTATTTCGAGGTTCCAATGCAACATTATTTAAGACTGCGTTTAGCCACCAGAGGTGGCTCAAGTTAGGCAAGGCTGCCACTTATCGTGTTGTCCAGTTTCTTGGGCCCCTCTCTCTGAGCAATCGCGCTTTGGCTCAGAAAATAGTTTTGCAAGCTCGTAATATATTATTGACAACTGTTGGATAAATCTGGAGAATTCCGCGCTCTTCTTGGCGATAGTTAAGTCTTCAACAATAACAGAGTGTTGCCAAGAGTAGCGCCGCCGTAACTGCATTCGACACGGTGACTATGTGATTGGTGATATAGCTCAGGTGGTTAGAGCGCAGCACTCATAACGCTGAGGTCGGTGGTTCAAATCCACCTATCACCACCAAAAACCCCTCAAAAGTAAACCATTCCACAAATTTAGGGAAACGCTGAACAAGTCTCATATTGTCATTCCGGCGGAAGCCGGAATCCAGTAATTTCAACAGGCTGGACACCGGCCTGCGCCGGTGTGACGACTTATTCAGTGTTTCCTTAGACATCCAGATTTTTTACCCCCAGGGCGTTTTGCTCTATAAAGGCACGGCGCGGTTCCACCACATCCCCCATCAGGGTGGTAAAAATCTCGTCGGACGAAATAATGTCTTCGATCTGCACCCGCAACAGGATGCGGTTTTTCACATCCATGGTGGTTTCCCACAACTGTTCGGGATTCATTTCCCCCAGCCCTTTGTAGCGCTGGATGGCCACCCCGCGCTTCGCTTCTTCCAGCAACCATTCGATGGCCTGTTTGAAATCGGCAACTGGCTTGCGCTGTTCGCCACGCTTGATATAGGCGCCTTTGCCCAGCAAACCCTCAAGCGCCTGCGCCGTCTGCCTGATCTGGGCAAAATCTCCGCTTTGCAGAAAGCTTTGCTCGATATAACTTACCGAGTAGTTTCCGTGCAGGAATTTTTCCAAACGCAAGCGAAACTCATCGTTGGCCAGATTGATTTCCGCCTTCACCTTAATTTCCGGACCGCAGGCCTGTTGCAGGCGAGTGGCGCTTTGCGCTGCCCCTTCCTGGTTATCCAGCCGGATGTCGGGCTGCTTGAGCAGCGCGTGCAGCGCTTCGGTGGCGATAACCCGCGACAAGCGATCTATTACGGCCTCTGCGAGGAAATATTCTTTTGCCAGGTGCTCCAGCGTTTCGGCCTGCAGGATTGCAGCTCCTCCATCGGTGTGCAGCTCTGCATCAACGAGTGCTGAGCGCAATATATAATTTTTCAGCTCGTGATCGTCCTTGAGATATTTTTCTTCCTTACCCTGTTTGACCTTGTAAAGCGGCGGCTGCGCGATATAGATGTGGCCGCGCTCCACCAGCTCACGCATCTGGCGATAGAAGAAGGTCAGCAGCAGGGTGCGGATGTGTGAGCCGTCCACGTCGGCGTCAGTCATGATGATGATGCGGTGATAGCGCAGTTTGTCCGGATTGTATTCGTCCTTGCCGATACCGGTTCCCAGCACAGTTATCAGGGTGGCAATTTCCTGCGAGGAAATGAGCTTTTCAAAGCGCGCTCTTTCTACATTCAAAATCTTGCCTTTGAGCGGCAGGATGGCCTGGAATTTTCTGTCCCGCCCCTGTTTCGCGGAGCCGCCCGCAGAATCACCCTCTACCAGATATAACTCGGATAGCGCGGGATCCTTCTCCTGGCAATCCGCCAGCTTGCCGGGTAGTCCCACACCGTCCAGCACCCCTTTGCGCCGGGTTAATTCGCGGGCTTTTCGCGCTGCTTCCCTGGCGCGCGCCGCATCGATGATTTTTCCGACGATCACTTTGGCATCGTTGGGTTTTTCCAGCAGAAAGGCCATCAGCTGCTGGCTCACCACCTCTTCAACCACCGGGCGGATTTCCGAAGAAACCAGCTTGTCTTTGGTCTGGGAAGAAAACTTCGGGTCCGGAAGTTTGACCGACAGCACCGCTGTCAACCCTTCGCGCATGTCATCGCCGGTTGTTTCCACTTTGGCTTTCTTTGCCAGTTCTTCTTCCTCGATGTACTGGTTGAGGGTGCGCGTCATGGCCGTGCGCATGGCCGTCAAATGGGTGCCCCCGTCGCGTTGCGGGATATTGTTGGTAAAGCACTGAACGTTCTCCTGGTAGGAATCATTCCACTGCATGGCAATTTCTGCGGTGATCCCTTCTTTTTCGATGCAGGTATGAAAAACATTCGGATGCAGCACGCTCTTGCTCCGGTTCATGTATTCGACAAAACCCTTTACACCCCCGGTAAACGCAAACAGCTCTTCCTTACCGCTTCGCTTGTCTATAAGGGAAATTTTTACCCCATTGTTTAGAAAGGAAAGTTCTCGCAGGCGCTTGGCCAGAATCTCGAAGTGAAACTCAACCAAGCCGAATATTTCCTTGCTCGGCAGGAAATGCACTTCCGTGCCGCGCTTGTCCGAGTTGCCTATTACTTTAAGCGGCTCGACGGGCTCTCCGCACCGGAACTCCATGAAATGAACCTTGCCGGATCGGCGTATGGTTAACCGCAACCACTCGGACAGGGCGTTTACCACCGAGATGCCAACCCCGTGCAATCCTCCGGAAACCTTGTACGAACTGCTATCGAATTTGCCGCCAGCGTGGAGCACGGTCATGATGACTTCTGCCGCCGAGCGGTTTTCTTCAGCATGGATATCCGTTGGAATGCCGCGCCCGTTATCAATTACGCTGATTGAGTTATCGGGGTGAATGATGACGGAAATTTCGTTGCAATGTCCTGCCAGCGCTTCATCCACAGCATTGTCTACCGCCTCGAATACCATGTGATGCAAGCCGCTTCCGTCATTGGTGTCACCGATATACATCCCGGGACGCTTCCTTACGGCTTCCAGTCCTTTAAGCACCTTGATGCTGTCGGAGTTATATTCGCTCATTAGTTTTCCTTAGTTAAATCCTGCATTGCGACTAACCCCCCTGGATCCCCATGCAAATAAAAAACTGGCAGGTGACAGGGGATTCTGTCACCACCCTTTCGCATGGAGAGGGGGAACCAGGAAGAGGAAGTGGTCGAAAAGCAGGCGGCTTATCATTTGGGTAAACCTGCACCATGACCATAAATGTTTCACGTGAAACCTGCAGCTAGCCTGCTCAGCTCAAATCCGCATTGGCATAACTACATATTTGAATTCATCGTCCCCTAATACTGTTATAAGAATGCTGCTGTTAGGATCACCAAATGAGAATACCACCGTACTTGCCGTGGTGTTATTTAATCCGTCCAGCAGGTAGTTGACATTAAAGCCGATGTCCAGCGCTGCTCCATGGTAATCCGTCTCGATATCTTCCTGGGCTTCTTCTTGCTCGCTGTTGCTGCTGATAACGCGCAGATTTTTTTCGGTCAGGATGAAACGCACCCCCCGGAATTTTTCATTCGACAGAATCGCGGCGCGCTGCAAGGCTTGTAAAATAACCAACCGGTCCAAAGCAAGATGATTGGTATATGTCGGAATAACCCGGTCGTAGTCCGGAAATTTACCATCTATGATTTTAGATGTGATGATAATGTCAGAGAAGGTGATCCTAACCTGGTTTTCAGCCAATTCTATGAATATATCGTCCTCTGTTTCTCCCAATAGCTTGACCAGTTCACCCACGGCTTTTCTGGGCAAAATTACTTCTGTTTTTGGATATGCTTTATCTAACCTTGTCTTGGTAAAAGCCAGGCGGTGCCCATCTGTTGCCACCAGCTTGATCTCTGCTCCATCAATTACCAACAGGACGCCGTTCAAGTAATAGCGTATATCCTGTTGCGCCATAGCATATTGGACCATCCCAAATAGCTTTTTGAGCTGAGCTTGTTTTAATTGAATTTTTTCTGACTGCTCAAAATGCTCCGGTACTTTTGGAAAATCCTTGGAAGGCAGGGTTTGCAGGCTGAATTTGCTTTTATGCGCTTTTACCTGAAGACGGCTATCCTGGATTTCCAGCGAAACTTTATTTTCTTCCGGTAACACCCGCAGGATTTCCTGCAACTTTTTTGCCGAGACCGTGATGGATTCGTCCGGGCCTTCCTGATCAGGATCGTTAATCTGGGTCGCAATCTGGATTTCAAGATCAGTAGCCACAAAACGTAATGTAGCACCAATTTTTTCAATCAAGACATTGGACAAAATTGGTAACGGCTGTTTGCGTTCCACAATTCCGATCACGGTCTGCAGTGGCTTAAGCAATACATCTTTATCTATTTTCTTAATAAACATATTTTAAAACCCTATTAATAATAATGACCGTAGCTTATAGCGAATAAGCCGGTTTTATCGTTTCGGCAGAATGGGTTAATTGACATGTAACCGTGTGTAAAATGCACAATCAAGTATGTATGCTAGTTGTGAATAACATTTAAAGAAAATCGTTTTTGATCACTTAATCACATTTAATGCTCATGGAACTAACAAAGTAACAAAATCAGTTGCGTAAAATCTGGTTAAGCAGGTTAAAGTCTTCGTTGAGCGTGGGTTCTGTATTGCGCAAGCTCTCAATGGCCTTGCAAGCATACATGACTGTAGTGTGATCTCTGTCGCCAAAAGCCGCTCCGATTTCAGGCAGGCTGAGTTGAGTAAGCTCTCGCGCCAAACACATGGCAATTTGTCTTGGCCGGGCGATCAAGCGAGTGCGTTTCTTGGAAAGCAAATCCACAACCTTGATCCGGTAGAAATCGGCAACGGTTTTTTGAATATTTTCTACGGAAACCTGTTTATTCTGTGACGCAAGAAGATCTTTCAATGCTTCCTTTGCTACGTCCACCGTGATGGGGCGCTTGTGGAACTTCGAGTAAGCATCTACCCGTTTGAGGGCGCCCTCTAGTTCACGGATGTTGGAGCGCACATGCTTGGCAATGAAAAATGCGACATCTTCTGACACGGGATTATTAGATTGCGAGGCCTTCAATAATAGAATGGCTACCCGCATTTCCAGTTCTGGTGGCTCGATGGCTACAGTTAATCCCCAACTGAACCGGGAAGTAAGTCGAGGTGTCATCCCGGAAATTTCTTTAGGGAAAGTGTCACAAGTGATAACGACTTGCTTGTGGCCGTCGGTCAAGGAATTGAGAGTATAGAAAAACTCTTGTTGTGTTGCGGGTTTGTCAGCAATGAACTGGATGTCATCAATAAGCAGCAAATCCAGCGAGTTGTAAAATTGTTTGATTTCGTCAATTTTTTTAGTCTGAAATGCGCGAACCACATCTGAAACATAATTGGTGGCATGCACGTAACAGATCTTTGCATGAGCATTTTCTTGCCGGATATGATTTCCGATAGCTTGAATCAAGTGGGTTTTTCCCAAACCAACCCCACCATAAATAAACAGCGGGTTGTATGTAGCGCCAGGTGCTTCGGCAACCTGAATGGCTGCAGAATGAGCCAGTTGGTTGGCTTTGCCCGTGACAAAATTTTCAAAGGAAAGCAGCGGGTTGAGCTTGTTCTGGGCTTTGTTTACCTTAGGGATGGGCGAAGTTTCATGCCGTGATACGCTTGCGGTAACAGGTTTTGCTTTTTGCGATGGCGCTACAGCAGCTTTTTTCCCTATCCTGAACTCGAAACTGGGTACACTGGAAAAAAAAGGTTGCGCGCGTTTGGCAATTTCAGGCAGGAACCGCTCTTGCACTAGTTTTAAGGTAAAACTATTGGGTGCGGTCAGCGTGATCTGGTCGCCGTTTATTTCAAATAATAATGGCTTGATCCACGAATTGAATTGTTGCGGGGGAAGGCTGTCTTTAAAAAAATTAAGACACGAATCCCACAAGACTTTGTCCGGCATATTTTTTTGACCGCAATGCTAAAAAGCGCCATGCCATTTTACATGCAAGGGGAAAAGTTATCCACAGGTAAAAAAATAAACTTGACATCGTGCCCGGTAAATATTGTAATCGCGGGTTTTCAAATACAAATTTCTAGGGGTATACAACGATGAAACGCACATATCAACCTTCTGTTACCAAACGAAAGCGCACCCACGGTTTTCTCGTACGCATGAAAACCAAGGGTGGAAGGGCTGTCATCCGGGCTCGTAGAGCCAAAGGCCGTAGTCGTCTTGGGGTTTAAAGCAAGTCAAGCGTTCTCCCGCAGCAGTCGGATAAAGCGGCGCGCGGATTTCGAGCGCATGTTTACCGCCGACAGAGTAGCCAATAAGTGGTTTGTGGTTTACATGCAAAAAAATGGGGCTGGTGTCTCCCGCCTCGGCGTGGTGGCCAGCAAAAAGACCATGCCGAAGGCAGTATCCCGAAACTATGCCAAGCGCTTGGCCAGGGAGGTATTCAGGCGCAGCTTTCCGGCAGATAGCGCATGGGATGTAGTGGTGCGTGCCAGGAAACAACTGGATCCGCAAACCTCAAGGGAAGGCAGGGCGGCTTTGGAACAATTGTTTCGTTCCATACAAAAATGATGCGGCGGCTTTTAGTTGGGCTGATAAGCGCATACCAGTATTTGTTGAGCCCGGCAAGACCCCCGACTTGCCGCTTTACTCCAACATGCTCTCACTACGCTTGTGAAGTTATCACCAAGCATGGAGCTTGGCGCGGCATGTGGTTAAGTTTCAAGCGGATAATACGCTGTAACCCTTGGAATCCGGGCGGTTATGATCCAGCACCCTGAGAGAAATATATAGGTTAAGATAACTAAATGGATTTTCAACGGTTTTTTTTATTATTGATTTTTTCCTTTTCGGTTTTTTTGCTGTGGGAAGGCTGGCAACGCTCGCAGCATCCGGAAACACAAAGCGCACCGGCACAAGCTCCTGCAGCCAGCGCCCCGCCTGTAGCTGCTGCGGTTAGCGCCAGCAGGCCTGGTTCCACAGAAATCCAAACGCAGCAGAAACGCGAAGCGGGGCAAAAAATCACGGTTAAAACCGACTTGCTGGTTGCGGAAATCAGCACGGTAGGCGGTGACCTGCGCCGTCTTGAGTTTACGCAGCACTATGATGCACTGGATAAAAGCAAGCCTTTTGCGTTGTTGCAGGAACAGAAGGCGCATACTTACATCGCCCAAACCGGTTTGCTGGGCGATGGATTGCCGACACATCATTCAATATTTGCGGCTGAAGCCAGCGAATACCGGCTGGAAAAAGGTAAGGATTCGGTAGAAGTGCGCTTGTCTGCCATTGATGTGAAAGGCGCAAAGATAAGCAAGATATTCGTATTCCGCCGCGGAAGTTATTTGATTGAGGTGGGCTATGAAATTGAAAACATTAGCCCTACTTCCCTTACCCCCTCAGCTTATTTCCAGCTAGTACGCGATTCCACTCCACCTGAGGGGGGGTCGCAGTTTGTACCCACTTACACTGGCCCGGCCGTCTATACAGAACAGGAAAAATTCCAAAAAGTTGATTTTTCCGACATAGACAAGGGGAAAGCCAATTATCCGCAACGAGCGGATAACGGATGGATCGGGATGTTGCAGCACTATTTTGTGGCGGCATGGCTGCCCAAAGAGAAGTCGCAACGTGAGTATTACACCAAGCATCTGGAGAACGGCATCTATTCGGCTGGGGTCATTTTGCCGGTTACCGCCATCAACTCCGGGCAAAGCGTCAGGGTGAGCACATCCTTATATGCCGGGCCTGCGCAGATTACGCTGGATAAAATTGCACCCGGGCTCGGCCTCACGGTTGATTATGGCTGGTTTACCATTATCGCGAACCCCCTGTTCTGGCTGCTGACCTACTTGCAGGGGTGGGTGCATAACTGGGGCGTCGCCATTATTTTGCTGACCATCCTCATCAAGCTGGCTTTTTTCCCGCTTTCCGCAGCCAGCTACCGCTCCATGGGAAAGATGCGCGTGGTAGCGCCCAAGCTGGAGAAAATCAAGCAACAGTATGGCGATGACCGGGAGCGTTTGCACAAGGCCATGATGGAATTGTATAAAGCCGAAAAGATCAATCCTCTCGGCGGATGCCTGCCAGTGGTAATCCAGATCCCGGTATTTATTGCGTTGTACTGGTCAATCCTGGCCAGTGTCGAGATGCGTTACGCTCCCTTCTTTGGCTGGATCACTGACTTGTCGGCAGCCGACCCCTATTACGTGTTGCCCCTGATTATGGGCGCCAGCATGATAATACAAACCAAGCTGAACCCGACTCCGCCCGATCCCTTGCAAGCCAGGCTGATGCAGATCATGCCTATCGTGTTTAGTGTGGTATTTTTCTTCTTCCCTGCCGGGCTGGTGCTGTATTCCATTGTGAACAACGTGCTTTCCATCCTGCAGCAGTGGTATATCACGCGCGGTCTGGAAGCCGAAGCCAAAGGTGCTGCCAAGGCCTGACACCATCGCTGCAATCGCCACCGCCCCGGCCCGGGGCGGTATCGGCGTGATCCGGGTGTCCGGGAGCAACCTTGGTGTCTTGATGCGAGGAGTGCTGGGAAAAATCCCCGTTCCGCGACACGCGGTTTATTCATCCTTTCTCGATGCGCAAGGCGAGGTTATTGATCGGGGCATTGCCCTGTTTTTCCCTGCCCCGCACTCTTACACCGGCGAAGATGTGCTGGAATTGCAAGGCCACGGCGGTCTGGCAGTAATGCAATTGCTGGTGCAGCGTTGCCTGGAATTGGGTGCCTGCCCCGCCCAACCGGGTGAATTTACCCAGCGGGCATTCCTCAACGACAAGCTGGATCTGGCGCAGGCGGAAAGCGTGGCCGATCTGATTGACGCTACAACCGCCCAAGCTGCGCGCAGCGCCATGCGTTCCTTGCAAGGCGACTTTTCCCGAGCCATCCGGCAACTGGTGGAGAGATTGATCGGGTTGCGCATATTGGTGGAAGCCATGCTGGACTTTCCCGAGGAAGAAATCCCCGGACCAGATGTCGCACGGCGCAACAAACAGCTTGAATTGCTGGGCGGCGAGCTGGAAAAAATTCTGGATCTGGCGCAACAAGGCAGCCTGTTGCGTGAAGGTGCGCACATTGTTTTGGCCGGGCGTCCCAATGTCGGCAAATCCAGCTTGCTCAACTGCCTGAGCGGAGAGGAGGTGGCGCTGGTAAGCGATCTTCCCGGCACCACGCGTGATGTTATCCGCCAGGCTGTCCAGATTGCCGGGGTGCCATTTCATATCGTGGACACCGCAGGATTGCGCGCAACTCCGGATGCGGTGGAGCAGATGGGGGTCGCGCGCGCGCGCAGCACCATGCAAAAAGCGGACGCCATCCTGATCCTGCTGGATGCCACGGCAGGCATCTGTCCGGACGACCAGAAAATCCTGGATGATTTGCCGCCCGGCATACCGCGCCTGCTGATACACAACAAAATTGATTTGCTCGATCAGCCGGCGCGCATGGATCAAGCCGGGGGCGAGTGTCACATCCATCTGTCCGCCAAAACCGGGGCCGGGCTGGAATTGCTGCGCGACAAATTATTGGCGCTGGCCGGCTGGCACCAGGAAGCGGGAGTGTTCATGGCGCGCGAACGCCACGTGCGCGCGTTGCTTGCTGCGCGGGAACACTTGCGGCGTGCGGCGGGCGAAACCCGACTGGCAGAAATTTTTGCCGAGGAGCTGCGCCTTACCCAGGAACAGCTCAACTCCATTACCGGCGAATTTAGCACAGATGATTTGCTGGGCGAAATTTTCAGCCGGTTCTGCATAGGCAAATAGCTTTATGCGGGTGTGTTTCACGTGAAACATCCGCCAGGTTAACCGCAGGCAAGTCACTGCACCGCTGCCGATTTGTTGTATGATGCGCGCCTTTATCACGGCTGGCGGGCAGATGGATTTCCCCAAACAATTTGATGTGGTGGTGGTCGGTGGCGGGCACGCCGGCACCGAGGCGGCGCTGGCCAGCGCCCGCATGGGCCGCACCACGTTGCTGCTGACTCACAACATCGAAACCCTCGGCCTGATGTCGTGCAACCCATCCATCGGGGGCATCGGCAAGGGGCACCTGGTCAAGGAAGTGGACGCGCTGGGTGGCGCCATGGCTGCAGCCACCGACGTGGCGGGCATTCAGTTCCGCATTCTGAACGCTTCCAAGGGACCGGCGGTGCGCGCCACACGCGCGCAAGCGGACCGGGCGCTATACAAGCAGGCAATCCGGGCGCTCCTGGAAAACCAACCTCACCTCTGGCTGTTTCAGCAGGCGGTGGATGATTTGCTGTTGAAAGGAGGACGAATCACCGGGGTTGCCACCCAGCTCGGTTTGCGCTTTTCTGCAAAAACCGTGGTGCTGACATCTGGGACTTTCCTGTCCGGCCTGATCCATATCGGGCAATCCAACTACCAGGCTGGCCGTGCGGGAGACCCCCCATCCGTCAGCTTGGCGCACAGGCTGCGCGATCTCGGCTTGCCGGCAGGCAGACTGAAAACCGGCACACCGCCCCGCATTGATGGGCGCAGCGTGAATTATTCGGAAATGGTTGAACAGCCTGGCGACACGCCAGTGCCGGTATTTTCCTTTTTGGGACATCCGCAGCAGCACCCGCAGCAGCTGCCGTGCTGGGTCACGCATACCAACCGGCGCACCCACGACATCATCCGTGGCGGGCTGGATCGCTCGCCGCTGTTTACCGGCGTAATCGAAGGGGTAGGCCCGCGCTATTGCCCGTCCATCGAAGATAAAATTACCCGGTTCGCCGACAAGGAATCGCACCAGATTTTTCTGGAGCCGGAAGGGTTGCACACCCACGAAATCTACCCCAACGGGATTTCCACCAGCCTGCCATTCGACGTGCAACTGGAACTGGTACGTTCCATCAAGGGGCTGGAAAATGCCCACCTTACCCGTCCCGGCTACGCCATTGAGTACGACTACTATGACCCGTGCGGGTTGAAGCACTCGCTGGAAACCAAGGCTATCGGGGGATTGTTTTTCGCCGGGCAAATCAACGGCACGACGGGTTATGAAGAAGCCGCCGCACAGGGCTTGCTGGCTGGCATCAACGCTGCGCTCCAGGCGCGAGGTGAAGAAAGCTGGCATCCCCGCCGCGACGAAGCCTACCTCGGCGTGATGGTGGATGACTTGATAGTGCGAGGGGTGACGGAGCCTTACCGCATGTTCACCAGCCGGGCCGAATACCGCTTGCAGTTGCGCGAGGACAACGCCGACCTGCGCCTGACCGAAACGGGCCGTCGTTTGGGGGTAGTGGACGATAACCGCTGGCGGGCGTTCGAGCAAAAGCGCGAAGCGGTTGCCCGCGAGCAGGAACGGCTGAAATCCGTTTGGGTGAACCCGAAAACGCTGGTCCGGGAAGAAGCGGAGCGCGTGCTGGGCAAAGGCGTGGAGCGGGAATATTCGCTGTACGAATTGCTGCGCCGCCCGGGCGTGGGTTATGCCGATCTGATGAAATTACCCGGCGCAGGTGAGCCGGCAGCGGACGACAAGGTGGCGGAACAGGTAGAAATCCAGGCCAAATACCACGGCTACATCGAGCGGCAGCGCGATGAAATTGCCCGCAACGAACACTATGAAAATATGAAGCTGCCGGCAGAAATAGACTATCGCACGGTGCGCGGCCTTTCGGTTGAGGTGCAGCAAAAACTCAACCGCCACATGCCGGAAACGGTGGGGCAGGCGGCGCGTATTTCCGGCATCACCCCGGCAGCAATTTCATTGCTATTGGTACATTTGAAACGCGGATTCCGGAGCAGCACAGAAGCGGCTGACGCAATTACCGGCCATAGCGGGGGGAACGGGCAGCGAAGCGCATGAATCCGGAACAGGTATTGATGCGGGGCAGCGCGCAACTGGGGGTAAGCCTGGCGCCGGAAATTCAGCAAAAATTGCTGGACTATCTGGCGCTGCTGCAAAAGTGGAACAAGGTTTATAACCTTACTGCAATTCGCAATCCCGGGCAGATGGTGAGTCATCACTTACTCGACAGCCTGGCCGTGTTGCCCTATTTGTGGCCGGGGCGGTGGCTGGATGCGGGATGCGGTGCGGGTTTGCCTGGCATGGTGCTGGCGCTGGCGCGCCCGGAATGGGCCTTTACCTTGCTGGATAGCAACGGAAAAAAAACCAGTTTCGTGCAGCAGGCTGTGATCGAGCTAGGGCTGCGCAATGTAAGTGTTTACTGTGCAAGGGTGGAAAACTGGCAAACGGAAGAGAAGTTTGATGGCATTATTTCTCGCGCTTTTGCCAGCATTTCGGATTTTACAGCGCTCACGCGTCATCTGCTGGCGGGAGAAGGGCGCTGGGCCGCCATGAAAGGAACGCAAGGCCAGGAACTGGAGCATCTGCCAGCGAATATTTCAGTTGAAAAAATTATTTCGTTGCAGGTGCCGGGAATGGATGCAGAGCGTTGTCTGGTTATAGTAAAGGCGAAATAAAAATGGCCAAGGTACTCGCAATTGCCAACCAAAAAGGCGGGGTGGGCAAAACCACTACCACCGTCAATCTGGCAGCCAGCCTGGCTGCCATGAAGCAGCGCGTCTTGCTGGTTGACCTGGACCCGCAGGGCAATGCCACCATGGGTAGCGGCATAGACAAGCGCGAACTTCCAGTCACCATTTATCACGTGCTGCTGGGAAGCAAGGAGTTGCGGGAAAGCCTCTTGCATTCCGGGGCGGGAAAATATGATGTGCTGCCGGCCAACCGCGAGCTGGCGGGCGCCGAGGTCGAGCTGGTCAATTTGCCGCATCGCGAAACCCGGCTCAAGGATGCCCTGCAACCGGTATTGGCGGGTTATGACTATATCCTGATTGATTGCCCGCCCGCGCTGAACCTGCTTACCCTGAACGGGCTGTGCGCGGCGCGTTCGGTCATGATTCCGATGCAGTGCGAGTATTACGCGCTCGAAGGGTTGAGCGACTTGGTCAACACTATTCGCAAAGTGCGTGCTCACCTCAACCCCGATCTCGAAATCGAGGGCCTGTTGCGCACCATGTTTGATCCGCGCAACACCCTGGCGCAGCAAGTATCGGAACAACTGCAACAGCATTTCGGCGAGAAAGTGTACCGCACGGTTATTCCGCGCAATGTGCGGCTGGCGGAAGCGCCCAGCTACGGTGTGCCGGTGCTCAGCCATGACAAGCTGTCCAAGGGCACGCAGGCCTATCTGGCGCTTGCGGGCGAATTGCTCAACAACGCGGCGCAGCCCGCACAGATTTGACCGAGGAAAACGACATGGTAAAACCGAACAAGGGATTGGGACGTGGCCTGGACGCACTCCTGTCAGGGGACGCAAAGGAGCAGGGCGATGTGCTGAGTGAAATGAAAATCGGTCAGCTGAAACCCGGCAAATACCAGCCGCGCAGCCGCATGGATGCGGCTTCCCTCAACGAGCTGGCCGCCTCGATCAAGGCGCAGGGGGTGATGCAGCCAATACTGGCGCGTGTCCTGCCGGATGGCAGCCACGAGATCATAGCCGGGGAGCGCCGCTGGCGTGCCGCCCAGCTGGCGGGCCTGAGCCAGGTGCCGGTGCTCGTTCGCAAAGTGGCGGACAATGCCGCGCTGGCCATGGCGCTGATCGAAAATATTCAGCGCGAGAACCTCAACCCGCTGGAAGAAGCGGTGGGCATTCAACGACTGATCGATGAATTCAGTATGACGCATCAGTCGGCCGCCGATGCGGTGGGGAGATCGCGTAGCGCAGCAAGCAACCTGTTGCGCCTGCTCAAGCTGCCGCAACCGGTGCAGGCCATGCTGATGGAAGGCAGCCTTGACATGGGGCACGCCCGCGCGCTGCTGGCGCTGGATAGCGGGCGGCAGATTACCATCGCCAATAAAATTGCGGGGAGCGGACTATCGGTGCGCGAAGCAGAAAAGCTGGTGCATACCGCGTTGAATCCTGCCTCAGGAAAGGCGCACAAAAAAGCTGCGGCCGATCGCGATACCCTCCGGTTGCAGGAAAAAATTGCCGATCGCCTCGGGGCGAAAGTGGGAATCCAGCGCGGCAAAAAAGGATCCGGCAAGCTGATAATCGAATTTGAAACTTTCGATCAGCTAGACGGCATTCTTTCAAAAATGGGTGTGCGTGATAATGGCTAAGCAAGGCAAGGTTTGACAGTGTTTGTCTGTCTTGCTAAAATTTGCGGCTTAGTTTGGCTGGCCTATGCGTATTGAATACATCCGCTTAGCCGGATTGCAGTGCGCCATAACAATAACGGGTTCCGCTTTCGCCTATTTCGTCGCTACCCAGCAAGCGGCCGTGTCGGCCGCATATGGCGGCAGTGTCGCCCTGGTGAGCGCATTGTGGCTTTCCTTGCGATTGGGGCAAAGCGAGCGTCAGGGCTCGGGCGCGGAAAAGTGTTTGCGGCACGCTTACCGGGCTGCGGCAGAGCGATTTGTTGGGGTGCTTATACTGCTCGCGCTGGGATTCAGGTTACAGCTGGCACCACTCTGGATATTGTCGGGATTTGTGGCAGGACAGGCGGCTTGGCTGCTTGCCCCGGTTTGGAAGTGCCGGTCAGGAACAAAAATTGAGAATGCAAAATGAGTAGCGAAGCGCTGACATCAACCGATTACATCAGACACCATCTGCAAAACCTGACCTGCGGCTTGCAGGACGGGCATTTCCATTGTGCGCACAGCGCGGATGAAGCGAAGGCGATGGGTTTTTGGGCGCTGAATGTAGACACTCTGGGCGTTTCTCTGATCCTGGGTCTGGTGTTCCTGTATTTTTTCAGCCGGGTTGCAAAAAGCGCCGCCCAAGGCGTCCCCGGCGGACTGCAGAATTTCGTCGAATGGGTAATCGAGTTTATTGACAGCAGCGTGCGCGGTTCCTTTACCGGGCGTAGCGCGCTGGTTGCACCGCTGGCGCTGACCATATTCGTCTGGATTTTCCTGATGAACCTGATGGACCTCATACCGATAGACTATATCCCGTTTGTCGCCGAACAAATGGGAGCCAGCCACTTCAAGGTGGTTCCGTCCACCGATCCTAATGCCACGATAGGCATGGCGATCGGGGTGTTTTTCCTGGTCATTTTCTACAGCATCAAGATCAAAGGGTTTGGCGGTTTTTTAGGCGAGTTGACGCTGCAGCCTTTCGGCAAATTTGGCCTGCCGGTCAATATTTTCCTGGAAGGCGTCAATCTCATCGCCAAGCCAGTTTCGCTGGCGCTGCGTTTGTTCGGCAACATGTATGCGGGCGAAATGATTTTCATCCTGATCGCCCTGTTGCCTTTCTACCTTCAGTGGACGCTTTCCTTGCCGTGGGCGATCTTCCACATCCTGATCGTTACCTTGCAGGCCTTCATATTCATGACGCTGACCATCGTTTATCTGGACATGGCGCATCAGGAACACCATTAACCGGTTCAACTTAGCTTAAATTCATAACAGGAGACTAGAAAGATGGAACTCGCAACCCCTCTGCTTTACATCGCCGGCGCATTGATGATGGGTCTGGGCGCTCTCGGCGCTTCCATAGGCATCGGCATACTTGGCGGGCGCTTCCTGGAAGGCGCGGCGCGCCAGCCGGAGCTGATCCCCATGCTGCGCACCCAGTTTTTCATTGTGATGGGCTTGGTGGACGCGGTTCCGATGATTGCCGTCGGTATCGCCATGTACGTCCTGTTTGCCGTCGCCAAGTAATTTCCGGCGCAAGCCGCTTACAAGTTGAGGTTCCTGCATGAATATCAATGCGACCCTTCTCGGCCAGACGATCATGTTCGCCATGTTCGTGTGGTTCTGCATGAAGTTTGTGTGGCCGCCCATCATCGCGGCGCTGGATGCGCGCAAGAAGCTGATCGCTGACGGCCTGGCCGCCGGCGAGCGTGGCAAGCACGATCTGGAGCTGGCCGCCAAGCGTTCTGCCGATGTGCTGCGCGAAGCCAAGGAAAAAGCCGCAGAAATCATTGCGCAAGGTGACAAGCGCGCCAGCGAAATCATCGAGGAAGCCAAACTGCAGGCCAAGGCGGAATATGACCGCATCGTTGCTGCGGGCAGCGCGGAGGTTGACCAGGAAGTGTTTCGCGCCAAGGAGCAATTGCGCACACAGGTTTCCGCCATCGCGCTGGCAGGCGCGGGCAAGATTCTGAGCCGCGAAATTGACGCCAGGGCACACAACGATCTGCTCGAAAAACTGGTTGCGGAAATCTGACCACCATGGCTGAAGCTATCTCTGTCGCACGCCCCTATGCCTTGGCCGCATTTGACGAGGCCAGCAAGCTCGGCGATTTGAAGGGCTGGTCGGATTTGCTGCAAGCGGCGGCGCACGCCGTGGCACACCCTGAAGTCCGAGCGCTTATCACCAGCCCCAGGGTGCTCAGGAGCCAGATCGAGGGCCTGATGCTGGCGTTGGTTGGCGGCAAGGTGAGTGCAAAGGGGCAGAATTTCATCCGGCTGCTGGTGGAAAGCCAGCGCCTGATTTTGTTGCCTGAAATCGCGGCGATGTTCGAGGCGATGCGGGCCGAAGCAGAAAAGAGCGTAGATGTCGTGGTGGCGTCCGCTTTTGAATTGGACGAAACGCAAAAACAGAAAATTGTTGCGGCGATGAAAAAACGCATGGGCCGCGAAATCAGGCTGAGCTGCAAAGTTGACCGCGAATTGCTGGGTGGAATAGTCATCCGCACCGGCGACAAGGTCATAGATGGCTCGGCGCGCACCCATCTTTCCGGGCTGGCCAGTGCCTTGGCCTGATAACAGGTTTACAGAAATCTAAGGAAAAGCAAGATGAAGCTCAACCCTTCCGAAATCAGCAATTTGATCCGCAGCCGCATCGAGAATTACGAGACGCTGACGCAGGCCCGCACCGAAGGCACAGTAGTCAGCGTGACTGACGGCATCGTGCGCGTTCACGGCCTGTCCGACGTGATGCAAGGCGAAATGCTGGAATTCCCCGGCAACACCTCCGGCTTGGCGCTGAACCTGGAGCGCGACTCCGTGGGCGCGGTGGTACTGGGTGAATACGAGCACATCAAGGAAGGCGATACGGTCAAATGCACCGGACGCATCCTGGAAGTGCCCGTCGGCCCGGAGCTGATCGGCCGCGTGGTGAACGCCCTGGGGCAGCCCATTGACGGCAAGGGCCCGATCAATGCAGCACTGACCGACAAGATCGAAAAAGTAGCGCCTGGCGTGATCGCCCGCCAGTCGGTATCGCAACCGGTGCAAACCGGTTTGAAGTCCATTGACTCGATGGTGCCGATCGGCCGCGGCCAGCGCGAGCTGATTATCGGCGACCGCCAGACCGGCAAAACTGCGGTAGCGGTGGACGCGATCATCAACCAGAAAGGTCAGAACATGACCTGCATCTACGTCGCGATCGGGCAAAAAGCCTCCACCATCGCCAACGTGGTGCGCAAGCTCGAAGAGCACGGTGCGATGAAGTACACCATCGTGGTTGCCGCAACCGCTTCCGATTCGGCAGCGATGCAATTCCTGGCGCCGTATTCCGGCTGCACCATGGGCGAGTATTACCGCGACCGCGGCCAGGATGCACTGATTATTTATGACGACCTGACCAAACAGGCGTGGGCCTACCGCCAGATTTCGCTGCTGCTGCGCCGCCCGCCGGGCCGCGAAGCGTATCCCGGCGACGTGTTCTACCTGCATTCGCGCTTGCTGGAGCGCGCTGCCCGCGTGAACCCGGAGTACGTTGAAAAGTTCACCAACGGCGAGGTCAAAGGCAAGACCGGCTCCCTGACCGCGCTGCCTGTCATCGAAACTGCGGCAGGCGACGTATCCGCGTTTGTTCCCACCAACGTGATTTCGATTACCGACGGCCAGATATTCCTGGAAACGGACTTGTTCAACGCCGGTATCCGCCCGGCGATCAACGCCGGCATTTCGGTGTCGCGCGTGGGTGGTGCGGCGCAAACCAAGGTGATCAAGAAGCTGGGCGGCGGCGTGCGTCTGGCACTGGCGCAATACCGCGAACTGGCCGCTTTCGCGCAATTCGCTTCCGACCTCGATGAAGCCACGCGCAAACAGCTCGAGCGCGGCCGCCTGGTGATGGAACTGATGAAACAGACCCAATTTGCGCCCATGTCCGTGGCGGAGATGGCGGTCACGCTGTTTGCGATCAACAAGGGTTATTTTGACGGCATCGCGGTAAACAAGATCCTGGCGTTTGAAGCCGCCTTGCAGGCGCAAATGAAATCCCGCCATAAAGACCTGCTGGATGCGATCGAGTCGAGCAAGGACCTGTCTGCCGATAATGAAAAATTGCTGTCTGCAGCAATCGAGTCGTTCAAATCTACCGCAGTCTATTGATAAAACAACCAGCCACCCCACCAAGCAACCCAAGACGGTTGCAGAGTGGCTGGTTATAAGCCGGAGCAGCGATAATGGCGGGCAGCAAGGAAATACGCACCAAGATCAAAAGCGTTGAAAACACGCGCAAGATCACCCGTGCGATGGAAATGGTGGCGGCATCCAAAATGCGCAAGGCGCAGGAACGGATGCGCGCCGCCCGCCCATACGCGGAAAAGATACGCAATGTCGCGGCGCACCTGTCGCGCGCCAACCCGGAATACAAGCATCCGTTCCTGATCAAGCGCGATTCCATCAAGAATGTCGGCGTGATCATCATCACTTCCGACAAAGGCCTGTGCGGCGGCCTGAATACCAACATCCTGCGCATGGTGGTCAACAAGATGAAGGGCTGGGAAGCGCAGGGCCAGAAAATCAGCGTGTGCGCGATCGGCAACAAGGGCCTGGGCTTCATGACCCGTGTCGGCGCCAACATCAAATCGCACCTGACCGGTCTGGGCGACACGCCGCATATAGAAAAACTGATCGGTGCGGTAAAGGTCATGCTGGACGCCTACGTGTCCGGCGAGATTGATGCGGTTTACATCAGCTATAACGGCTTCATCAACACCATGAAGCAGGAGCCGAGGGTCGAACAACTGCTGCCGCTGTCGGGCGAGGGTCTGCAAGCCCCGACCGGCGTGACTTGGGACTACATCTACGAACCCGATGCCAGGGTGGTGGTGGATGAGCTGCTGGTCCGCTACATCGAGTCGCTGGTCTATAACGCCGTGACCGAAAACCAGGCCTCGGAACAGAGTGCGCGCATGGTTGCCATGAAGGCGGCATCCGACAATGCCAAGAACGTCATCGGCGAACTCAAGCTGGTTTACAACAAGGCGCGCCAAGCCGCGATCACCAAGGAAATTTCCGAGATCGTGGGCGGTGCGGCTGCAGTGTGACGCAGCACATTACAGAATTAATTTGGATAGGGAACCTAAGATGAGCCAGGGAAAAATTGTTCAGTGTATCGGCGCGGTGGTGGACGTCGAGTTTCCGCGCGACCAGATACCCAAAGTTTACGATGCCTTGATGGTGAAGGATGACAGCACCTCGGTAGCCGAGAAGGGCCTGACCCTGGAAGTGCAGCAACAAGTCGGCGACGGTGTCGTGCGCACTATTGCGATGGGTTCCTCCGACGGGCTGCGCCGCGGCATGGCCGTGGTGAACACCGGCAACCCGATTTCTGTTCCGGTCGGCCACGGTACCCTGGGCCGCATCATGGACGTGCTGGGGCGGCCGATTGACGATGCGGGCGATGTCAAATGCGACGAGCGCCGCTCCATCCACCAGAAGGCGCCCAGGTTTGACGAGTTGTCGCCTTCGGTTGACCTGCTCGAAACCGGCATCAAGGTGATTGACTTGGTATGCCCGTTCGCCAAGGGCGGCAAGGTCGGCCTGTTCGGCGGCGCCGGCGTGGGCAAGACCGTGAACATGATGGAGCTCATCAACAACATCGCCAAGCAGCACTCCGGCCTGTCCGTATTTGCGGGCGTGGGCGAGCGCACCCGCGAAGGCAACGACTTCTACCACGAAATGAAAGAGTCCAACGTGCTGGACAAGGTGGCGATGGTGTTCGGCCAGATGAACGAACCGCCGGGCAACCGCCTGCGCGTGGCGCTTTCCGGCCTGACCATGGCGGAAAAATTCCGCGACGAAGGCCGCGACATCCTGTTCTTCGTGGACAACATCTACCGCTACACCCTGGCCGGCACCGAAGTGTCCGCGCTGCTGGGTCGTATGCCCTCCGCCGTGGGCTACCAGCCGACACTGGCCGAAGAAATGGGCCGCCTGCAGGAGCGCATCACCTCCACCAAGGTGGGCTCGATC
>JACRAQ010000085.1 GCA_016213335.1 Nitrosomonadales bacterium
ATCCGCTACCGCGTGACGCAGAAGAGCAATGCGCGGCAACAGTTGCAGGCGTTTCTGGAAGCCGAGCATCCCGACGACGCGGGCATCGTCTACTGCCTGTCGCGCAAGAAGGTCGAGGAGACCGCCGCATGGCTCAAGGAACAGGGCTGGGACGCTTTGCCCTATCACGCCGGGCTGGATGCTGCCACGCGCAACGCCAACCAGAAGCGTTTTTTGCGCGAAGAAGGAGTCATCATGGTCGCCACTGTTGCGTTCGGCATGGGCATAGACAAGCCCAACGTGCGCTTTGTCGCCCACCTTGATCTGCCCAAGAGCATGGAAGGCTATTATCAGGAAACCGGCCGTGCCGGGCGCGACGGCCTGCCCGCCAATGCGTGGATGGCTTACGGTCTGGGCGATGTGGTTTCCATGCGCCAGATGCTGCTCTCCGGCGATGCGCCCGAGGAGCGCAAGCGCGTCGAGCTGCAAAAGCTTGACGCGCTGCTCGGCTTCTGCGAATCCACCGCCTGCCGCCGTCAGACCCTGTTGCGCTACTTCGGCGAAGAACACTCCGGCGATTGCAAACAGTGCGATAACTGCCTTTCGCCGGTGGACACCTGGGATGCCACGGAAGCCGCGCGGATGGCGCTGTCCTGCGTCTATCGCACCGGTCAGCGCTTCGGTGTTGCCCACCTGGTGGACGTGCTGCTGGGCAAGGCCACCGCAAAGGTCGAGCAATTTCACCACCGGCAACTCAGCACCTTCGGCATCGGCAAGGAATTGACACAGCAGCAATGGAGCAGCGTCTATCGCCAATTGGCCGCCGCCGGATTGCTCAACGTGGACATGGAAGCCTACGGCGGGTTGAAGCTCACCGAAGCCGCGCGCCCGGTGCTGCGCGGAGAACAGGCGGTCTGGCTGCGGCGCGATGCCGGTCCCGTCAAACGCAGGGCCACCAAAACGGAGCGCGATGCGCGCCGCCGCCAACCTTTCGCGGGAGCCAGTGAAGACCCGCTATGGCAGGCGCTCAAGGCCAAGCGCCTCGAACTCGCCCGCGAACAAGGCGTGCCGCCTTATGTTATTTTTCACGACAGCACCCTGCTGGAAATTCTCAAGCGCCGCCCCGCCAGCCTGGATGAGCTGGGGCAAGTAAGCGGGATAGGACAGGCCAAACTGGTACGATATGGGAATGCGTTTTTACGGGTAATGAAAGAAGCGCCGGATGAGGCAGGGAGCATATGACAATGGAAATTTACCAATCTACCATCGCCGCTTTCGATGCGGCCAATGCCGAAGATCCCAACAAGGAGGTCGCAGGCGGCAAGGAATATCCCAAGGAACTGCTTTACGCGCAGCGCATGACGGAGATGCAGGAGCGCTATGCCCCGGAAGCCTCGGAGGCGGTGAAGCTGGCGGTACGCGCCCAGCACATCCAGCGCTGGAAAATTCCGCGCAACACTTACCCGATGGATCGTCAGGGCTACCTGCAATGGCGCACCGGGCTGTACAGGTTTCATGCCGAAACCGCCGGGTGCATCATGAAGAAAGCGGGTTATGACGATGCGATGATTGAGCGCGTCCAAGCCATCGTCGGCAAGAAGGGGTTGAAGGTCAATCCGGAAACGCAGTTGATGGAAGACGTGGCGGACCTCGTGTTCCTCGAGCATTACCTGACCGGGTTTGCCGGCCAGCACCCGGAGTATGACGAGGAGAAATGGATACAGATCATCCGCAAGACCTGGCAGAAGATGTCGCCGCGCGCGCGCGAATTTGTCCTCGCGGGCAAGGTCAAGCTGCCGGAACCGCTGGTGCCGCTGATCCTGAAGGCGGTGCGGGAATAGGCGCCGCTACGGACGAGCAGTGCCAGTGAAGCTCCCCGCTATTTTGAAAGCGCGTTGGCGATGTCGCGCTTGTGCTCTTCTTCCTGGATCAGGATATCCTCCAGCACGCGGCGCAGGCCGTATTCCCTGAGCTCCTCGGCCTGGGCGATGCGCTCCTTGTAGCGCTTGATGGCGTTTTCTTCCCCCTTCAGATCCTGCTTGAGCATTTCCTTGTTGTTGCTGGAGATCTCGCGCTTCTCGACATCCACAGTGGGCACGCCGCCGAGAAAATTTATCTGCTCGGAGAGCATCACGGCATGCTGCATTTCCTCTGTTGCGTGGATCAGCAGTTCTTTCTGGATGGAATCATATTCCGCGCCATTGATGGTGGCCGCGTGCTGCACGTACTGGATGGCCGCAGAGTATTCCCATTCCAGATCCTTGTTGAGCTCGGCCAGCATTTTCTTCATGGTGATCTTCATTTGGCATCTCCCGTCATTTGGCAAACAGACAGTTACATCATACCCACTCACTGGCAAGCTTGCACCTGTTTCAAGCTCTTTGAACAAACTATCCCAGTCAGATGTACAGATGTTTGCTGAAGGCTTTCCAGACTTCGCCTCCATGCACCTCCCGCCCTTCAATTGCGGCACTCTCCATGGTGCGAAACATCAGGGAAGCCAGGGCAAAAATTTCTGCTTTCGCAATCCTTTCCCGGTCATTTGACGCAAACGCGGCGCCAGCCCCCGCTGGGCCGAAAACCTTGCATTCCTCCGCCAGCATCGTCATGGCTGCATCGTCATGCCAATCCAGGCCGAGCGCAATCATTTTTCTTTGCAGTTCGGTTTCTATATGCCTGACTTCGGCCCAGTGATTTTCAGTCTGGCTCATCTGCGTTGTTGAGGAGATCAAGAGCTTGCCGAATAATATGCCCATGCGGCAGAGCCAGTTTAAAGATGTAGTTCACGACACCGGAATGCGCCGGAGAGGTCGCGCATGTGCCACGATTTCCGCGCTTGCGGTACGAAGGCGATGGTGGTGATTAGAGCAGCGGAGTAGCCGATCAGGCTGCAGAGTTCAAGGGGCGGCAGATACTCTCGGGGCAGCTTGAAAATCCGGTGCCGCAAAGTCAGGATCAACGCGGTTCTGTGGGCTCTACAACCGAAGTATCGCGCTCCCACCCCTCGTGCTCTAGCTTGATGGTTTGTATCGCCACTTCCGCTTCGGTGTTGGCGTCCAGCGACGGCAGCGGCGCATATTCGGATATCCAGCAGCGATAGACATTGTATGCCATGACGACCTGGCCGGCCTCGTTGAGCAGCTCGATAATGATGTCCTTCCTGAAGGAGGCCAAGGCAGATTCGCTGCCCGAGCCGAGGCGCCATATCTGATTGGCCCAGTCCTCGAAGGCGGTATCATGCGTTACCCCGCGCTCCAGCACGATAGGCTCGTAGGCGGTACGCCCGGGCGAGCGCCGCGAAGAACTGGGGTTGCCGCCCTCGCGGTGTTCTACTACCTCGGTGACGCGCCGCAGGCCGCTGATGCGGCTGATGCCGGCCACGTAGCGGCCATCCCATTTCACGCGGAATTTGAAATGCTTGTATGGATCGACACGATGCGTATTGACGCTGAACTGAGCCATGGCTGCCCCCTTCTTGCTGGATGATGCGCTTTTCTTCCGGGCGTGTGCCGGCGCAGTCGCTTTCTTGGGTGTCGGCACAAGCCCTCCTGATATTTGCGTTGCCGCCCCTGCGCGGCGGCTGCAGACACAGTGACAAGCATAACCCAAAACCCCACTGCTTTGGGTTAAGCTAGCGCCTTTTTCAACCCTGACTACCGGTATCTGGAAAGCAAATGGCCCAATATGTAATGTCCATGCTCCGCGTGAGCAAGATCGTCCCCCCCAAGCGTCAGATCATCAAGGATATTTCGCTCAGCTTCTTCCCCGGCGCCAAGATCGGCCTGCTCGGCCTGAACGGTTCCGGCAAATCCACCGTGCTGCGCATCATGGCGGGCGCAGACAAGGAATACGATGGCGAGGTGCAGCACCTGCCCAACATCCGCATCGGCTACCTGCCGCAGGAGCCGCAGCTCGATCCGGCCAGTACCGTGCGCCAGGAAGTGGAGTCCGCCCTCGGCGAAGTGATGCAGGCGCAGAAGAAACTCGACGAGGTCTATGCCGCCTACGCCGAGCCGGACGCCGACTTCGACAAACTGGCCGCCGAGCAGGCACGCCTTGAGGCCATCATCGCCACCAGCGGCGCCGACTCCGCACACCAGATGGATATCGCCGCCGATGCGCTGCGCCTGCCGGAATGGGATTCCGTCATCAAGAAACTCTCCGGCGGCGAAAAGCGCCGCGTAGCATTGTGCAAGCTGCTGCTGGAAAAGCCCGACATGCTGCTGCTGGACGAGCCGACCAACCACCTCGACGCCGAATCGGTGGAATGGCTGGAACA
>JACRAQ010000086.1 GCA_016213335.1 Nitrosomonadales bacterium
CCGGCGGCGCGATCGTGATAGACCATACCGAGGCGCTCACCGCCGTAGACGTCAACTCGGCGCGCGCCACGCGCGGCTCGGACATTGAAGCTACCGCGCTTAATACCAACCTGGAAGCCGCTGACGAGATTGCGCGCCAGATGCGCCTGCGCGACCTGGGTGGCCTGATCGTGATTGACTTCATTGACATGGAAAACAGCCGCAACCAGCGCGACGTGGAAAACCGCCTGCGCGACGCACTACGCTACGACCGGGCGCGGGTGCAGACCGGCAAGATCTCGCGCTTCGGCCTGCTGGAGCTGTCGCGTCAGCGCCTGCGGCCCAGCCTGGAGGAAACCAGTTATTCTCCCTGCCCGCGCTGCAATGGTATCGGCCATATCCGCGGCATCGAATCCACCGCGCTGCACATCCTGCGCATCATCCAGGAAGAAGCGATGAAAGAGCACAGCACGGCCATCCACGTGCAAGTCCCCGTGGATGTTGCCACCTTCCTGCTTAACGAAAAACGCACGGAAATCCACCGCATCGAGTCGCGCTTGAGAGTCAGCATCACGCTGGTGCCGAACCCGCACATGGAGACCCCGCACTACAGTGTGGCGCGTTTACGCCAGGACGATCTGACCGGAGAAAACCAGCAAGCCAGCTACAAGCTGGTGGAAAAACCGGAAGAAACCAGGGCTGAAGTGGCGGCGCAAGAAGCAAAAGCGCAACGCCCGCAGGCCGTTGTACAAGGCATCACGCCGGCGCAACCAGCGCCGGTGCGGGCGGCGCCGGAACCGGTGGAAAAACCTTCTTTCCTCAGCCGTTTGTTCGGATTCTTCAAATCGCCGGACGTCGCGCAGCCTGCCGCCAAACCCGCTACCCCTAAACCCGCAGAAGCCAGACCGCGCAGCGGCAATCCGCCGCGCCGCGACCGCGACGGCAATCGCCCGGAAGGGGGCAGGCCGGAAGGCAACCGCCAGCGGCCGCGGCGCGACCGCGACGAAGCGGCGCCGCGCGCGGAAAAACCCGCCCATGCTGCGCCGCCCAAAGCGCAGGAGCCACGAGCCGAGCGGCCTCCCCGCCCGCCGCGCGAAGCCGCCGAGAAACCCGTACTGGAAAGCACATCGCCCGTCGCTGCCGCCCCCGCCGAACCAGCGGGAGAAAATGGTGGCCGCTCCGGGCGCAAGCGCGGACGGCGCGGCGGCCAGCGCGAGCGCGAGCGCCGCGAACAGCAAGCCGTCGGCCAGGCGGCAAACGAGCAAACCGCGCCTGCGGTGCCGTTTGCCGAAACGGCGGATGCAGCAGAAGAGGTTCGCCCGCCAGCAAGCCAGGCAGCGGCGCCACTCGAGCCCGCCGCCGAGCAACCGCCTGCCACCGAACGCCCGGCCATCGCAGAACAGCAGGCAGAAACACCTCCACCGCCCGCGCAAGCAGCTCCTGAGCCGCTCCAGACCGTCAAGCCGGAAGTGGCGCCCAACCTGTCGGAAGCGCTCAGCGCCAGCGGCCTAATCCTGATCGAAACCGACCCGATCAAATGTGCGGCCTCGCCCGCCCCGGAAGCGCAACCGCAAGCCCCGCGCCGCCGCCCGCGCCCGCGCGAGGTTTACAGCATGGAAAACAGCGAGCCGCTGGTGCAGATCGAGACCCACCACGCGCCGCGCTGATAGCGCGCCGCAAGCAACAAAAGCAGAACCGCGCGGTTTGGTCGCCGCGCGGTTCTGCTTTTTGCGGAGTTAAAACTGAATTTCCACCAGCGTAATGTCGTCGTCAAAGCTTGCGCCGCCACGATGCGCTTCCAGCAGTTTCAGCAAGTCTTCCGGCACGCATGTGCCGGCTGCCGTGCGGCAGAGAAATTCCTCGACTCTCGCATTGCCGAACAGCTCGCCTTCCGGGTTGCCCGCCTCGGCCACCCCGTCGGAATACATGTACAGCCGACTGCCTTCCCCCACTTCAAATGACGCCTGCCCGCCCCGAACGTCAATCTGCCCCACAACACCCAGCGGGACACTTTGCGACCCGGCCCTTGCTTGCACCTTGCCATCTCGCAACAGAACACATTGCGGCATGCCGGCGTTCCAGAGCTTGAGCATCCTCCTGTCAGCGGAAATCTCGGCCAGGCAACAGGCCATGAAAACATTGGCCGGCAATTGCCGGTACATCACGGCGTTGATTTCTTCCAGCACGGCTTCAACGCTTCCCCCTCCCTGCGAGCCGGAATAAAAAACGTGGGAAACCAGCGGCGCGGCCACCGCCGCCGGCAAGCCGTGCCCGGTGAAATCGCCGGCGAGCACCCATTGCCGCCCGTCCGGCGCAAACGATGCCAGGAGGATGTCCCCGTTGCTGCGGCTTACCGGCGAAACAAGGTAGCGCAAATACCGGTCGTCAAAATACCTGCTCGCGCGCATGCGCGCGATGATGTCTTCCACCAGCTCTCTTTCGTGGAGCAGCGCGCGGTTTTGTTGTTCCAGCTTGACCTTTGCCTCGCGCAAAGCCAGATGGGCATGGACCCTCGCCTTGACGATGGGCGGGTTGATCGGCTTGGTGATGTAGTCAACCGCGCCCAGTTCCAGCCCTTTCAGTTCGCCCTCCATCTCGGATATGGCCGTGACAAAGATTACCGGGATGCCGCGCGTGTTTTCGTTCGCCTGCAAGCGCCGCAAAACCTCGTAGCCATCCATTCCGGGCATCATGACATCCAGCAGGATCAGATCCGGGCCGGGTTCGGTTGCGGCAATTTTTAATGCCAGCGCGCCATTCAGTGCCGGGCGGATGACATAGTCACCCTTCAGCGTTTCCTTGAGAACATCAATGTTCGCCGGCGTGTCGTCTACTACCAGGATGGATGGCTTCTGCACAGGCAATTTCATTTTTACTCGTAACCCAGGCTCTTCAACATTCGTTCGTCGTCTGCCCAGCCGCTACGCACCTTGACGAACACTTCCAGAAATACTTTGGCGCCAAACATTTCTTCCATGTCCAGCCGCGCCTGCGTGGCAATCTCTTTCAGCTTGAGGCCATCCTTGCCGATCAGCATGGCCTTGTGCGCTTCCTTGTCCACCAGGATGGCGGCATGGATGCGGCGCATGCCGCTTTTCTCCTGCCTGAACTGCTCGATCACCACGCTGGATGAATAGGGTAATTCCTCTCCGGTAAGGCGGAATACTTTTTCGCGCAGCAGCTCGGCAGCAAGGAAGCGCTCGCTGCGGTCGGTGATTTCGTCGGCCGCATAGATGGGTTCGCCCTGCGGCAAGTGTGGCCGTATGGCCTCCAGCAGCGTATCCAGTTGCTTGCCCTGCTTGGCACTCACCGGCACGATGGCGGCAAACTCGCGCTCCTTGTTCAGTCTTTCGATGAATGGAAGCACCTCGTTTTTGTCGGTGAAATAGTCCATCTTGTTGATGACCAGTATGACCGGCACACCATCCGGCAACAGCTTCAAAACCTGCTGGTCACGCTCGTCGTAGTGCCGCGCTTCGATCACGAACAACACGGCATGCACGTCGCGCATGCTGCCGGTCACCACGCGGTTCATGCCGCGGTTCAGCGCGTTCTTGTGGCGGGTCTGGAAACCAGGCGTGTCCACGAACACGAACTGGCTGCCCGCATCGGTCAGGATGCCGATGATGCGGTGGCGCGTAGTCTGCGCCTTGCGCGAGGTAATGCTGACTTTCTGCCCGACCAGATGGTTGAGCAGGGTGGACTTGCCGACGTTCGGGCGGCCGACGATGGCGATGAAGCCACTACGGAATGGGGAGGTATCATTCATTCTTAAAAACTCTTAGCCACAGAGAACACAGAGGTCACAGAGGAAAACCAGGCAGTTGGAGCCCAAATCCGGTTCGCCTTTTGGGTGTATCAAGGAAATGCGTGATCCCGCTGATTTCTCTGTGTTCTCTGTGGCTCGAATTGAGGGTTTTAGATTTATTCGGGTTCATGAGTGAATCCTCCGGTAGGCCGCTTCGGCGGCGGCCTGCTCTGCGGCACGGCGGCTGGCGCCTTCACCGGAAGTGGCAAGCTCCAGTTGCGCGATGCCGCACTCAACCCGGAATAACTGCGCGTGTGCCTCGCCCTGTATGGCGGTCACGGTGTATTTGGGCAGCGCCAGCTTTTTGCCTTGCAGGTATTCCTGCAACAGGGTTTTGTAATCCTTCCCCAGTGTTTGAATGTCGCTCCGCGCGATGAAGGGCACATAGAGGCCGAGCACCACCCGCTCCGCCGCCGCAAAACCGCCATCCAGAAACACTGCGCCGAACAGCGCTTCCAGCGCATCGGCCAGGATGGAGGGGCGGCGAAAGCCGGCGCTCTTGCGCTCCCCTTCACCCAGCAGTAGCAATTCCCCCAGCCGCAACTGCTGCGCCAGGGTGCTGAGCGCCTGCTGGTTCACCAGATTGGAGCGCAAACGCGACAAATCCCCTTCCGGCAAACCGGGACAGGCGTCGAACAGGTGTTTGGCAATCACGCAATTCAGCACGCTATCGCCCAGAAACTCCAGGCGCTCGTTGTGTGCCTGGCTGTGGCTGCGGTGGGTCAGCGCGCGCTGCAACAACTGCGGCTGGCTGAAAACGTAATCGAGCTGGCGGCACAGGGCGTCGCGGTCCATCTGCTGCCTACCGGGAAACGTTATCTTGAGTTGCTGGGGTTAAACTCCAGCAGCAGGCTGGCGTTACCCGCCAGCGGCACTTTTATCGAATAGCTGGCGCTCAGCGAAATACTGTCGCCATCCTTGCCGATCTCGACATCGTCAGGCTTGATGGCGGTGACGTTGGCCACCACGGCGCGCTTGCTGTAGGCAAGCCGGATATCCCTGACCTGGGCTTTCTGCATCTCCGGGTCGCGTGCGACCGCATCAAAGATATTCTTGATTTCCGCATCCTGCATGTATGCCGGAATCAGCTTCATGCCGAATATGGCCGCAAACCCGAGTATTGCGGCTACCATCAAAAGGCCGGATAAGCTTAAACCGTATTGCCTGTTCGCCATCGTTCTCATCATGCCCCCTCCGCTGCCGCTCAATTGATGGATAATCCTACCCGCTTCAGATCGCCGAAATTCATCCAGATCATGAACGCCTTGCCGACGATCATGTTGTCCGGCACAAAACCCCAGTAACGGCTGTCCCGGCTGTTGTCGCGGTTATCGCCCAGCATGAAATAGTGCCCGGCCGGTACCGTGCAACTCACTTCCTCATCATTGTAGCTGCAAGCATCGCGGTGCGGAAACTCGGCCACCGCCCCCAGATGGATGCCGGCCACATCGGGGTTGACCAGCACCGCGTGGCTGTGCCCGCCCAGGTTCTCGCTGTAGTGCTCGGTATGCACAAATTTCAGCCCGCTTTCCACATAATTGTATTCGCCCTGCCGCTGCAGCTCCTGCAATACGCCGTTCACGAACACTTTCTTGTTGCGGTAAGAAATCGTGTCGCCCGGCAAGCCAATCACGCGCTTAATATAATCCACCGAGGGGTTTTCCGGATAGTGGAACACCATCACATCGCCGCGCTTCGGAGAGTTCATTTCCACCAGCTTCTTGCTCACGATGGGCAGACGGATGCCATAGGTGAACTTGTTGACCAGGATGAAATCGCCCACCTGCAAGGTGGGGATCATCGAACCGGACGGAATCTTGAACGGCTCCACCAGAAAGGAGCGCAGCAGGAACACCGCAAGGATCACCGGAAAAAAGCTTTTGGAATATTCCACCCACCACGGCTCCTTCCCATCTGCCGCGCGCCTGGGCCGCAACAGCACATGATCCAGCAACCACACGCCGCCGGTGATCAGCAGCAGCACGAACATGATCAATGCGAAATCCATTACTACTCCTAATATTTGGCTTGTAGCCGGTAGCTTGTAGCTGGCAGCAAACCCGGGGCCTGGCTAC
>JACRAQ010000087.1 GCA_016213335.1 Nitrosomonadales bacterium
GGTCGCGGAAGGTGTAGAAGAACATTGTCATCGCGCCAAGGTCAATGCCCACGGCACCCAGCCACAGCAAGTGGTTCAGTATGCGGGTGACCTCGTCGAACATCACGCGGATGTACTGGGCGCGGATAGGCACCTCGATTCCGGCCAGTTTTTCGATCGCCATGACATAGGCGTGCTCGTTGCACATCATGGACACATAGTCGAGCCGGTCCATGTAGGGAAGCGTCTGCAGGTATGTCTTGTTCTCGGCCAGTTTTTCGGTGCCACGATGCAGCAGGCCGATATGCGGGTCGGCGCGTTCGACTACCTCGCCGTCCAGCTCCAGCACCAGGCGCAGCACGCCGTGCGCAGCAGGATGCTGCGGGCCAAAGTTAATGGTGTAATTTTTAATTTCCGCCATAATGCTCTTCACGAATGATGCGCGGTGTTACTTCGCGTGGCTCCACTGTCACAGGTTGGTAAATAACGCGCCTCTGCTCGGGGTCATAGCGCATTTCCATATGGCCGGAAAGCGGAAAGTCCTTGCGGAACGGGCTGCCGACAAAGCCGTAATCGGTAAGCAGGCGCCTCAGGTCGGGATGCCCGGTAAATATGATGCCGAACAAGTCGAAAGCCTCACGCTCGAACCAGTTAGCGCCAGGCCAGATGCCGGTCACGGAATCCAGTATCGGGAAGTCGTCGTCGTCGGCGAACACGCGCACGCGCAGGCGCGCATTGTTGGTGACGGAAAGCAGGTGGTACACGGCGGCAAAGCGCTTTCCCCCCCACGCCCCGTCGCCATATGCGGAATAGTCCACGCCGCACAGGTCTATCAGTTGCTCGAAGCGCAAACAATCTTCGTCGCGCAAGCGGCCCATTACCGGCAGCAAGTCGGCGGCCCGGATTTCCAGCGTCAGTTCGCCCAGCTTGTGCTCCACGCCCGCCAGCTGGCTTTTGAACAGCCTGGCCAGGTTGTCTTGCAATACGTTCAGGTCGGCAGCCATATATTAGTTATCCGCGCGCAATCGTGTTGGTGCGTTTGATCTTGTTCTGCAGCTGGATGACGCCATAGAGCAGCGCCTCGGCGGTCGGCGGGCAGCCCGGCACGTAAACATCAACCGGAACGATGCGGTCGCAGCCGCGCACCACAGAATAGGAATAGTGGTAGTAGCCGCCGCCGTTCGCGCAGGAACCCATGGAGATTACCCAGCGCGGCTCCGCCATCTGGTCATATACTTTGCGCAAGGCTGGCGCCATCTTGTTGCACAGTGTTCCTGCAACGATCATCACGTCGGACTGGCGCGGGCTGGGGCGGAAGGCGCCCGCACCGAAGCGATCCAGGTCGTAACGTGGCAGTGCCGCATGCATCATCTCCACCGCACAACATGCCAAGCCGAAAGTCATGGGCCACAGCGATCCGGTACGGGTGTAATTGATAACCGTATCAAGCGTGGTGGTGACAAATCCCTTTTCGAGGACACCTTCAATGCTCATGCCGACTTCCTTGACAGTATTGATTCGGTAACCTTAATACAGGTGAGCGGCAGTTCAACGCGGGCAACATGCACGGGCGATCGCATCCCCAGGCAAGCTTCACTGTGCATATTGCCTACTCCCATTCCAAGGCACCCTTCATCCACTCGTAAATGAACCCGATCACGAGGATGGCCAGGAATATCATCATGGATACGAAACCGAACATGCCGATTTCTTTCAGCACGACCGCCCAGGGAAACAGGAACGCGATTTCCAGATCGAACAGGATAAACAGGATGGCGACGAGGTAATAGCGCACGTCGAATTTCATGCGGGCATTTTCGAAGGCTTCGAAGCCGCATTCGTAAGGAGAGAGTTTGGCACTGTCGGGACGGTTGGGGCCGGCCAGCCGTCCGAGCACGAGCGGCGCCACACCCATTGCCAGCCCCACGGCAATGAACAGCAGCACCGGGAAATAGTTTTCCAACATCTGAAGCTCCCCTACATCAGTATTACTTGTTGGCAAAGCGCTTGTGCGCTTCCGGATTGTTTGCGGCTTTTGCAGCGCCCGGTTCCCGGCGCTTGCTGCATTGGGTTGATACTTGGTGCCGATGAGCAGACTCGAACTGCTACGGCTTTCGCCACTAGCCCCTCAAGCTAGCGTGTCTACCAATTTCACCACATCGGCGTAAATCTTATAGGGGCGTCCTTATATTATTTTGGTATGTCTTTCGACTGCGAGCCGCCCGCACCGCTGCTGGCGGGCGCGGGCGCTGCCGGTTGAACTTGCTTCGACACGTCCTGCTTGTCCATCACGCCCTGAAACTGCTGTTGCTGCGCGTACAGGTAAGTCAGCGTCATGCTGGTAATGAAAAATACCGTCGCTGCCACCGCCGTGCTGCGGCTCAGAAAGTTGGCGGAGCCGCTCGACCCGAACATGCTGCCTGCGGAACCGGTGCCGAACGAGGCGCCCATGTCCGCTCCCTTGCCGTGCTGTATCAGCACCAAAACGGCCAGCACTACCGCTGTTACCGCATGTATCACCCAAACGATTGTTTCCACGCGCTATCCCAAAACGTTATCAACTTTGCCCGGCGTCGCAAATCGCCAGAAAATCTGCGGCGACCAGCGATGCACCACCGATCAGCCCGCCATCAATGTCCGGCATGGCAAACAGCTCCGCCGCGTTGGCGGCCTTCACGCTGCCGCCGTAGAGTATACACAAACCCTGTGCAATTTGCCCATCGCGGGCAGCAACGCGCTGGCGGATAAATGCGTGCACCGTTTGCGCCTGTTCCGGCGAGGCCGTTTTGCCGGTACCGATCGCCCATACCGGCTCGTAAGCCAGCACTGCACCACGCAAGGATTGCACGCCAGACTGCCCGGTCACGGCATCCAGTTGTTCCGCCACCACCGCTTCCGTCACGCCGCCCTCGCGTTGCGCCAGCGTTTCGCCCACGCACAAAATGGGCGTCAACCCGGCTTTCCGGGCGGCGGCGAATTTCTCCGCCACCAGGTTGCTGGATTCGCCGTACAGGCTGCGGCGCTCCGAATGGCCGACGATCACGTAGCGGCAGCCAAAATCGCTCAGCATGGAAGCCGCCACCTCCCCGGTAAAAGCACCCTTGTCCAGCTGGTGCACATCCTGCGCACCCCATGCCACCCGGCTGCCGCGCAACAGTTGCTGCGTCTGCGCGAGGTAGGGAAACGGTACGCATACCGCGCAATCCACCCCCGGCATTTTCGCTGCACCCGCCGCTACCGCATTCAGCAAGGCTTCGTTCTGGGTCAGCGACCCGAACATCTTCCAGTTTCCAGCGACCAGTTTGCAGCGCATCATCGCTTCCGGCAGGCAATCAGGGCAACAAAAGTCGGCCATGCTACCCGTGAAAATCCAAACGGTCAATCACGCGTCAAGACCTTGTCTTGCGAGTGGTTAAGCGGTAAAACGCACGCGTGGCACCGGCCCGGTTACTTCCTGACAAAGCGCGCAAACCGGCCGTACATGCTGCGGGAACTTGGGAGTCGCGCAAGGATAATTCAGTGGTTTTTCGCCAAACTTCCGCTGCTGCGGCTCAGATATCCAGCGCCCTTGCGCGGCGGCGGGTAGCACTGTCGGGTTCATGCTCCGGCTCACCGCTCACTGCCGCCATGCGGCAGTTGATGTTGGCCCATTGCCGCAATGCCTCGATGTCGCTGGCGCGGGAGCGCGACAGGGGGATGATTTCGTGGGCCGAGCCGAGCAGGTGTTCGGTCTTCAGTCGTTTTTCCGGGGAGGAGTAGGCCTCGTAGAGCGCATCCACCACCACTTCCTCCAGTTCGGCGCCGCTGAAGCCATCGGTGGTGGCTACTACGGCAGGGATGTCGTAATCGTTCGTCGCGCGCTGGCGACGCTCCAGATGGATGCGCAATATTTCGGCGCGCGCGGGCGCATCCGGCAAGTCCACGAAAAAAATTTCATCCAGCCGCCCCTTGCGCAGCAGCTCCGGCGGCAACAGATCAATGTTGTTGGCGGTCGCCACCACGAATACCGGGTGGGTTTTTTCTTCCATCCAGGTGAGCAGGGTGCCGAACACGCGCGTGGCCACGCCGCTGTCGCCCGCACCGCCGATGCCGGCGAGTCCCTTTTCCATTTCATCTATCCACAGTACGCAGGGTGCCACGTTCTCTGCTACTGACAAGGCGCGGCGCATGCGTTCTTCCGATTCGCCCACCAGGCCGGCGAACACCCGGCCCAGATCGAACTTGAGCAGCGGTTTCTGCCATTCCGAGGCCACCGCCTTGGCGCACAGGCTCTTGCCACAACCCGGCACGCCCACCAGCATCACCCCGCGCGGGTTGGGCAGGCCGAAATCGCGCGCCTTCTGCGAGAAACCCTCATTGCGCTGCCTGAGCCAGCGCTTGAGCTGTCCGAGTCCGCCGATGCCGCTGAAATTTTCCACCGCCGCCGTGTATTCGAGGATGCCCGACTTGCGGATGATCTGCTCCTTCTCGTCGAGGATGGATTGCACATCCTGCGCGGCGAGGCCGTGCCTGGAGACGACCGCCTTGTACAGGGCGTTCTCGGCTTCGGAGCGGGTCAGACCCTGGCACGCCTTGACGATGGCATCAATGGCATCCTCGTCCATTTCCACGATCGCCGCCGGGTTGGCGCGCGCTTGCGCCATCGCCTGCTCCACCACTTGCCGATACTCGCTTTCGGCGGGTAAAGGCAAGTCCACCACCGTTACGTCTTTTTGCAGCTCGGGCGGGATTTGCAGCAGCGGCGATAGCCACAGCAAAGTGCGCCGGGAACCCTTCATCTCCGGCACCAGGTCGCGCAGCTGGCGGATCAGCAGCGCTGCGCCGGGCGAGGTGTCTTTCAGGTAAGGGTGGAAATCCTTGAACAGGAACAGCGCTTCTTCGCCATAACCGGCGGCGAAGGCCAGCGCCCGTTCCGGCGGGCGCGTGTCTTCCTTGCTGGCCGGGCGATCCCGCGCATCCACCAGGCCGCGCGAAATCGTCCAGACAAACAGTTTGCGCGGGCGCCCGGCAGTTTCTTCCTGCCGCAGCAGTTCGTCAATCAGCTCGCGCGCCCGGTCCTCTTCGCTGGACACGATGGTGATGATGGGATAGCTGGCGCGGAGATAGATGCCGAGATCGTTGACGAATGTTGTAGCCATGATGTCTTTCTACGTCCTTACAAGTTTTCCCGCGTCTTCAAACTGTCGCGTTCCAGCGCCGCGAGCGGATCATGCTCGTGGTATTCGGCGGTGAGCTCGCGCTGCTGCACCACGCCCAGCGCCTGCTCCACGGAACGGGTAAACAGCAGGCAGCTTTCTCCTTCGCCGCCCTCGACGCGGATCGTGGTGGCGCCATCGCGGCCGATGCGGATGATCATTTTCTGTGTGGTCATGCTTGCTCCTTGATATGGCCTAAGCGCCCGGCCCGGTTTTCACCAGGCGCAAACCCAGGAAATGGCCGCGGTAGCCGGGAAGGTAGCCGTAGCGGTCGGCGGCACGGAATTTGACCGCTGCGAGATACCACCAGCATCCGCCGCGATAGACCCGCGACAAGCCTTCCTCCGGCCCGCGCGGGTCGCGCTTCGGCGAATTCTTGTAGTACCTCGCGTCATACCAGTCCGCGCACCATTCCCACACATTTCCGCTCTGGTTGTACGTTCCGTACCCGCTCACACCTTGAGGGTAGCCGTAGACCGGGCAGGTCTCCTCGCTTCCCCGGTTGCCGGCGTAACGGCACTTGTCCGGATCCCACTCGTTCCCCCAGGGGTATATCAGCCCCAGCGGCCCGCGTGCCGCTTTTTCCCACTGCGACTCGCTCGCCAGCTCGCACTCTGCCCACGTGGCGTAGGCCGCGCTGTCATTCCAGCTTACACCCACAACCGGGTGGTCGGCTTTCTCCGGGGGAAACCGTTTTCCCTTCCAGACCGGCACCCCATAGCTGACCCTGTTCGGCGCCCTGTGTCCCGTTTCCTTAATGAACTTCAGGTACTGCGCATTCGTTACCGCGTAAACCCCGATCCAGTATCCTGCCGTCAGCTCGACCCGGTGCGGCCAGCAGTTGTCGCCCACGCCGTCACCCTGCACGAACTCCCCCGGTGGCACATACACCATCACGCTGCCATCCTTCGCGTTGACCGCGATGCGGTTGCGCAATGCTTCATGCCTCCATTTTTGCAGCAGCGTCATGAAGCTACCCCGCAAATTTTTTGAGACGGTTTCACGTTAATACCGCTCGCAGACCACCAGCTCGATCTCGCCGTTGGGCAGGATTCTTTCCTGTTCGATAATCAGGCCCTGCTCCAGCACCTGCCGCTTCACCGCCAGATGGGCATAGGTGCGGTTGAGGGACTGCAAAAAAGTTTCCTGGCGGATCGGGGTGTTGAACTCTATGCCCCACCAGTCGGCGCAGACGGCAAAGCTCCCGTCGGCCTGCCGCTGGAAGCCGATGTCGTAGCGGCAGCCGGTTTTGATCACGACCACCCCCTGCTCGGTATTGCCCTGGTAGCCGTTTATCGTCATTTCCTCGCCGCTCTGAAAATTGAACTGCAACTGCCGCAGGGCTTCCCCGAGCAGCGCCTGGTCACGGATTACGGTTTGCACCTGGCTGAAATGGGACATGGCATTTTTTCCTCAGAATCGAAACAGTCACGCAGCCGTGACGCGGGAAGGCTCCCGGAGTTGTGCCGGCCGCGCGTTTGCTGCCGCCCACGCTTCCATGCGGGCGATGTCGCCGGCGCGCAATTTCGAGAGCGGCACGACTGTCTTCAGTGCGGCGCAAATATCCGCCCCGGCAAGCGGCCTGGCGTCATCCTCAAACGCGCGGTAAAGACCATCCACCACCGCCGCCTCGATTTCCGCGCCCGAATAGCCGCCGGAGGCCCTGGCCAGAGCAGCGAGATCAAAGTTGGCGGGGTCGCGCCCGCGCTTGGCCAGATGCACCTTAAAAATGCTCTCGCGCTCGCTTTGCCCGGGCAGGCCGACAAAAAATATCTCGTCGAAACGGCCCTTGCGGAGGAATTCCGGCGGCAGGCGCCCGATGTCGTTGGCCGTGGCGGCGACGAATACCGGTGCTGCGCGGTCTTCCAGCCAGGTGAGGAAAGTGCCGAACAGGCGCCGTGCCACACCGTTGTCGCGGGCGTTGCCCAGGCCGCTGAAGGCTTTTTCCAGCTCGTCCAGCCACAGCACGCAGGGGCTCACCGCCTCGGCGGTGGCGAGCGCCCGCCGCAGCCTGTCCTCGGATTCGCCGAGCAGCGAGCCGTACACCCTGCCCAAGTCGAGGTGCAGCAGCGGCACCTCCCAGTCGGCCGCCAGCGCCTTGGCGGTGAGGCTCTTGCCGCAGCCGGGCACGCCCGCGAGCACCACGCCGCGCGGCGGCCGCAAACCGAAGCGCTGTCCCGCCGGGTCGAACGCCTGGCGGCGCTGCGTAAACCATTTCTTGAGCGGCTCCAGCCCGCCGACACCGGCGAAGCCCATTCCGGGGCGGCAGAATTCCAGAATACCTTCCTTGCGCACAAGCTGTTCCTTCTCGGCCAGTACCTCGTCCGCGCAGCCCGCATCAAGCGTGCCGCGATTTGCGATTGCACGCCGCAACACCCGCTCCGCCTCGCGCCGGGTCAGCCCCAGCAGCGCGCGCGCCAGCCTGTCCTTGGTCCGCCCCTCGGGTGCGGGCAGCCCCTCTGCTGCGGAGACCGTATTCACCAGATGCTCCATCTCGTCCGCGCCAGGTGTCGGGTAGAAAAGCAAGGTTGCGTCCGCGCTCAGGTCTTCCGGCACGGTAGCCTGGGCGCCGACAAACACCAGGCTCTTGCGCGTGTGCCTGACCTTCCACACCGCGTCGCGCACCAACCGCTCGATCACCGGTGTGAAGTGCCGGTGCATATCCAGAAAAACGTATATCGCCTCCGCCTCGCTCTGAAATACGTGTTCGAGGGCCATGATCGGATCTCCCGCCGTCTGCGGCGCCACCTCCCGGTCGTCGCGGTCGCGCAGGCCGCGCGTGGCGCTCCAGACGTAGAGGCCGATATCTTTCTTCTGCGCTATGGCATCGCGCACGCGCAGGAGCGATGCCAGGGCGCGTTCTTCCTCGTGGGTTTGCAGCCAGATGAGGGGAAAGCGGGCGCGCAAATGAACTTCGATGAGGCTTTCAAGCTGGCTAATCATGGAAGTGTGCCGCCAGCGTCTGGCGGACATGGTCGCGGCTGGTTCCGGTTGCACCGCTCATGGGAAGCATGCGGAAGCCGTCATTGCGATTATCCCCAGATCTCGGCGGGCAATTGCAGCCTTTCCACCGGCTTGCCGCCCTGCAGATGTTCTTCGATGATGGCGACCACATCATCCTTGCCCACTCCGCCGTACATCACGCCTTCCGGGTAAACCAGCACGCTGGGGCCGGTGCCGCAGGTGCCGAGGCAGCCGCTGCCGGTCACCGCAAAACGCCCCCATAACTGCCGCCGTTCAAACTGCTGCACGAATTCCTGCAACACTGCCGCGCTGCCATTCGCTGTGCACGAGCCGCGCGGATGCTCCGGTGGGCGGGATTGCGTGCAGACGAAAACGTGCTTTACTGGCTTGCCCATTCATATCTCCTGTTAGAAAAACATTCCGGTTTCTGGTTCATCCTTGCTGGATGCGCCATAATTGTAATGGAAGACTCACCCTTTCTGATTTTCATGCGTCTGGCATGTGCTTGCCGCGCAAGTTTCGATATTAACGGAATACCGCAACCACACATAGCCGGGAGCCGGCAAATCCCATGCGGCGCTGTGCCGCCGGGCGAATAGATGAGGAGGCAATGCCAATGGAAGAAAATGCGCAGAAAAAATCAGCACATGGCAAAGGGATATACCGCCGCCCGCCGTTCGGCATTACCGACTGGGTAGTTGCGGCACTCAGCATTGCCTTGATGGCTTATGTCCTTTTACATCTTCCCGCTTTCTAGCTGCGTCTCAAGCCGGGCTAGAGGTGTCCATATGCCAATTTTTATCAGACACTTCAGCCGGGTTTGCGCGGTATCACCCTGTTCGCTTTGAACGAGAGGCAAGGATAAATGGTCAACAATGTCATTGAAGCATGGTATTGGACTTTTCTGCTGGCAGCGCTGATCGGGGCCGGCATTTATTACAGTATTTTTTCTATCCGGAATTTATGGAATATTTTGAAAGAACAAAGGGACGATGGGCTGGATACGGAATTCAATGTAAGGATTGCCGAGCCATACAGCAGGCGCATCGTAATCATTCATTGGCTGACCGTGGCGCTGTTGATTGCGGCATGGTACCTGGGCGATATGCTGGCTGATGCCCGGAATGAGAGTGGTGCCACACTGGCCGGCTACTACGCGCATGCGCTGGTTGGCGGCGCCGTGCTGGCGCTGACACTGATACGCTGGACGTTTCGCAACGTGGACGGGGTGCCGCCGCCGGTTGGCCATTCGCTGATGGACAGGGCGGCTACGGCTGTCCACTACGGGCTTTATGTCTTGCTGGTGCTGCTGGCGACAACCGGGTTTATGACGGCACTGACGAGCGGTGTGGGCCCGGCTTTGCTGAAAGCCAATGCAAGCCTGCTGCCGGAGAAATATACCGGCCCCGCCGCATTTCCTCATGCGGTCCATGAAATATTGGTGAATGTGCTGATTGCCGTGGTGGTGGTGCACGTACTCGGAGCGATCACGCACCAGTTCATCCTGAAAGACGGTTTGATGAGGCGCATGTCGCTGCGCAGGAAAAAATGATTGCGCGCGGGTAAGCAGCAGTTGTAGCCGGTGCAGCAGGTGCCGGGCTTGATCCGCGCTTCCCTATAAATCCAGCTTGCGCTCCAGCTTGCGCGCGCCGGGTTCGCCCGGTGTGCGTTTATCGAGCAGGTTGTCTATGTTCACTTCCTCGTCTTTCGTGCTGCGCGAAGCGTTGCGCGCCTGGCCGAACAGCACCAGCTTGCGCTGCATTTCGATGTGGTCGCGGTGCGACTTGGCCAGCGGCACCATGGTGCCGGCGGCATGGAGCAGGTCGGCGGTTTCGATTTCGCGCCCGCCATCCATGAAGGCGGGGAATTGGGCGTCGTTGACCACCGCTTCCAGCTCGGCACCGACAAAGCCCTCGGTCGCCCGCGCAACCTGGGGCAGGTCGAATTTGCTGCGGATATCGGTGATGCGGATTTGTCTGAGCAGCACTTCCAGTATCTGCTCGCGCTCGTTGAGCGTGGGGAGATCGAGGAAGAATACTTCATCGAAGCGGCCCTTGCGCAGAAACTCCGGCGGCAGGAATTTGATGTTGTTGGCTGTGGCGAAAACCGACACCGGCGCCTGCTTCTCCTGCATCCAGTTCAGGAAGGTGGCGAGCACGCGGGCGGCGGTGCCGCTGTCGCCGCCTGATCCGGCGAAGGCCTTTTCGATTTCGTCCACCCACAGCACGCAGGGTGCGATCACTTCGGCGATGTGCATCGCATCGCGGATGTTTTTCTCCGAAGCGCCGAGCACGCCGCCGAACACCGCGCCCATATCCAGGCGCAGCAAAGGCTGCGCCCAGATACCCGCCGCCACCTTGGCGCACAAACTCTTGCCCGTGCCGGGTATGCCGATCAGCGCCAGGCCGCGCGGCAGCGACAGTCCGTAGCTGTGCGCTTCCTCCGAAAAAGCCATGCGGCGCACTTCCAGCCAGCTCTTGAGTTCCTCCAGGCCGCCGATGCGGCCGGCGTTTTCCACATAAGGGTAGAGCTCCAGCGCGCCGCTCTCGCGGATGATGGCGCACTTCTCTTCGGTGATGAGATCGGCGCAGCGCTCGTCCAGGCGCGCGCTGGCGCGTCCCCGGCTCGCCGTCACTACCGCCTTGCGGAACACCCGCTCGGCCTGGGTGCTGGTCAACCCGAGCGCTGCTTCCACCAGCTTGGCGCGTAGCGCGGGCTCGACTTGCGCGAGCGCGCCGCTCGGCCCGGCAACCCGCTCCAGCAGTTCTTCCATTTCTCCGGCATCGGGCTTGGCCAGCTCCAGCACCGGCACATCGTGCTTGAGCTCCAGCGGCAGGCAGTATTCGGGCGTGAGGATGACGATATTCCTGCGCGGCAGGGTTTCCGGCAGGTGCGCCGCCAGGTTGCGCAGGCTGCGCAGGGCGCCGCGCTTGGCCTCCCAGATCTGGTGAAAATCCTTGAGCACAAAAGTCGCGCTGCCCTTGTAATCGCGGAGCATGCGCAGGATCGTGTCGGCAGTGGCTTCGCGCTTGTCATCGAATGGTTCGCGCGCCTTCCTGAGGCAGACGAACTGGTCGCCGATGTCCCAGGTGTAGAGTCCCTCGCCCTCAGGCCAGCCGGGCTGGCTCGCCATCGCCGCCAGTTCCCGCAGCACCCGCGCTTCCTCGGTGCTGACCACGTTGACCACCGCGATGCGCGCATCGAAATGCAGCTTCAGCTCTTCTTGCAATGACATGTGCAGTTCCTTGGATTTTTGCCGCTTACGGGGCAACCGGGAAACCCGTTGCCGACACCATGCCGGCTGTACCGATGCGGAATTCGCTGCGGCGCGGCCCCAGCTCCACACCCCGGTAGCGCCTGGTCAAGTACACCAGTTCCTGGTTGGTGCTGGCAAGCAGCGGGTGCGATTGTGGCAGGTCGCGCCGGTAAGGGCCAGCCGCCAGCAAATCGGCGGCGGCGAGCAGCCGCTGTACGCCGGGGTTGTGGCTCATCCGCAGCATCCCGGCTTCATGGCCGGTAAAAATCAGCACCCCTTTCCCGGCGGCGCGCACCGCCTCGGCTACCTCGGCCAGCGCAGCGGCCTGAGTGAAAGGCTCGCCGCCCGAAAAGCTCACGCCCTCGGTATCCGGCTGCGCCAGCAGCAGCGCGACCATCTCGGCCACCGATGTTTCGTACCCGCCTTTGAAGGGCTGGAAATCCGGATTGAAACAGCCCTCGCAACGCAACGTGCACCCTTGCACCCACAGCGCCGAGCGCAGGCCGGGGCCGTTGGCGCGGGAACGCGGCAGGAATGCGGCAAGAGTAAGTATGGATGCTTTGTTCATGGGGCGCCTATGTCCGGGAAACAATTTAGCATAAGCCAAATACCTCTGGGGGTATGGGGCTACGTCCCCATTTCCTTTTTTTCTTCTCCACCACCAACAGCTGCACCAGCAGCTGCGTTCTCAACTGAAGGAAAAGCAGGTAGCATGAGCCCCCTGTTGGAAGACGAAAAATCAGGGGAAGGTCAGAAGCCAGGCAGGTTGCTAAACGCTGCCTCTTCGCAACACAGCACCCGTACAGAAAAGCATTGAAATTTCTATTCACCCAGACAGGCCATGAACCAGCAAACCAAACCGGATCAAGCGAAGATTACAGCGTTGCAGCAAGCGTATAAATCCACCCTGCTCAGCGTTGACAAGGCGCAGGCGGAGGAAGTGTTGCGCACCGCTTCATCCATGTTTGCGACGCCGCTGGAGGTGGCCGAACTCTGCCTCGCGCCGGTGCTGGAACAAATGGGGGATGCTTGGGAAAACGGCCATCTGGCCTTGTCACAAATCTATATGGCAAGCCGCATCTCCGAGGAGCTGGTGGACCGCATCCTGCCGCCGCTCCAGGAGATGCGCGGCGAGGCCCCAAAAATCGCCCTGATGCTCCTGGAAGACCATCACATGCTGGGAAAACGGCTGGTGCAATCGGCGCTGCGCCTGGCCGGAATTCCGGTGCTGGACTGGCAGCGGGTCACCGTCGATGAATTGATCGCACGCGCCAAACAGGAACGGCCCGACCTGATCCTCATCTCCGCGCTGATGTTGCGCGCCGCCTTGCACGTGCGCGATGTGCGGGAAGGCCTGGATCGCGCCGGGCTGGCTATCCCCATCTACGTCGGGGGAGCGCCATTCCGGTTTGATCCGTTGCTGTGGCAGGAGGTAGGTGCAAGCGCCATGGGCGCCAATGCCACTGAAGCCATCCATCTGGTGTCGGGCTTTCTGGAGCGCCGCCATGTCGCCTGATGAAATGACTTCACTACAGCGCGTGTTGGCGACGCTCAGCCTGAAGGAGCCAGATCGTGTGCCGCTGTTTCTGTTGCCAACCGTACAGGGTGCGACAGAGATGGGCGTTCCCCTCAGGGACTACTTCCATACGCCGAGCTTGATAGCGGAGGCGCAAGTGTGCTTCCGCGAGCGTTACCGCAACGATTGCCTGTACGGTTTCAGCTACGCGGCGGCCGAGTTCGAAGCCTTCGGTGGTGACGCCCTGTTTTATGATTGCGCGCCGCCCAATGCCGGGGCGCCCGTGCTGCATACCCCAGACGATTTTGCGCGGCTTGCGGTGCCGAAAATCGAGGATTGGCCGGCGCTATGCCGGACGCTGGAACTCCAGGCGCAATTGCGCCGCGCGGTGGGCGGAGACGTGCCGGTGATTGGCGTGGTGATGTCGCCGGTCTCGCTCCCGGTCATGCAACTGGGGTTCCCGGCCTATCTCCGGTTGCTGATGGAACAACCGGAATCTTTAACGCCGCTGTTCGAGATCAACGAAGAATTTTGCGTCGCATGGGCCAACGCCCAATTGGCGGCGGGCGCCGACGCGCTGGTCTATTACGACCCGGTGGGGTCGTGTACGATCATCGAACCCGCGCATTACCGGCGCCTGTGTGCCCCCATCGCCAAGCGTGTTCTGGCGCGGATCAAGGGGCCGACTGCCACCCATTTTGCCAGTGGGCGCTCGTTCAATATTTTGCAAGACGTAGTCGAAACTGGAACCGGGGGCGTGGTGGTGAGCGGCGACGAAGACCTCGCCGCGATCAAGGCTGCCGTGGGAAACAGGCTCCCTATTCTGGGCAATCTGAATGGCCTCGCCATGCGGCATTGGGATGCCGAAGAAACGGAGCGCCAGGTGAAGAACGCCATCGCCGCCGCCGGCGTGGGCGGCGGATTCATCCTCACGGATCACCATGGCGAGATACCATTCGATGTGCCGGAGCGTGTCCTTATTTGGATCGCCGAGAGCGTTGAGCGCTGGGGCCGTTATCCTCTTACATGGGTAGACGCATGGCGGGCACAGCACTGAAACCCCGCCTCAAGCTGGAGGTATGCGCCTTCTTCGTTGATGAATTCCAGGCGGCGCTGGCGGCGGAGGGGCGCGGCGATGTCGAGCTCGTGCCGATCCAGGGCGCCTGCGACGAGCGCCACCGCCCTGCCATCGCAGAGACGCAGCCTGCGCCAATCGGGGCGCCGATTCTGCGCTTAATGTGCATCTGTTCGGGTCATGCGGCTTGCCCCAAAACGCCGCACTCCTGCTTCGAGTTCTTGCTTGGCCCCGATAAGGTGGATGCACTGTTGGGCGAAGGCGCACACCTCTTGACGCCCGCCATGGCGCGCGCGTATCCGGAAACCCTGCAAAGCCCGAACGAAAGCCCGGAAAGTCTCCATGCGTCTTTTGCCGAGTCGGTCCGTGCCTGGGTGGTCGTGGATACCGGGGTGGCTTCGCTCACGGCAGCAGAGCAGATGGCCTTTCTGTCCGCCACCGGCGGGAAAATGGAGTTGCTGCCGACGGAATCGTATCTGCTGCGTGCCAACTTGCGCGCCGCCCTCGCGCAATGGGAGGCTGCCGCCATTGAAGCCCGTTCCGCCGGGCAGCTTGCTTCGCTCCAGCAGCGTCTGGCCGATTACACCATGGCGTATGACCTGATCAGCCGCCTGATCCCTTACCAGGGGGAGCAAAATATCGTCCAGTCCATTCTGGACCTGTTTTTCATGCTCTGCGCGCCGCGCGCGGTGCATCTGCTGCTGGTTCAGGGCGGCGGTAAAGGCAGCGATGCCAACATCGTAGATGGCTCGGCACAACTTTTCTCGCAGCCTGCCGATAGCGGCAATGAAGATCACCTCCGCGCGTTGCTGCGTTGCCCGGCCTCGTGGGGCGAAATCGAGGCGCCACCGGGTTTCTATTTCCAGATACATGGGGGTGAGACGCTGGGGGCCGTGGTGGTCGAGGGCGTGTTCCTGCCGGAACAGCAACGCAACTATCTGGACTTGGCGCTGTTGCTGATGCCCGTATTGCGGGTCGCCCTGCACAATGCCCGCAGCTATGAGCGGCTGTGCAGCACCGAGCGCGAATTGCGCGCCTCCCATATGGAATTGGAGCAGCGGGTAGAGGTGCGGACACGGGAATTACGTGAAAGTGAAGAGCAGCTCAAGGAAGCACAACGAATTGCCTGCGTTGGCAATTGGCGACTGGATGTGGCGACCAATCATGTCATCTGGTCGGAGGAACTTTATCGCATGTTGGGCCAGAACCCGGTGTTGCCACCGCCGGATTATACCGAGCACCACCGGTTATTCACTCCCGAGAGTTGGGAAAGGTTGAGCGCCACTCTGCCCCTCACACGGGAAACGGGCATTCCCTACGAGCTGGAGCTCGAGATAGTCAGGCCAGACGGAGGGCACGGATGGATACAGGCACGCGGGGAAGCGCAACGGGACGCGAGTGGCTCCATTGTCGCACTTCAAGGCACGGCGGTGGACATTACCGAGCGCAAACATGCCGAGGAAGAGCTGCGTATTGCGGCGGCAGCTTTCAATACGCAGGATGCCATCATGATTTCTGATGCCGATGGGAACGTCATCCGGGTCAATCAAGCATTCTTGGGCATCACCGGCTATAGTCCAGAAGAAGCGCAAGGAAAGCATGTAAGCATAATAAAGCAGGGGCAGGACGGCCAGGATTCCACTGTTATCAAGATATTGCAACAATCAGCCCTCAACGGCTCATGGGCCGGTGAAATTTATGGCACGCGCAAAAACGGCCAGATTTATCCCGTGTGGATGACGGCAACCCCCATAACAAACGAGCAGAAGGAAACCACTCATCACGTATTCATATTTAGCGATATCACTACGCGAAAACAGCTGGAGGAAGCAGTATTGCGGGAAAGCGAGGAGCGTTTCCGCGGAACCCTGGAGCAGGCCGCAGTCGGTATAGCGCATACCACAATGGAGGGCTATATACAGCAGGTCAACCAGAAATTCTGCGACATCATAGGCTATACCCGCGACGAGTTGCTCCAGATGCGTTTTCAGGATTTTTCTTTTCCTGACGATTTGGACGGAAATGTGCGCTGCAGGCAGCAACTGCTTGCGGGTGAAATCTCCACCTTCTCCATAGAAAAACGCTATGTGCGCAAGGACCGGAGCCTGATATGGGCCAAACTGACCTGCTCCCTGTTGCGCGGTGCCGATGGCACTCCCATTCTTTACATCGGGGTCATTGAGGACATTACCGAGCACAAGCGGCTGAAAGAAAACCTGCTAAGGTCGGAAACAAAATTCCGTACCATCTACGAGTTCTCAGGCGATGCGATTATGCTGCTCGATGAAAAAGGTTTCTTCGACTGCAACGAGACTACCCTGCGGATGTTCGGCTGTGCCGCGGCTGATGGTTTCATAAATAAACACCCATCCAATTTTTCTCCGCCTGCCCAGCCTTGCGGCCAGGATTCGATGAACCTGGCCCAAGAGCATATTGCCACGGCTTTCAAGAATGGCAGCAACCACTTTGAATGGCTGCACCGCCGACTCGATGGCACTGATTTCATGGCCGACGTATTGCTGACGAGCATGTCACTGGATGGCAGGCAGGTGCTGCAAGCCACAGTGCGTGACATTACCGAACACAAGCGCGCGGAACAACAACTGCACGATCTCACCACATACATCGAGAAGGTGCGCGAAGAAGAAAAAACCAGCGTCGCACGGGAAATCCACGATGATCTAGGTGGCGTGCTGACCGCGCTCAAGATAGACGCATACTGGCTGGCGCGTAACTTGCCCAGTGGAAATGAAGCAGCACCGCTGCGGGAGCGCGTCGCATCCATGTCCGGCATGATTGTTGATGCGGTGACGGCCGTACGTCGCATCATAAGCGACTTGAGGCCCGCCATTCTGGACGACCTCGGCCTGCTGGCCACCCTCGAATGGAATGCCGCCCAATTCCACAAGCGCACCGGCATCGAATGCCGGGTTGTTTGCCCCGGCAGCAATTATGGCGATGACGAGTTGAGCAAATCACATTCAATCAACTTGTTCCGTATCTTTCAGGAGGCACTTACCAATGTCGCACGGCATTCCGGGGCAACCTTCGTGGAAGTGGAGTTCTTGCGCGACAGGGAAAAGACTTGCCTGTCAATCCGCGATAATGGTTGCGGCCTGCCGGAAAGACTCGCTATCGCCGCGACTTCATTTGGCATCCGCGGCATGCGCGAGCGCGCTGAGCAGCTTGGCGGCCTAATCAGGCTAGGCAGTTCATATATTGGCGGTCTGGACGTGACGGTAATAGTGCCGTTATCTGCTGGTGACAAACAAGGAGGGGCAGCATGATCCGCATTCTGCTTGTTGACGACCACGCCATCGTTCGCCATGGGCTGAAGCAAATTCTGGAAGAAAACCCGGAGATGAAGGTTGTGGCTGAGTGCGCCAGCGGCATGGATGCTCTGCGCTGGAGTTGTGCCAATGACTGCGATGTGGTGCTTCTCGATATATCCATGCCGGACAAGAGTGGCATCGAGGTGCTCAAACAGCTCCATGAGGAAAAACCAAAACTGCCGGTGCTGATTCTCAGCATTTACGCAGAAGATCAATACGCCGTGCGCCTCATCAAGGCCGGTGCCGCCGGCTACCTGACCAAGGAATGCGCACCGGAAATAGTGGCAGATGCAGTGCTCTGCATAGCAGCTGGCAGGAGGTATATCAGCCCGGCAGTAGCCGAATTGCTTGCCGAGGATCTATGCCTGTCGCCAGACATGCCAGCTCACACAACCCTGTCGGATCGTGAATACCAAATCCTGCTGCTGCTCGCCTCGGCCAAAACCGTCACGGAAATCGCTGACGCCCTGGCCCTGAGCGTGAAAACCGTCAGCACCTACCGATGCCGTATCCTGGGAAAGATGCGCCTTCGCAACAACGCAGAACTGATGCAGTACGTCATCGAGAAACAATTGGCAAGATAATAAAGTGGATAATAAAGTGGTTATCAGGCTGGCTTTGCATAAGCAGCCGGCTGATGAAACAGCTCGCGCCCTGCCAACAACCAAAAGACAGCTGCCAGGTGTTTGGTGCAAGCCGGTCTTGTCCGCAAGAACTTCCTTGGAAATCCAGGCCTGAATTGTTTGTGATGCCCGCGCCAGCGGGCATCCTGTTTTGCGTGGCGTTTCTCAAAGACGCTGGTTATGAAGACCGGCCCGCATCAACAAGGGTTAAACCCAGATAATCCATTAGGCGGCTCTTCGAGCCTACGCGAGCCCTGGCGGTCGTTTTGCGGCATCTACACGCCCTCGCTTCGCGCCCATGAACCGGGCTATGGGCTTGGCACGAGTGCGCGAACCTGCTCGCAAACCGCCTCGCCATCATCCTGCGGCCTAATGGATTATCTGGGTTAAATCCGGCTTGCCCCGATCTGCGAACTCATCCCGCGAATATTCCGAGCTGTGTCGGACAGACACCGACAGCCAGATTGCAGAACATCCTACGACATAATCAGACAGACGGCGACTACGCCATATCCGGATAGCGACCGATATGTCTTTGCAATAACGCGCGAAGGCTATAGCGGAGAAAACATTATGTCTGGACTCGGCAAAATGGAAATGGCAATGCGTGCAGATGCAGATGCCTGGTTATGGATGTCGCCGCTGGCGAGTGGTGGCGCAGGGGCTATTGCATTGCTGGGTGTAACCTGGCTGGGCGGTGCCGCTGCGCAATTCGCTGTTGCAGTGGCGGCGTTTGCCGCGTTATGCGCCTGGGGCAGCGCATATCGCCAGCGCACCGTGCTGGCACAACTGCTCCGGCAGGCGGAGGGCTTGCTGGAACAAACCAGACAGGCGCAACGGCAAGAGGGCGGCATCGCCGGCCTGGAACAAATCTGCGATCAGGCAGCGCCGATCTGGGCGAAACAGGTCGAGACTGCGCGCAGCCAGACCGAGGAGGGAATCACCGAAGTTACGGCACGTTTTTCACGCATTGTTGAGCGCCTCCAAGCCTCGGTGGCTGCTTCGCAAAAGGCTGCTGGCGGCGGGGGAATTGAAGGGGGCTGCGTGGTATCAGTCCTGTCGCGCAGCGAGGCAGATTTGATAGCCGTCAACCGTTTGATGGACGAGGCACGGCGCGAACGCGACGTAATGGTGCAGGACGTGCGCGAACTGATCGCCTATACCGTCGACTTGAAAAAAATGGCAAATGATGTGGGGGAGATTGCTTCCCAGACCAACCTGCTTGCACTCAACGCAGCCATCGAGGCAGCGCGTGCCGGTGAGGCGGGGCGTGGCTTCGCAGTAGTGGCAGATGAGGTGCGCAAGCTGTCCACCCTGTCCAGCGATACCGGCAAAAAGATTTTTGAGAAGGTCGATGTCATCAACAAAGCGATCACGGCGGTCATCGCTGTCGCGGAAAAATTCAGCGCGGAAGACACGCGCTCGGTGGCCGAGTCGGAGAAAACCATCCACAGGGTTCTGGAAAATTTCAACGAGGTTGCCGGCGGGCTATGCGAATCTTCAGAAATGCTGCGCCGCGAGAGCGAGGGCATTCGCGCGGAAATGTCCGATACGCTGGTTTATCTCCAGTTTCAGGACCGGGTCAGCCAGATACTGGCGCATGTGCGCGACAATCTTGGCAAATTGCACTCACGCCTCTCGCAATATGCTACCGAACGCGGTTCTGGCGGTTCAGCAGCCATTGATGCCGAAGTCTGGTTGAATGAAATGGCGCTGGGCTACACCACCGCCGAGCAGCGCAATAACCATCGCGGCGACCAGGCAGGCGCAACACCGGTTGCGGCGGAAATCACCTTTTTCTAGCAGGAGAACGCCATGACCAAGACCATCATGCTTGTAGACGATTCAGACTCGTTGCGACACCTCGTCCGCATCGTGCTTGAGGGTGAAGGCTACGGGTTGATCGAGGCGTGCGACGGCTGCGACGCTCTGTCCAAACTGAATGGGCGAAAAGTGCATCTCATTATCAGCGACATCAATATGCCCAACATGGACGGACTCACCTTCGTAAAAGCAGTGAGAAACCTGCCGGATCACAAGTTTGCGCCGATTATTATGCTCACCACCAATCACCACGAAGCCTCGCGCAAGGAGGCGCGGGAGGCAGGCGTCAAGGCGTGGATGGTGAAGCCGTTTGACAAGCTCCAGTTGCTGGAGATGGTCTCCCGTTTTGCCATGCCGTAAGCAGGCGCATGTCTGGTTTGATCTGGAACTGGATGAGTAGTTGGGTTTGCAGAGAAGTGTTTTGTTTGGAGGAATGAGAGATGGCTAAAACAGTCATGATTGTGGACGATTCCGCCTCACTGCGGCAGGTCGTTGGCATTGCATTGCGCGGGGCGGGATACGAGGTGATCGAGGGCTGCGATGGGAAGGATGCGCTATCCAAGCTGAATGGGCAGAAAGTGCATCTCGTCATCAGCGACGTCAACATGCCCAACATGGACGGCATCACCTTCGTGAAAAACCTGAAACAGATACCGGCCTATAAGTTCACCCCTGTGATCATGCTGACCACCGAGTCGCAGGAAGGAAAAAAACAGGAAGGGCAGGCAGCAGGAGCGAGAGCCTGGGTGGTCAAACCGTTCCAGCCTGCGCAGATGCTGGCGGCGGTGTCGAAACTGGTAATGCCGTAATCAGAGAGCAGAGGGCAGAGAACTGTCCTTGAATAAAAGGAGAGCATCATGACCATCAGTATCGAAGCCAGCAATGGTGTGTGCCATGCCCGTGTGACGGGCGAAATGACAATCTATCATGCCGCTGAAATGAAAGGGGAGTTGCTGCCCTGCCTCGACAGCAGCACGGAAGTAGAAATCGATTTATCCGAAGTCAGCGAAATAGATACTGCAGGTTTCCAGTTGTTGCTGCTGGCCAAACGCGAAGCGGTCAGTGCCGGAAAGCTGTTGCGTCTGGTGGCGCACAGCCCGGCAACGCTGGAAGTGCTGGATTTGCTCAACATGGCAGCCTACTTTGGCGATCCGGTGATGATGCCGCGCGCATCGCGCCAGATGTAACGTAAGGAGGAAGAGGCATGGAACTTGATCAGGCGCTGCAAACCTTCATTGTGGAGAGCCGCGAGTTGCTCGAAGCCATGGAAGAGTCGCTGCTTGGCCTCGAGTCCTCACCGGACGACCACGACGCGATCAATGCCATATTCCGTGCTGCCCATACCATCAAGGGTTCGGGCGGGCTGTTCGGGCTCGATGGCATCGTTGCCTTCACCCATGTCGTGGAGAACGTGCTGGATCGGGTGCGCAGCGGCGAAGTGCCGATAAACGGCGATCTGATTGCCTTGCTGCTGTCCTGCCGCGACTATATCGGCATGCTGGTGGATCAGATTGCTGCCGATTCTGCCGCACAGCCGGACAAGGAGACCGAAGCCACCGGCATCATGCTGCTCAACCAGCTCAGGACTTACCAAGCCGGTGAAAAAAAGCAATCCCCCATTTCTGCAACCGCGCAATCCCAGCCGCGAATGGCAGTGGTGCCACCGCCAGACGGCACAGTAGAAAGTGATCATTGGCACATCTCGTTGCGCTTCGGCCATGACGTACTGCGTAACGGCATGGATCCGCTGGCCTTTATCCGCTACCTCGATAACATGGGAAAGATCATCCATGTCGTTACCCTGCCCGATGCCATGCCGCTTGCTCCGGATATGGATCCGGAAAGCTGCTACCTGGGGTTCGAGATAGATTTTCATGGCGATGGCGTGGATAAGACAACTATCGAAGGGGTGTTCGAGTTTGTGCGCGATGATTGCACGCTGCGTATATTGCCGCCGCACAGCCGCATCGAGGAATACACCCGGCTCATCAATGAATTGCCGGAGGACAAGATTCACCTGGGCGAACTGCTGGTCAACAGCGGTTCACTGACCCGGAAGGAGTTAGACGAGGCCTTGCACCTGCAACAAATCCTGCGAGCTGAATATAGCCAGGAAGCCGCACCCAAGCTTGGCGATATCCTGGTAGAGCAACGCGTGGTGCAGCCGGAACTGGTAGACGCAGCGCTCGGAAAACAGAAGCTTGCCAAGGAAAACAAGGCCCAGGAAAGCAAGCTGATCCGCATCCAGGCCGACAAGCTCGACCAGCTCATCAATCTGGTCGGTGAAATGGTCATTGCCGGGGCGGCAACCAGCCTGCTAGCGCAGCGCACGTGTGACCCCGCACTGCACGAGGCTACTTCCACTTTGTCACGTCTGGTCGAAGAAATCCGCGACAGCGCATTGCAATTGCGCATGGTGCAGATCGGCGAAACTTTCAATCGCTTCAACCGCGTGGTGCGCGATGTGAGCAAGGATCTCGGCAAAGACATCGGGCTGTCGATCTGCGGCGCGGAAACCGAGCTGGACAAATCGGTGGTAGAAAAGATCGGCGACCCGCTGATGCATCTGGTGCGCAACAGCATGGATCACGGTATCGAGAAAGCCGAAGTCCGCCGGCAACGCGGCAAGCCGGCAAAGGGCACGGTGCATCTCAATGCCTACCACGAGTCCGGCAGCATTGTGGTTGAGGTCGGCGACGACGGCGGCGGCCTGAACCGCGAAAAAATCTTTGCCAAGGCGCTGGAAAAAGGCTTGATCACGGCCAGCCAGAATCTCTCCGACGTTGAGGTATACGGACTGATTTTCGAGGCGTGGTTTTCCACGGCGGAACAAGTCACCAATCTTTCCGGGCGCGGGGTCGGCATGGATGTAGTGCGGCGCAACATTGAGGCGTTGCGCGGCACGGTGGAAATCGACAGCCGCGAGGGCATCGGCACCACGGTGAAAATCCGCCTGCCGCTGACCCTGGCGATCATTGACGGTTTCCTGATGGGAGTGGGCAGCGCCTCCTACGTGGTGCCGCTCGATATGGTGATGGAATGCATCGAACTTGACGAGGCGGAACGCCGGGAATCCCGCGAGAGCAATTACATAAACCTGCGCGGCACGGTGCTGCCGTTCATCCGCCTGCGCGATCATTTCCGCGAGCGGAGCAAGGTAAGCCGCCGCGAAAATATCGTGGTGGTGCAATACGCCGGGCAAAAGGCGGGGCTGGTGGTGGACGAGCTGATGGGCGAGTTCCAGACCGTGATCAAACCGCTGGGCAAGCTTTTCGGCAATCTCAAGGGTATCAGTGGCTCGACCATCCTCGGCAGCGGCGAGGTAGCGCTGATATTGGATGTACCGGCATTGATCCAGCGCGCGGCAAGCAGGGATGCGCAACTGCTGGCGTGCAGCCAGGCAGAGCAGATTGTTGCGTAGTTTGTTCAGGTTTGGAATTTTTTAAATTGAGAGGGGTAAAACGATGAGAACCAACATGCCGGTAACCAATGTGGAACGTGAATTCCGTGATGGGGAAACAATCGTTTCCAAGACTGACCTGAAGGGAATCATTACCTACGTCAATCCTTATTACTGCGAGATGAGCGGCTACTCCGAGCAGGAGTCAATCGGCCAGCCGCATAACTACATCCGCCACCCTGACATGCCGGCGGAGGCGTTCGCCGATCTGTGGGAAATGCTCAAGAAAGGCAAGCCGTGGAGCGGCATAGTCAAGAACCGCTGCAAGAATGGCGACTATTACTGGGTGGAAGCCAATGTCGCCCCCGTCCGTGAGGGCGGGCAGACCACGGGCTACCTGTCGGTACGCTCAAAACCAAGCCGTTCGCAGATCGAAGTGGCAGAAGCTGCCTACCGGCTGTTCCGCGAAGGCAAGGCAGGCAGCCTGTGCATCAAGGGCGGGAAAGCGGTGCGTGCCGGTATCCTCGAAAAAATGAACGTCTTCAGGAATATCTCCGTCAAGGCGCGGCTGGTATTTCTGGCTGCGTTCCTGTGCCTGGGCATGGTAGCGATCGGCGCTTACGGCATGTTTGGCATCAGCCGCGCCAACAATGGCATGTTAAACATCTATCAAGGCCACACTGTTCCCTTGGGTCAGATAACCGAAATCCAGAAAATGCTGCTGCAAAACCGTCTCCGTATTGCCGCATCCCTAGTCACGCCCACCCCGGAAGAAATCAAAAACAATACCGAGGCAGTCGAAAAAAACATCGAGGAAATCGGCAAGATATGGAAGGCATACACCGATACCCAACTGGCCACGGAAGAGAAAAAACTGGCCGACAAATTTGCTGAAGACCGGAAAAAATTCGTCCAGGAAGGGCTGAAACCCGCCATTGCCGCCCTGCGCGCCAACAATATCAAGGAAGCCAACAGGCTGGCGGTGGAAGCCATCCGTCCGCTCTACCAGCCGGTCGGGGAAGACATCGAGGCCTTGAAGAAGATGTATCTCGATTCCGGCAAGCAGGACTACGGGCAGGCGCTGAGTGACTATGCCACCTTGCGCAACCAGATCATCACGGCCATCGCCATCGCCGCGCTGCTGGCCGCGCTTATCGCGTTCCTGGTGATCCGCGCCATCACCCGCCCGCTGGCCGCAGCCATCGGTTATTTTGACCAGATATCCCAGGGCAATTACAGCAACCGTATTGCAATAAACAACGAAGACGAAATCGGCAAGGTGCTGGAGGCGTTGACTGCCATGCAGACCAGGATGGGGTTTGAGCTCAATGATGCCAAGCGCCGGGCCGACGAGTCCTTGCGCATCACCAATGCGCTCAACAACGCTTCCACCGGCATCATGATTGCCGACAACAACCTCAATATCATATACATCAACAAATCGGTGCAGGCGATGTTGAAGAATGCCGAGACCGACATCAAGAAGGATTTGCCGAATTTCAATGCCGACTCACTGCTGGGTGCCAACATCGACGGTTTCCACAGGAAACCGGAGCACCAGCGGCAATTGCTGAAAACCTTTACCACTACCTACAAGACGAGCATCAAGATCGGCGGGCGCACTTTCCGGCTTTCCGCCAACCCGGTATTCAACGCGGCGGGGCAGCGCCTGGGCGCTTCGGTGGAATGGATAGACGCTACCGAGGAAGTGAAGATCGAGGAAGAGGTGAATGGCATTGTTGAGGCGGCAATCGCAGGAAACTTGTCGCAACGCATCGCCATGGAGGGCAAGGAAGGGTTCATGAAGGTGCTGGGTACAGGAATCAACGAGCTTACCGGGGTTGCCGAGAATGTGATCACCGATGCAGTGAAAGTGATCGAAAGCGTTTCCCAGGGCGATCTTACACATTCCATAGAGCGCGAGTACCAGGGCATGTTCAAGCGGCTAAAGGATGCGACCAACGGTACGGTCAACAAGTTGTCAGAAACCATTTCCAATGTTCGCGTGTCCGCCGATTCGCTTTCCAGCGCCGCCGTAGAAATCAGCGCGACGGCGCAAAGCCTGAGCCAGGGAGCGAGCGAGCAGGCAGCCAGCGTGGAAGAGACCAGCGCTTCAATCGAGCAGATGTCGGCGTCGGTCAGCCAGAACGCAGAAAATGCAAAAGTGACCGATGGCATGGCAGCCAAAGCAGCCAAGGAAGCGGCCGATGGCGGCGAGGCGGTGAAATCCACGGTCACGGCGATGAAACAGATTGCCGCCAAGATCGGCATCATAGACGACATCGCCTATCAGACCAATCTGCTCGCACTCAATGCTGCAATCGAGGCGGCGCGCGCCGGTGAACACGGCAAGGGCTTCGCGGTGGTGGCGGCGGAAGTGCGCAAGCTGGCCGAGCGTAGCCAGGTTGCGGCGCGGGAAATTTCCGAAGTGGCCGGATCCAGCGTGGAGCTGGCGGAACGTGCCGGAAAACTGCTGAGCGAAATGGTGCCGTCTATCAACAAGACTTCTGATCTGGTGCAGGAAATCACTGCAGCCTCGGATGAGCAATCCACCGGCATCAGCCAGATCAATAGCGCGATGAATCAACTCAGCCAGACCACCCAGCAGAATGCTTCCGCATCGGAAGAATTGGCCGCCACCTCGGAGGAAATGAGCAGCCAGGCCGAAAAGTTGCAGCAATTGATGGCATTTTTCACGCTGGATGGCGGCAGCAGCGCCACAGTGCGGCAGGTTGACAATCTGCTTCCCCTGAAGAAGATGACGCTGGTTTCCCGTCAACCCGACAGGACTTCACATCAACCAGACAAGACTGGGCGGAAAGCCGTTGAAGACGTGCCGAACGAGCTCGAGTTCACCCGATTCTAGGAGACGGTCATGGGAGCAATTGTACGGGCGGAGCAGCATGCCGAGGCTGTTGGCAACGAGGAGGGGCAGAGTCAGCACCTGACTTTTCTTCTGGGCGGAGAGATGTTCGCCATTCCCATCCTCAATATCAAGGAAATAATCGAGTATGGCCATCTCACCACAGTGCCGATGATGCCCGCCTTCATACGCGGTGTGATCAACCTGCGCGGCAGCGTGGTGCCGGTGGTGGACTTGGCGGTGCGTTTCGGGCGCAAAGCCAGCGATATCACCCGGCGTACCTGCATCGTGATTATCGAGATCGAATCGGGAGATGAAAAGCAGGATGTCGGCGTGGTGGTGGATACCGTTAACGAAGTGCTGGAAATTCCCCGCGCCGAGATTGAGCAGGCGCCTTCCTTCGGCGCCAGAATCCGCGCTGACTTCATCCGTGGTATGGGCAAGATCAACGGAAAGTTTGTCATCATTCTTGCCGTCAACCATGTGCTTTCGATTGATGAGATGGCGATGCTGGGCCAGGCGGGCAGCGCAGAGCCGGAAGCGCTTGCGCCGGTTTGAAGTCAGGATATGGAAATAATCATGGACAGTACCGCCAGCCAAACCGGCGACCTGCGCCGTGTGGTGCAGGCCAACGAGGTCATCAAGAAAGTGATCCGGATTTCATCCGGCGTCAATCTGGTCGCTCTCAATGCCATGTTGATCGCCAAGCGTTCTGGCGAAAGATCGCGTGGTTTTGCCGTAGTGTCGTCTGAGTTACGGGTGTTCAGCCGAAAACTGGAAGGTGCGATGACCGGCTTGGGTGCGCTGATCTTTGAGCTGGTCAGGGATGCCGCCGCAATGCGCAAACAACTCCACGAACGGCATCATTTGTTCAATATCCCTGCACGTGAGCAGCAGATGCGGGAAATCATGGAACCGGTTCTCGCGCGCATGGATGAGCGTATGCACAAAACCCGCGGTCAGATTGGGCGGGATTGGCACAAGCTGCGGCTTCAACTAAACCGTGTCCTGCAATTGTGCGAAACCGGCGGCTCCCTGGCGCGTAGCGCCAAGATCGAAGCGGTATATGGCGGCGACATGAGCGCTACCCTGAAGCAGGTGGCCAACCAGATCGAGGAAACGGTGAACGAGATTTTTTCCACCCTGAAACTGTTGCGCACGCAATTGGCGGAATAATGAAGAAGCTTGAATTCATCTACGAAGATGGTCACCACAAGTGGGCGGTGGTGGCGCGCGACCTGGAAAAGCCAGGTTTTCTGATCGATACCAACGAATACCTGGTAGTTAACGGCAGTGAAGCCTTGCTTGCCGATCCCGGCGGCATGGAGATATTTTCCGCAGTGTTTTCCGCAATAAGCGCCGAAGTTGACCCCTGCACCATCCGCCACCTGTTTGCCTCGCACCAGGACCCGGATGTGATTTCCTCGCTGGCGTTGTGGCTGGACTTCAACCCTGATCTCAAATGCTACCTGAGCTGGTTGTGGGGCTCGTTCATTCCTCATTTCGGCGGCACGGCGGAGACATTTGTCTCCATTCCGGACGAAGGTATGGATATTTCACTTGGCGGCCTGACGCTGGAAGCGGTGCCGGCGCATTACCTGCACTCGTCTGGCAATTTTAATCTTTATGACCGCAAGGCCAAAATCCTTTTTTCCGGCGATGTTGGTGCGGCATTGCTGCCGTCCGGCGAGGATGGTTTGTTTGTGGAAAATTTCGACCGCCACATCCGCCATGCCCAGGGTTTTCACCGCCGCTGGATGGGCTCAAACGCAGCCAAATTAAACTGGTGCGAGCGCGTCAGCCGCCTCGACATCGACATGCTCTGCCCGCAGCATGGCGCAATCTATCGTGGCGAAGACGTTAAACGCTTCATTGACTGGTTTGCCGCACTGGATGTGGGCTCGGCCATCAAGGAATAGCAATGACTGTGAACGCCATCAACGACCAGGAATTCAGCCAGTTTCAGAAACTGATTTACCAGCTTGCCGGCATCAATCTGTCGCCGGCAAAAAAAGCGCTGGTGAGCGGGCGGCTGGCGAAACGCCTGGTGCAATATCACCTTGATAGCTACGGAGACTACTTCGGGCTGCTCACCGCCGGTCACAATCCCGAGGAGTTGCAGGTGGCGGTGGATTTGCTCACCACCAATGAGACTTATTTTTTCCGCGAGCCCAGGCATTTCGATTTTCTGCGCACCCGGATTCTGTCCAGGCACAAGCCTGGCAATCCTTTCCGGGTGTGGAGCGCAGCCTGTTCCAGCGGCGAGGAATCCTACAGCATTGCGATGGTGCTCGCCGATCACCTCGGTGACGGCCCATGGGAAGTGATGGCCTCGGATATCTGTACGCGGGTGCTGGAAAAAGCGCGCATCGGCCACTACTCAATGGATCGTATCGAGGGCATTTCCCGCGAGCACTTGTCCCGCTATTGCCTGAAAGGCATTGGCTTGCAGGAAAACACCCTGCTGGTGGATAAAAGACTGCGCAGCCGGGTAAATTTTATACAGGTCAACCTGAGTCAGCCATTGCCTGGGCTGGGTGTGTTTGATGTCATTTTCCTGCGCAATGTGATGATCTATTTCGATCAGGAAACCAAGCGTCAGATAGTGCAGCGCATGCTGCCCCTGCTCAAACCGGGCGGCCATTTCCTGATTGGCCACTCGGAGACCCTGAACGGCGTAAGCGACGCGCTGCATCCGCTGGGGCCATCCATTTATCGCAAGCCATGAGCCAAGCCATATTACATACTGCTAAACCAATTGAAATTTATCTCTTGCCGGGGGATTTCCATTTCGGCGGTTGCAGTACCAGAATTCATACCGTGCTGGGTTCGTGCATTTCGATCACGGTGTGGCATCCGCTGTTGCGCATCGGCGGCATGAGCCATTGCATGCTGCCAAGCCGCAGAATACCGGACAACCCTGATCTTGATGGGCGTTATGCCGACGAAGCGATTGAGTTGCTCCTGTGCGAAATTGGCAAACGCAATACTCGCCCCGATGAATATCAGGTCAAGCTGTTCGGTGGCGGCAATATGTTTCGGCAAGCCATAGCGGAAAAAACTTTCAATGTCGGTGGGTGTAATATTGAGGCGGCGCGGGAACTACTGAAGGCACGTGGCTTTAAATGCATTCACGCCGAGCATGTGGGGGGCAGCGGCCATCGCCGCATCATCTTCGACCTATGTAACGGCGATGTCTGGGTCAAGCATGAGGAAACTCAGGTTTAGCCGGGGTGGTTTCCGGCAGGGGCGCGGCGCCCGCTCTCCTGCCTGAGAGGTATTGCAGTGAATAAAATTAAAGTACTGATCGTGGACGACTCTGCCGTCGTGCGCCAGGTGCTGCAAGGCGTTCTGGAGCTCGACCCTGCGATCCAGGTGATCGGCGCGGCTCCCGATCCAATTTTTGCGCTGGATCGCATGAACCGCGAATGGCCGGATGTCATCGTGCTGGATGTCGAGATGCCGCGCATGGACGGCATCACTTTCCTGAAAAAGATCATGGCGGAGCATCCGACACCGGTAGTGATCTGTTCGACTCTCACCGAACGCGGCGCAGCCACCACTGTTCAGGCAATGGAGGCCGGCGCGGTGACCATCGTCACAAAACCCAAGGTCGGCCTCAAACAATTTCTCAGCGATTCGGCAGCCGATCTGATCAATGCGGTAAAGGAAGCTTCCCAGGCCAACGTCAGCCGCCTCAAGCCTGTACTGGCGAGGGTGGCCAGAATGGAGCCCAAGCTGACCGCCGATGCCATCATGCCTGCTGCCGGGGCACACGCGATGGCCCAGACCACCGAACGCATCGTCGCCATCGGCACTTCCACCGGTGGAACGCAGGCGCTCGAAGTGGTGCTCACCGCCTTGCCGCGCGTGTGCCCCGGCATCGTCGTGGTGCAGCACATGCCGGAAAAATTTACCGCCTCCTTTGCCGCGCGCCTCGACAGCCTGTGCGAAATCGAGGTCAGGGAGGCAAAGAATAATGACCGCGTGATTCCCGGACTCGCGCTGATCGCGCCAGGCGGCAAGCACATGCTGCTCAAGCGCAGTGGCGCCTATTACCATGCCGAAGTGGTGGACGGGCCGGTGGTCAACCGCCACCGCCCTTCGGTAGACGTGCTGTTCCGCTCGGTGGCGAAATTCGCCGGCAAGAACGCCACCGGCATCATCATGACCGGCATGGGCGATGATGGCGCCAAAGGGTTGAAGGAGATGCACGATGCGGGTGCGCCGACCGTCGCCCAGGACGAGGAATCCTGTGTGGTGTTCGGTATGCCCAAGGAAGCGATCAAGCTGGGCGGCGTCGACCGGGTGATGGGATTGCAGGATATTCCAAAGGCGATATTGACGGGGTGAATGTTCTGTAGGAGCCACGCCCCCGGCCGATAGCATCGCGAGAACATTGCGGCGAGGATGCCGCTCCCGCAAATGTGATACTGATGACATTCGCGCAACAAGTTGCGCGCCTGCAACGGAGATTTGATCATGCACCGCCTGCTGGAGCAGCAAACCAAACGATTTCTGGGCAAGGGCATGCCTTTCCCGCAGGGATGGGATATGTTTCTTGCGGCGGTGGATGATGCTTACTCCAGCGCCGATGTCGGTCGGCAAGGCCTTGAACAAGCAAATGAGCTGATGTCCAGGGAGCTTGCCGGGCTGCGCGCCGATCTGGCAGAACGGCAGGTTGCCGAGGCGCAACTTGAACATCTGTTGTCGCTACTGGGCGCCATACTGGAATCCACCACAGACGGTATGCTGGCGCTCGACCGGTGTGGCAGGATCGTGCGTTTCAACCAGCGTTTCGTGGAAATGTGGAACATTCCAGAGGAGATCATGGCGTTCTGGGAGCACCAGAAAGTGGTGGAGCATGTATTGAACCAGTTGAAGGATCCCGGCAGCCTGCAGGGAAAAATAGCGTATTTGCAGTGCCATCCAGAGGTGGAAAGCAACGATGTGCTGGAATGCCTGGATGGCAGGATTATCGAGCGTTATTCGCTTCCGCAGCCCCTCGGCGTGGCTAATGTGGGAAGGATATTGAGCTTTCGTGACATCACCGCGCGCAAGCGTGCCGAAGAGGCGCTGTGCCGCGAGAAAGAAGAGCAGAAGGCGCTTATCAAGAAACTGGAAACTGCGCATAACCAGTTGCTGCAATCTGAAAAAATGGCCTCCATCGGCCAGCTGGCAGCGGGTGTGGCGCACGAGATCAACAATCCCATCGGTTACGTCAGTTCCAATCTCGGCAGCCTGGGGCAATACGTGGAAAAATTGATCGGTGTAATGGAAGCTTACGAGCGTGCCGAACCGTACCTGTCCACCTCCTTGTTGCGGGAGGAACTACGTTTGTTGAAGCAGGAAACGGACTGGGAATATCTAAGGCAGGACGCCCGCGATCTGCTCCGGGAATCCGCAGAGGGGGTAATGCGGGTAAAGAAAATCGTGCAGGACCTCAAGGATTTTTCGCATGTGGACCAGGCGGAGTGGCAATGCGTTGACCTGCATAAAGGTATCGACAGCACACTCAATATTGTCCGCAATGAAATCAAGTACAGCGCCGAAGTGGCCAAGGAATATGGCGCTATCCCGCCAGTGGAGTGCATGGCATCCCAACTCAATCAGGTGTTCATGAACATGCTGATCAATGCATCCCATGCCATCGGCGAAGGAAACCATGGAAAAATCACGATCCGCACCGGAGCGGAGAATGATATGGTCTGGGTGGAATTTGCTGATACCGGAAAAGGCATTGCACCGGAAAATCTGAAACGGATTTTTGATCCATTTTTTACTACTAAACCAGTGGGTAAAGGCACGGGGCTGGGCTTGTCGCTTTCCTTTGGCATCATCGAGAAACACCATGGGCGCATTGAGGTACAAAGCGAAATGGGTAAGGGCGCGACGTTCAGAGTGTGGCTGCCAGTGAAGCAGCAATAGGATTGGCATGCCATCCAACTTCACTGCCGTCCGGTTGTCGCTGATAACATTCGACACCTGCATCAGGCTGCTGGCCGGCCTGGTGAAATATCCGGGCTAGAGAAGCAATCTGTGAACGCAGCTCCTCAAAACCAGCGTGGCGACTTCCATCGTGCGGGCGTATATTTTCAAAATTGATATCTGGCAAGTTCGTACAGGTTGATTCTCGACAGGTGATTTGCGATCCGCCCCGTATCATGGCGAACGGAATACTCACCAAGCAGGAAGCTGGCCCATGCCACCTACAGCTTCACGAACGGCATGTTCTTGATCGGCAGGCTCATGCGCTCGCCGCTGGCGAGCTGCACGCAGGAGCGGTTGCCCGGCAGCAGATCTTTCAGCGAAAGGGTGAGGCGCTTGTTGGCGTCAATACCGAAGCCCGCCACGAAGCGCTTCTCGCCGAGGGTACAGGGTGGGTCGGCGTGGAGGAATTCCGAATCGCCGGGATTCAGCTCGCGCAAGGCGATGTCTTCGCGCCGCAGCATCTGCACCGGCCTGAGGCTGCCGCCTTCCATTTCGTACACCATTTCCGGCCTCACCATGACGGAGCGCTCGATCACCACGAGGCTCAGACGCGTCGCCCCTTCGCAGGCGGCATTGATGTATTTGCTGGTCACCGTGCCCTCGCTCGGGTAGGAGGTTCCCCTCGGCACCACCGGCACCAGGACATAATCCTTTACCTCTTTATCCCAGCTGCGCAGGCAGTAGTCATGCACCAGTTTCTGGCTGAGGTCTTCCCCGGCATAGCGGCAGGCGCCGCGCGCGATGGCCTCGAACGGAAGCTCGCAATGTACCGGGCAACCGTCGAACTGCTCGCGCACCCGCTGCGCCACACCCAGCAGCAGGCTGGACCCGCCCACCAGAAAGATTTTCTGTACCTGGGATTTGTCGGCGCCATATTTCCTTGCCGCTTCCAGCGCCCGGTCCAGCGTGCGCACCAGCAATCCGTACAGGCTGGAGCCGCGCATTTCCGGGCGGGGTTTTTCCAGCAGCTCGCGCAGGTCATTGGCGGTGAACGTGTGGCGGATGTGCCGCCCGGTGAGGCTGTTGAGGTGCTCGATCTCGACCCGCTCCTCGCCGCCGGAAAGCCGTACCTTGGCATCTTCTGCGGCGCGCAGCAGGGCGATGCCCGCATCCGCCAGGTCCTGGTCGGCAATCTGCTGGGTCTTCTGCATCTGCCGCAGCAGCCACTGATCCACCAGGGCGCCGCCGATTTCTTCGCCGGCGCGGCCGAGCACGTCGCACAGCCGGGTTTCCGCCGCGCCGAAGTCGCGCGTCTTGACCACCGACACATCCAGCGTGCCGCCGCCGAAATCCACGACCACATAAACCTGGCCTTCGCGCACATGGGTTTCGTAACCGAGGATGCAGGCGGTGGCCTCATCCAGCATGCGCACCGTGCCGCGGTAGCTCTTCAGCACCGCATCCTGCAGCCAGTCGGCATATCTGTCGTAGGCCTCCACCGGCAGGGTGACCACCAGGTCTTCGCCGGCATGGATGGCCGCGGACATCAGCACCTGGCCGATCAGGTCTTCGCCGGCCTGGCGCGGGGTGATCAGGTCGCCGTTGATGCGGCGCGCGCGGTTGTTGTCGCGCAGGATGTCGAGCTTGAATTTGCTGAAGGTGCTGCGGTGGCTGGCCAGCCCGGCGTTTTCCACCTCGGCGCCGGTGTGCAGCGTGTTGCTCTCGCCGTAGTGCGCCAGTGACGGGATCACCGCCGCTTCCTGTGTTGCGTTTTTCCCCGCCACCCGGTAACGATAAGTCTTGGTCAAGCCGTCAAGGCACAGGGTTTCTGTCTGATGCGTGTCCGGGTTCCAGCGCACCAGCACGGTGTTGCAGGTTCCGAAATCCAGCGCCAAAGTCATGCTGTCTCCCCGAATGACGGGTGCGCAGCACATTTGTTTGCCTGTGCATTCACGATCAAATGCCTCCTGCTCCTTTCGATAAGCTGCTGTCTGGAAGTTCAGGGAAGTTTTCAGAATATTTCATCGGGCGCATCCTCGATCTCGATGGCGTGGCGGTCGGAAGCTTCTGCGCCCGCATCCACCGTGATCCCCGCGCCGACAAATACAGCCTGAAACGCACACAGGATTTCCAGCAACCCCCGGTTGCGGGCGTCGGCTTTATCGCCCTGCATGGCCGCAAGCAGCTTGCAGTGGCGGGCATACTCTTCGGGTGTGCCGCCCACTATCGCGTTGAGCAGCCCGGCGTCCCCCCCGCAGGCCGTGGCCCAGAACACATGATCCCCGGTTGTCTGGGTGCAGTATGCCGGTTCTACGAGCCGCGCCATCAGCCGTTCTGGCCAATGCTCGCTCTTTGCCGCCGCAGCGATTTGCGATGCATCCACAATGCCGCGCTCGTGGCCGAGATAAAGGCCGCGCGCCCGGATAAAGGGGTCACCGGTTTCAAGATCGGTGCGTAATTGCGTGTCGTTCGGCTTGCTGGCGCGCCACCAGTCGAAGAAGTCCATCAGCCCGCCGGGAAGAACGCCGCCATTATTCCCCGCCTGGAATTCATCAAGGCGCCGGTAGGCGGCCACCGCGCGCTCAACGGCGGCGCGCTGGCTGGCGCCGCCGGGGCGGGCAGGGCTGGCGGCCCAGCGTTCGCACAGATCAAGAACCTGCGCCAGCCTGAGCGCGCGGCACGCTTCGAACAGGCCGTCTTCGTCGCCAACCTGTTTGAGGTTGTCTACGCTGTCTGTCGAGTCTGCGCCGCTGCCGGCCAGCGCCTCGCGGTAGGCAGCCTTGAGGCGGCGGTCGGGGCTGGCGGCCACCGCGCGCGCCAGCCGGTCGCGCAGAGGTTCGGGCGCCAGGGCGTAAGCCTGGATCAGGTAATGGCCGCTCTCATCCTGTAATGCGGCATAACGCTTCTGGTCTCCTGTCACAAGAGCGTGCAGTGCTTCCAGCGCCGGGCTGCCGGGCTGTCTTTTCTGCCCGGTGATGAGCCGTTCCAGTTCGTCCGATCTTGAGCGCACCCAGGCGCCATAGATGGCGTCGTTGATGCATTCGTCCGTCACCGGCTGGCCGCGCGCGAAGGCTGCTACTGTTTTCAGGGTTTCCGGGGCAGCGCCTGAGGTTGCCAGCGCGAGGATGTCGCGGGATGTTTTTTCCGGCGCTGCGCATCCCGTTGGCCAGCCCAGCTGGGCGAGGATGACCGCCAGTGTTACGGACGGCGCTTGCGCCCAGTATTCCCACAAGGCCAGCACCTTGGCGGTGTCGCGCTCGGGGGAAAGCCGCCGCAATATGTCTCCCATGCGCGCGGCATCCGGATGGCCATCGCCCAATGCTTCCGCCAGGGCGATGACCGAAGCCGCGCTGCCGGGCTGTCTTCCCTGCTCGCTGATGAGCCGCCCCAGGGTTTCCGACCGGGAGCGCGCCCAGGCCAGGTAGATGGCGTCATTGACGCTCCCGTCCGCTAGCGGCTGGCCGCGCGCGAAAGCGGCTACTGCATCAAGAATCTCGGGAGTAGCATCGGCAGCCGCTGCGGAGAATATGCCACCTGATATGCTGGCAGGAGGATTGCGCCACACCGGCCATCCCAGGCAGGACAAGACAGCCGATAACGGCTTTGTTGGCGCCTTGACCCAGCAATCCCACAAAGCCAGTATCTTGTCTACATCGTGATCGGGGGAAAGCTGCCGCAAGGCTGCAATCATCTTCGCAGTATCCGGATGGCTGTTGCTCATCGCTTCGGCCAATACAAGCGCAGACGACGGGTCGGGCGATGCAGCAAGCTCGCGGATGGCAGAATGCCGCCGGAACCAGCCCAGCAGAAAGGTGCTGTCGTGGAGCTTGTGCCTGGCTTTCTCGATCATCATCGCATTGTTTTGCAAATTCGCCTGCCTGCATTGCACGACACTATAATCAAACGCCGCAAGAGGGAAAGTGACAAAACTTTATCACAAGCGACTGAAAAGATATGCCTGATGGCGGAGCGGAGTAGTCTGGAAAAAGCACCGGAAGCAATCGCAAGGAGTGAGCGTTGTATCAAGCTGGGGATGCTTGCACAAGTTATGCGATTTGCTTGCCCGCTGCCCGGCCATACCAGCCCTGCGTGGCATTGGCGATTCTCACCACCAGCAGCATCACCGGCACCTCGATCAGCACGCCAACCACGGTGGCCAGCGCTGCGCCAGACTGGAAGCCGAACAGGCTGATGGCGGTGGCCACCGCCAGCTCGAAGAAGTTGCTTGCGCCGATCAGCGCCGAAGGCGCGGCCACGCAATGCGCCACGCCCAGGCGGCGGTTCAGCCAATAGGCCAGCCCGGAATTGAACAGCACCTGGATCAGGATCGGCACCGCGAGCATCGCGATCACCAGCGGCTGGGCGGCAATGGCGTTGCCCTGCAAAGCAAACAGCAGCAC
>JACRAQ010000089.1 GCA_016213335.1 Nitrosomonadales bacterium
GCCGCCCGATGGACATGGCGCAAGCAAAAGAAGATGCCACCGGGGCGGCGCTCAAAGCCATCCAGGCGGTGGAAAATGCCTCGCTCGGGCGCGCCGCGCACCCGCGTTCGGGCGATCTTTCCTTCCCCATCGTGCGCCTCGAAGGCTGCACACAGTGCAAGCGCTGCACGGTGGAATGCCCATTCGGGGCGATTGACGAGGACGAAAAGCGTTACCCGGTATTCAACGAATCGCGCTGCCGCCGCTGCGGCACCTGCATGGGCGCCTGCCCGGTGCGCGTCATTTCCTTCGAAAACTACTCGCCGGATTCCATCGGCAGCCAGATCAAGGCGGTGGACATGCCGGACGAATTCTCGGAAAAGCCGCGCATCCTGGTGCTGGCCTGCGAGAACGACGCCTACCCGGCGCTGGACATGGCCGGAATGCAGCGCCACGTTTACAGCGCCTTCGTGCGCGTGATCCCGGTGCGCTGCCTGGGCTCGGTAAACACCGTGTGGATTACCGATGCGCTCAACGGCGGCTGGGATGGCGTGATGATGATGGGCTGCAAGCACGGCGACGATTACCAGTGCCACTTCGTCAAGGGCTCGGAACTGGCGAATTACCGCATGAGCAAAATTGACGACACGCTGAAGCAGCTCGGGCTGGAAACCGAGCGCGTGACCACCTGTTCGGTCGCCATCACCGACAGCGCGCGCGTAGCGCAGCTCATCAACGAATACGCTGCCACGATCCAGAAAATCGGCATGAGCCCGATGAAAGGTTTTGCGTGAGGCCGACATGAGCGAACCCAATATCCCGTACCGCAACAACTTCCTCAGGGAAGTCGAGGAAAACGTCGAGGAAGGCCAATGGGTCAAGATGTGCATGCAGTGCGGCGTGTGCGCCGGCTCCTGCCCGTTTGGCCCGCACTGGGCGCACCCGCCGCAGGAGCTGTTCATGATGGTGCGCGCCGGCAAGCGTGCGGAAGTGTTGGGCTCCGATTCGATGTGGATGTGCACTTCCTGCTACAACTGCGTGGTGCGCTGCCCGCGCAAGCTGCCGATCACGCAGATCATGCACGGCCTCGCAACTTATTCCAACCAGCTCGGCATGGCCCCAAAAACGCAGCCGACGCGCGACTTCTCCATCCTGTTCTGGAAGAACTGCACGCGCACCGGCCGCGTCAATGAGCTGCGCCTGACCCTCGGCCTGTATTTCAATGATGGCTTCATGGCAGGCATCAGGAAAGGCTGGGCGATGCGCGGCATCGGTCTCGGCCTGCTCAAGGCCGGGCGCCTGAACGCTTTCGAGCTGTTCAAAGGCCACGTTTGCAAGGATCAAAAAGGCATCCACGCGATGCTGAAAAAGGCGACAGAAATCGAGCGCCGCCCCAAGCATCCGGCTGTCTGAGGAAAATATCATGCCCAGAAAAGAATATGCGTTTTATCCCGGCTGCTCCTCGCAGTTGCGCGCCTCCGCCGCCAATTATCTGACTTCGACCCACTCGATCTGCAAAACCCTCGATATCGGCATGACCCCCATCCCGGACTGGAACTGCTGCGGCGCCTCCATCAGCTACGCGGGCGGCAGCGAGTTGTCGCGCCTGGTGATGAATGCACGCAACTTCGCGCTCTCCGAAACCCACCTGCCGGGCCAGGACATCGTTGCCACCTGCGCCGCCTGCTGGCTGGGCGCGCGCGAAGCGAAGCACAAGCTCGAAGCAGACCAGCAACTGCTGGCCAACGCCAACGAAGCGCTCCAGGAAGCGGGTTTGAATTACAGCGGCAAAACAAAAGTCCGCCACATGGTTGAAGTGCTGATCGAGGATTTTGGCTACGAAGCGCTGGCCAAACCGGTGGTAAAACCCCTGGCAGGGATCAAGTTTGCAGGCTATGTCGGCTGCCAGACCAACCGCCCGTTCGGCATTGCCGGAGAATCTTTCGAGAACCCGAAATACCTCGACCGATTGATCGAGGCCGTTGGCGGCGAAGCAGCAGCGGGGTACGAACAGAAGGTGACCTGCTGCGGGGGCGCGCTGGCTTTTTCCGAGACGGAAAAGAGCCTGAAACAGATCAGGGATATTGTCGAGTCAGCTTACGACCACGGGGCGGACATGATCGTCACGCCTTGCGCGCTGTGCCAGGCGAACGTCGAGGTTTACCAGTCCGAAATCAACAAGAAATACGGCACCAAACTGGCGATGCCGGTCACCTATTACAGCCAGCTCATGGCCGTCTCCTATGGCAGCAACGCCAAGGAAGCCGGGCTGGATGGGCACATCATCCAGCCGGCAAAACTGCAGGAAGCCGCCAACAACCCCGCGCCAGGAAAACAATGACTGGAAAATGAACTTCGCCCGATGATTGCGTGCAAGCCAGTTTATCTGCAGCGCCGCTCTGCCTATAATTAAATTGCTCTCCCGCCCAATCACTCAGGAACAACACCATGCAACACCTTACTCCCAAACAGACCTACGAATTCCTGCAAACCAACCCCGAGGCGGTCTTCATTGACGTACGCAGCGAGATGGAACACATGTTTGTCGGCCACCCTGTCGGCTCAATGCTGATCCCCTGGGTGGATGGCCCGAACTGGGATGTAGACCCGAATTTTGTCAACCACGTAAAAAAAGCGGCCAGCGTCAGCCGCCCGGTCGTGCTGATCTGCCGCTCCGGGAGACGCTCGGTAGATGCTGCCCAGATGCTGGAAAAGTCAGGGCTCCAGGAAGTGTACAACGTCCTGCACGGCTTCGAGGGCGACCTCGATGAACAACACCACCGCAACTCGCACAATGGCTGGCGGTTCGATGGCTTGCCCTGGGTACAAACATGACGAGCGAGCCCATCCCCGATTTCACTTCCGCCGAGCAGGAACTCGTCACCAGGCTGTTGCTGCACCGCTACGGCAAGCCCGTACCGCTGCAATTGGCGGACAGCGAGCTGCAGCTCGACGCCGCATCCGGTGAATTGACGCTGTGCCCCACCCTGTACTGGAGCGAGCGGGAAGCGCAGTTTGTGGTGTGCAAGGTGGCAAACAGCCGCTACCGCTGCCAGTTTTTTTATTCCGAGACCGAACAATATGGCACCGGCCGCGCCGGATTCGACGATCTCGAAAATTGTGTTACGACACTGTTGCAGGTGCAGGCGGACCACGAACGCCAGTCGCCCCTCCTTTCTTCCCCGATGACTGCTGCCCGGATGGCAGGCAGCGAATACAGCGGACCGGTGGTGATCTGACAAGGCGGCCCGCAAGCAGGCGCCGAAACTGGAGGCTTCGCTTTTGATGCTTTGCTGAACTATCGTCTGGATAGAGATGTTCTGGTGGCCCGCCCATGCAATTGGCGGATCGTGCGGTTGAACCCGCTGTATTAATCTTCTGGAGACGCATCATGAAATCGAAAATGTACCTTGCTGCTGCGGCAGGCTTGCTGATCGCAGCTTCCAGCGCCGCTCTCGCGGCCGGCAACGCGGCCGACGGCAAAACCAAAGCCGCTCAATGCGCGACTTGTCACGGCCCGGATGGCAAGGGAGGCGGCCCCAACCCGCCTGTCATCGCACTGGATGCGGCAAAATTCACGGCGGCGCTGAACGACTACAAGAGCGGCAAGCGCAAGCACCCGATGATGGAAATGATGGCGAAAAAACTGAGCGATCAGGACATGGCTGATCTGGCTGCACATTACGCCGCCCTGAAAAAGTAAGCTGCCACCCCATCAGGCAGGGCAGCACTGCCTTGCCAGGAATATCTCGCGTTTCCGCTTCTGCAAGCCGGAGCGGCACACTACTGCAAAGGTGACTGATATGGACACGAATTGCAAAAACAACCCCTATCCCTTTTTCAATGAATTGCCGTGCAGCCTGAAAGTTCTCTACACCATGGTGCTGCTGACCATGGGCATGGGTTACCTCTTCGCCATGATCCAGATTTATGAAGTCCACTCCGGACGGGATGGCGGGAGCAGTTTGTCGGTGAAGGATATTCAAATCGCGTACAGCGGCAACAAGGAAGGCTCGCGCATGGAGGGCGCACTGAAAGGCCCGATGTCCAGCATGCTGCCCGCAGACGAGAAAGAGAAAATCATTTCCTGGATACACGGCGGAAACGACCAGAAGAAATTTGAGGAAACCATCAAGCCGATCATGGAAACCCGGTGCAAGGCATGCCATGACGGCTCCAATCCCCACCTGCCGAATCTCACCACCTACGATGGAGTCAAGGGCACAACCGCCGTTGATACCGGAGTCAGCATCAGCACCCTGGTGCGGGTGTCGCATATCCACCTGTTCGGCCTGACGTTCATCTTCTTTATGGTCGGCAAGATTTTCAGCCACGCCTATTTCGCGAAACGCTGGCTGAAATGCGCGGTGATGGCAACGCCATTTGTCGCGATCTTCCTGGACGTTGGCTCGTGGTGGGTAACCAAGGTCTCCGAACCGTTTGCCTACGTCGTGATTATCGGGGGCGCGCTCATGGGCGTTTCGTTCGCGATCCAGTGGACGGTATCGCTATACCAGATGTGGATATACAAGGGGCCTCCTGCCGGGAAAGCCACTATCGAATAACCCCGCACCCCGGTACAATCCGGCCCAGCCGGGAAGGCCCGCATTGGTGCGGGCCTTTGCTTGCAGGCCATGCCGTGGAGGGGATCTACATGAAGTGGTGGAAATTTGCAGGTGCCATTCTGCTGGGAGCAGCAACCAATGCGTGGGCCGGCTCCGGAGATGTGCTGGTGAACAACGCCTGGCTGCGCGAAAGCGTGCCAGGACAGGATACGGCCTCCTTGCAGTTGAACCTGACCAGCATCAAACCCGCCCGGCTGGTTGCGGTGAACAGTCCGCTATCCGCAGCGGTAAAGATACAGCGCCTGTATCCGGTACGGGGCAAGGTAAAGGCGCAAGACGTGAGCAACCTGCGCCTGCCGAAACGCTACACGATGGTGTTCGGCGACAAGGATTTTGCCTTGATGCTGGTCGGATTGAAGCGGCAACTGAATGCGGGGGATCGCGTTCCGGTCAGCCTGGTCTTGGAGTATCCGGATAAACATACCTTAAAACTGGACATCGAGGCCGAGGTCAGGCCGCTTGATTTGAGCTACAAACATTATCAGCGCCAAGAAGTACAGGATCACCGGTAGCTTTCCAGGCACAAAACCAAGTAAGCGCGGACTACGTATGTAAGGCGCGCCGATCGCGCAACCGCATCGCCAGAGCGATGAACTTCTGGGGTAAAATGCGCGGCAATTTCATGCGAGGAACCGCCATGACCCTCTCTGCCGCCACTGCCGAACAAAAAGCGCGCACGCTCTCCGAGGCGCTACCCTACATCCAGCGCTTCTTCGATAAAACCATCGTCATCAAATACGGCGGCAACGCCATGACCGACCCGAGGTTGCAGGAAGGGTTCGCGCGCGACGTGGTGCTGCTCAAGCTGGTGGGCATGAACCCGGTCATCGTGCATGGCGGCGGCCCGCAGATCAATGACCTGCTCAAGCGCGTCGGCAAGGAAGGTGAGTTCATCCAGGGCATGCGCGTCACCGACGAAGAGACCATGGACGTGGTCGAAATGGTGCTGGGCAAGGTCAACAAGGATATCGTCAACCTCATCAACAAGCACGGCGGCAAGGCGGTGGGGCTGACCGGCCAGGACGGCGCCTTCATCCGCGCCAGCAAGTTGCTGCTGGAAAGCCACGAGGAACCCGGAAAAATGCTGGACATCGGGCTGGTGGGCGAAATCAGCCTGATTGACCCTTCCATCATCACCTTCCTCGATTCCGGCGATTTCATCCCGGTGATCGCGCCCATCGGCGTGGGCGAAGACGGCGAAACGCTGAACATAAACGCCGATCTGGTGGCAGGCAAGCTGGCGGAAGTGCTGAGCGCGGAGAAGCTGGTACTGCTCACCAATACGCCTGGCGTGCTGGACAAAAACGGCAAGCTGCTTACCGGGCTGACGCCCAGGCAAATTGACGAACTGGTGGCGGACGGCACACTGTCCGGCGGCATGTTGCCCAAGATCGGCTCGGCGCTGGATGCGGCACGCGGCGGGGTGAAGTCGGTGCACATCATTGATGGCCGGGTGGAGCATGCGCTGCTGCTGGAGATTCTGACCGATGAAGGCGTCGGCACCCTGATAAAAAGCAAGTAAATTCAGCCACGGATAAACACAGATGAAACACGGATTAACCTCTGCATTTATCCGTGAACATCCGGGTTCACCTGTGGCTGATATGGCTCCTGAAGAATGATGAAACCGGTATGGGTGTTTGACCTGGATAACACCTTGCACAACGCGACGCCGCACATCTTCCCGCACATCAACCGCAGCATGACGGCGTATTTGCAGCAATACCTGAAGCTGGATGAGGCAGCGGCGAGCGCGCTGCGCGTGCATTACTGGCAGCGCTACGGCGCGACCCTGAGCGGGATGATGCGGCACCACGCCACCGACCCGGCTCACTTCCTGTGGCACACGCACCAGTTTCCGCAGTTGCCGCAGATGGTGTTGCGTGAACCGCGCCTGCGCCATGCGCTGAAAAAATTGCCGGGCCGGAAACTGGTGTTTTCCAATGCGCCGCTGCACTACGCGCGCGCCGTGCTGGAATTGCTGCGCGTAGAGGACTTGTTCGATGGCGTATTCGCCATCGAACACACGCGCTACCGGCCCAAACCGCAACTGGCCGGATTTGTGCGGCTGCTGCGCAAATATCGCCTGAACCCGGCGCGTTGCGTGATGGTGGAGGACAGTGCGGAAAACCTGCTGGCCGCCAAACGGCTGGGGATGAAGACCGTATGGGTGGATACCACATCGCGCAGCCCGGCGTATGTGGACGTGAAAATCAGGGGCGTGATGGAACTGCCGCGACTATTATCGCGGCTGACTTGAAAAAAGGGGGGAGCATGGCCGCAAAACCGGGGGAGCGCAAATTACAGATTCTACAAACCGTTGCCGGGATGCTGGAGCAGCCCAAAGGCGAGAAAATAACCACCGCCGCACTGGCGGCAAAACTGGATATTTCTGAGGCAGCGCTGTACCGCCATTTTGCCAGCAAGGCGCAGATGTTCGAGGGGCTGATCGAGTTCATCGAGCAGACCGTGTTCGGGCTGGCCAACAAAATCACCGCCGAAGAAGCCAGCGGGCTGAAACAGGCCGAGAGCCTCCTCGCCATGCTGCTGGGCTTCGCGCAGAAAAATCGCGGCATGACGCGCGTGCTGATCGGCGATGCGCTGGTGAACGAAGACGAGCGCCTGCAGGCGCGCATCAACCAGTTCCTGGATCGCATCGAGACCACGCTCAAACAATCATTGCGCATCGCCGTAACGCAAAATGAACTGCCTGCCGATACCGATGCGGGCGCGCTGGCCAACGTGCTGCTGTGCTACGTCATCGGACGCTGGCAATTGTTCGGCAAGAGCGGCTACGCGCGCGACCCGCTGGCACAGTGGGCGGCGCAGGCGGGAATTCTGTTGCGCCAATAAATTGGCCGTTGCTGCCACAGTCATGAGGTATTACAATGTGCACAAAGGTAATACATGAGAGGGGTTAGCCATGACCACTACGATGACCAGCAAAGGCCAAGTCACCATCCCCAAGCAGATACGCGATGCCCTTGATATGTCGCCGGGATGCGCCGTACAGTTCGCCGTCAATCGCGACGGCGATGTCGTGATCCACAAGGCTGGGGGGCGCGCCAGCCGCAAATCTGATCGCTTCGAGGCCGCGCGTGGCAAGGCCGATGTCAAGTGGCGCACCAACGACCTGATGACATTGCTGCGTGGCGATGATTGAGAGCTTGTGAAAAAATTCGTCACGAGCAAAGCCAGGTTGGGTACGGCTGGAGAGCAACCGCCGGAATGTATATTGAAATACATGAGGATGGTGCGCCTCCGACACGTTACTGGCGTAGCCAGCCGATTGCGGGAGGAGGCGCAATACGGCCATTCCCGCCCCGGATGCTGCGCAACGCCGTGTCATGGCCGTACCACCCGCACCCAAGATGTCGAGCGCAGTAGAATTTTTCACAAGCTCTGATGCTGCTGGTTGACACCAACGTACTGATAGACGTGCTGGAAGATGAGCCGGAATGGGCAGACTGGTCCATCGCCCAGCTTCGCGCGCAGGCCAAGGTTCACCCCCTTGCCATCAACCCCATCATATATGCCGAACTGTCGCTGGCCTTCTCCACTGTGGAGGCGCTGGACGACACAATCGGGAAGCTCGGGCTGGACATGCTGGAACTGCCGCGCCCGGCCCTGTTCCTGGCGGGGAAGGCTTTTACCCGCTACCGCCGCCGAGGCGGAAAGAAAAATAATGTACTGGCTGACTTCTTTATCGGGGCGCATGCGGCAGTGCTCGGCTGCCCGCTGTTGACGCGTGATGCGCGGCGGTACAAGGATTATTTCCCGAGCGTGAAGCTGATTACGCCGTGAATGATACAGCTCCGGTATGCGCAATTTGTGGCGGATATTTGCATGTGAACTCAATAACCACAGGCCATATTGAGCGGAAGCTTGATGGCGGTAGTAGCAATGTGATAAATGGACAATTAGCCCACCCATACTGCAATTCAACTTACAAACATTAGGCCAAGTTTAGAAAAAATGATCTTGATCCTCTCCTCCAACACCGACCCGCAGAGCGCCGAATACCGGCAACTGACGAGCCACCTTGCCGGACTGCAAGGCATCAGGACGCGCGTGCACACCGAGCACGGCGCCGAGCAGACGCTGACCGAAATCTACCTGATTGGCAACACCAAGGCACTGGACCTGGCTGACATGCAGAACCTGCCCTGCGTCGAGCGGGTGGTGCGGGTGTCGGAGGAATACCGCATCCTTGGCCGCCACAAGGACGACCCGCGCCCTTCGCATTTCGAATACAACGGCGTGCGCTTCGGTCAGGATACGCTCAACGTGTTTGCCGGGCTGTGCGCGGTGGACAATGCCGAGCATGTCGAGCTGATGCTGAAGGCGTTGCACGACAACGGCCAGGTGTGCACGCGCATGGGCGCCTACAAGCCGCGCACCAGCCCCTATGCCTTCCAGGGGCACGGTAAAAATTGCCTGCCATACGTATTCGAACTGGCGGGCAAATACGGCATCAAGGTGATCGCGATGGAGATTACCCACGAGTCGCATCTCGATGAAATCCGCGCAGCCTTGCAGCAGACCGGCAGCCCCACTGGCGTGATGCTGCAGATCGGCACGCGCAACACGCAGAATTTCGAGCTGCTGAAAATCGTCGGACGCCAGAAGGAGCTTCCGGTGCTGCTCAAGCGCGGCTTCGGCATCACCCTGGACGAATCGCTCAACGCCGCCGAATATCTGGCTTCCGAAGGCAACCGCAACGTGGTGTTCGGCCTGCGCGGCATGAAGACCAACATGGGCGACCCGCACCGCAACCTGGTGGATTTCGCGCATGTGCCGGTGGTCAAGCGCCTCACCCGCATGCCGGTGTGCGTGGATCCATCGCACTCGGTCGGCTCGCGCGCTGCCTCACCGGACGGCATCCTCGATGTTTTCCACGCCACCGCACAGGGCGTGGTGGCGGGCGCCAACATGGTGCTGGTGGACTTCCACCCGGCGCCGCTCAAGGCGCTGGTGGATGGGCCGCAGGCGCTGCTGCTGAAGGAACTGCCGCATTTCCTCGAAGACGTGCGGATTGCGCGCGAGGCATATTTGCAGCGGGCAGCCTTGCAGCAGCGGTTTGCGCAGTGAGGAGCCTGCTTCGCACGCTCCCCATTCTCCTTGCCTGCCTGTTGCTGTGCGGCACGTTCGGGGCTCGTGCGGCGACCCTTGTTGTCAGCGGCGACGACGGCGCCCAGGTCAGGGTGGACTGGCCGCTGCAACGCATCATCTCGCTCGCACCCAACCTCACCGAGCTGGCTTATGCTGCGGGTATGGGGCCGCGTATGGTGGCGGTTACCGCCTACAGCGACTATCCGGAAGCGGCCGCGCGCCTGCCGCAGGTGGGCGATGCCTTCCGCCTGGACTGGGAGCGCATCGTCGCGCTCAAGCCGGATCTGGTGCTGGCGTGGGGCAGCAGCCTGTCCGCGCGCGACCGTGCCGCCTTTGCCAAACTCGGGTTGAAAGTGCTGGTGCTGGAGCCGCGCCGCCTTGAGAACATCCCACGGTTGCTGCGCCAGTTCGGCGCGCTCGCCGCAACCGTGGCGGAAGCGGAAGCCGCCGCCAGCGCTTTCGAGCGGCAGGCGGACGACCTGCGCCGGCGCTATGCCGCCCGCGCCAGCGTGCGCACCTATGTGCAGATCGCCGATGCGCCGCTGCTCACGGTGAGCGGCGCGCACATCATCAGCGACGCTCTGAAACTGTGCGGCGCGGAAAACGTGTTTGCTGCCGCACCCTTGCTGACCCCGGCCATTTCGGATGAAGCTCTGGTCAAGGAGCAGCCGCAGCTATTGCTGGGCATCGCCGCTACCGGCGAACAGGAAGAGCAAACCCGGAGCGGCTGGCGCAAGCTGCCGCTGCTTGCCGCCAGGCAGGGCCGGACGGGTTTCGTGCATCCCGACCTGATCAGCCGCGCCACGCCACGCATCCTGCAAGGTGCAGCGCGGATATGCGAGCTGGTGGATTCAGCGCGAGAGCAGGTGCAACAACCGGCCTCAGGAGGCACGTTAAAAACACGACCGGAAGCAGAATGACGATGTCCATGCCAGCCCCCGGCAATCCATAAACATCCGTATTCACCCTGGCTGGCCGCCATTACCCTGGCTTATTTCTCATCGCGGAAAGTCTTCATGATTTTCTCCACTTCCGGGCGCAACTCCACGAACATGCGCGCCAGCTTGGGATCCAGCGATTCCCCTGCTTCCTTGTGAAGCCAGGACAGGGCCTCGTCCACACTCCACGCCTGCTTGTAGGGCCGCACCGAAGTCAGCGCGTCAAACACGTCGGCGATTGCGGTCATCCTTCCGGCCAGCGGGATCGCTTCGCCGGCCAAACCGCCGGGATAACCCCTGCCGTTCCACTTTTCGTGGTGGGTCAGCGCAGTCATCCGCGACAATTGCAACAGCTCGGACTTGTGCTCGCCGATAATATCTGCGCCGATCTGGGTATGCTGCTTGACGACCTCGAACTCTTCCGGAGTCAGCCTACCGGGCTTGAGCAGAATATTGTCGGGGATACCGATTTTGCCGATATCGTGCATGATGGAGGCCGCCATCATCTGGTCGGCTTCGACATCCGTCAGCCCGTTGCCGCAGGCCAGCAGCCTCACGTAAAAGCTCAGCCGTATCACGTGCGTGCCGGTTTCGTTATCGCGATACTCCGCTGCCCGGCCCAGGCAACGGGTGATTTCGAGGCGCGTCTCTTCCAGTTCCCGGCTTTTTGCCAGCAAGTCCGCCGTCCGATTCTGCACCAGTCCTTCCAGGTGGCGGCTGCGGTCATAAAGCGCCAGATGGGTCTTGACCCGGGCCAGAACAATGGGGGCGCTCACCGGCTTGATCAGGTAATCCGCCGCCCCGATCGAAAGCCCGTAAGCCTCGTCTTCGACATCTGATCTGGCGGTCACAAAAATGACGGGAATATGCTGCGTGCGCTCGTCCGCCTTCAGCAGGCGGCAAACCTCGTGGCCATCCATTTCCGGCATCATCACGTCCAGCAGGATCAAGTCCGGCGGGCGGGCGGCGAATATCGCCTTGAGCGCCAGCCGCCCGCTGGTCGCCACTTTCACGGTGTAGTGGCCGGCCAGAATCCCCTTCAGGACATCAATATTCGCCTGGTTGTCATCCACCACCAGAATGGTTTTCTTTTCTTCGCTCATGCAGCTTTATCCTTTACTTGGCGCTCCTGCGCCTCTCGCGGGAAACTGCGGGTTGAGGCAGCCTCGTGTCAGACCGGAAGAATTCCTGTAGTTGGCGCCTTCCGGGTATGCCCGGCCAAACCCGGAAAGAACGCAGGGTCGCCGGAAAGCTCACTCCCTGCCCCCCTCGCCCATGCTCTCGCCCCACTCCGACAGTTCGGCCAGTCCTTTCTCATAGTCGTAATTCGCCACGCGGCGCGCGATCGAGTCCAGCGCTTTTTTTGCGCCCGCGCGGCCGCCCGCGATGCGGCGCATCCTGGCCACGCTGTCCTCCACCGAGGAGTCGAATTCTTTCAGTTGCAGCATGGCCTTGCGGATCAGCGCGCCCAACTCATCGGCATCAGGCTGGTCATCCGGCCCGGGCTCCGCCGGCATGTTTCGAGCACGCGCGCGAAGTGCCTGCTCGATGGCGTCAAGCAGGCTGGCCAGTTCAGTTTCCACCGCAGGAAGCAGCAGTTCCACCTGTTCGTTTCCCTCGCCCGCGATGGCGGATTCCAGCTCCCTGGCCCTGACTTGCAGCCTGCCTGCGCCCAGTGTCCCCGCCAAGCCCTTCAGGGTATGCGCCAGCCGTTTGGCCGTTTCCCGCTTTTGGTTGGCCAGCGCCTGACGGATTTCGGAGGTAACGTTGTGCTGATCGGCGCGAAACCTTTCCAGTACCGCACAGTAGCCCGCCACGCTGCCCCCCATCCGGCGCACCGCCTCACCCACCCTCACCCCCGGCAGCACCGGCAGCGCCTCCGCTCCTCCGGTTGCCTCGACCCCCCCCGTTTCCGCCGCACCCGGAACTTGCCGCCGCACGGGGACAACCCATCTGGCGAGGGTGGTTATCATCTGCTCGGGATCCAGAGGTTTGGCGATGTAGTCGTTAATCCCGGCTGCCAGGCACTGCTCCCGGTCACCCGCCATCACGTTGGCGGTCATGGCAATCACCGGCAGCCCGGCAAGCCTGGCATTGCTGCGGATTGCGCGGGTGGCGGCAAAGCCATCCATCACTGGCATCTGCATGTCCATCAGGACACCGTCAAATCTTCCCTCCATCAGGAGCTCAAGTGCTTCTTCCCCATTTTCTGCGATGGCCACCGAAATGCCTGCCTTTTCCAGCAACTCCTTCGCCACCTGTTGGTTGATTTCGTTGTCTTCGACCAGCAACAGATGCGCGCCGCTGATTTTCGCGACCAAGTCAGCGGGAAATAGCGCGGGCGGTCCGTCACCCTGCTTATTGGCCTTTCCGCGCCCATAAATTTCCATGATCGCATCGAGCAGGCCGCTTTGCTGGAAAGGCTTGGTCAGCACGCCATCCACGGCACACTCTTCCATTTGACGCAGCATCTCGCTCTGGCCAAAAGCGGAGACAATCAGTGTTTTCGGCGCCTTGCCCGGCGCGGCCAGCTCGCGGATTTGCCGCGCTGCCGTGATGCCATCCAGTTGCGGCATCTTCCAGTCCAGCACTACCAGGTCGAAGGGTGCGCCCTCCCGCTCCGCCCTCTCTGCGGCCCGCACCGCCTCCGCGCCATTGGCGGCGACTGCCACTTCAAAGCTGAAAGATTGCAGGTAGGTTTCCAGGATGTGGCGGCAGTTCCCGTTGTTGTCCGCCGCCAGCACACGCAGCCCGCGTAAATCCGGCGCAGCCAGGGAAGGCTTGCCGCCCTTTCCTTCCATCCGCCGGAAATGGGCGGTAAAAATGAATTTCGACCCCTTGCCCGGCTCGCTTTCAACCCAGATCTTGCCGCCCATCATCTCTACCAGACGCTTGCAGATGGACAGCCCCATGCCGGTGCCGCCATACCGGCGGGTGGTGGTGGAATCCGCCTGGGTAAAGGCCTTGAACAGCTTGCCGGCCTGTTCCTGCGTCAGGCCGATGCCGGTGTCGCTGACGGTGAAGCGGAGGGTAACATGTTCCGTCGTTTCTTCTTCCAGCTCGGCCCGCACCATGACCTCCCCCCGGTCGGTGAACTTGATCGCGTTGGCGGTCAGGTTCACCAGCACCTGCCCCAGGCGTAGCGGGTCACCCACCAGATGCGGCGGCACATCCAGCACGGTTTCCAGCAAAAGCTCGAGGTTCTTTTCTTCGGCTTTGCCGACCAGCAGGGACGCCAACTTGCCCATCACTTCTTCCAGCTCGAAAGGCACCTGCTCCATTTCCATCTTGCCCGCCTCGATCTTGGAAAAATCCAGCACATCGTTGATGATGCCCAACAACGATTTGGCCGCACCATGAACTTTTTGCAGGTAGTCGTGCTGTCTGGCCGTCAGCTCCGTTTGCAGGCACAGGTGGCTCAGGCCGATGATGGCGTTCATCGGCGTACGGATTTCGTGGCTCATATTGGTAAGGAAATCGCTCTTGGCCCGGTTGGCAGCATCGGCGGCAAGCATGGCGCGGCGCAGCTTCTCTTCGGCGCGATTGCGCTCGGTGATGTCTTCCTTGACGGCCACGAAATGGGTGATTTCCCCCTTTTCATCACGGACAGGGGAAATGAAGGCATGCTCCACGAAAATCTCGCCGTTTTTCCTCCTGTTGCTTATCTCCCCCTGCCATTCGTGGCCAGCCAGAATGGTTTTCCAGAGCGCTCCGTAAAACTCCCTGGATTGCAGACCAGAGTTGAGGATGCGGGGGTTCTGGCCGAGCGCTTCTTCGGCCGAATACCCGGTCACTTCGGTAAATTTCTGGTTGATGTATTCAATGGTGCCGCGCGTGTCGGTGATCACCACGCTGGCCGGGCTGGCTTCCACGGCACGGGAAAGCGTGAGCAGTTTTTCCTCGGCCAGGCGGCGGCCGGTAATGTCGGTGTGCGTGCCGATCATGCGCAACGGCATGCCGTGCTCGTCGCGCGCCACCACCATGCCCCGGCACAATATCCACTTGTACCCGCCATCCTTGCATCTCAGGCGCAGCTCGATCGAATAGTTGCTCAGCTCGCCGGCAAGGTAGGATTGCAGGTTGGCGCTAACGCGCGCCGCATCGTCCGGGTGAACGCTGTTTGCCCAGGTATCCGCGTGGCTCACCAGTTCATTCTCGGCGTAACCCAGCATTTCGCTATAGCGTTTCGAGAACAGCATCTCGTTGGTCTGCATATCCCAATCCCATACCCCGTCGCCCGCGCCTTCCAGAGCGAAACCCCAGCGTTCTTCGCTCTTGCGCAATGCCTCCGCCGCCCGCTTGCGCCCGGTGATGTCGCGCGCCGAGTTGTACACCAGTTGGCGCCCGTCTATTTCCACCCTGGAGGCGCTGATCTCGACATCAATGATACTGCCGTCGCTGCGGCGGTGCCGGGTTTCAAACGGCGGGTTGCTGCTGCCCAGCGCGGCAATTTTCGCCAGCAATTCCTCTTTCGGCCATTGCGCGTTCCATTGCGCCACGTTCATGGAAAGCAATTCCTGCTCGGTGTAGCCCAGCATGCGGCAAAACGCATCGTTCACCTGCAGCACATCGCCGCTAATGTCGAATATGTATATGCTGTCGCCCGCCGTGCGCAGCAGCGTCCTGTTCTTGTACCCTTCGCGCTCGAGAGCCACCGCCGCCCGCAGGGCGCGCTCCCGGTCGCGCAGCAGCAACCAGGTAAGCAAGGTGAGCAGCAGGCTGGTCACGATGCCGCCGGCGCCGATGAGCCGTGATTCGTTTTTGTCCAGATTGTTTTCGATGCTGGGCAGTGAGTAAATTTCCGTCGTCCAGATGTGGCCGGCAACGCGCATGCGCCGCTGGAACCGGAAACGCGCATCCACAGCCTTGTTGTCGGCGCGGCGATGGTAGTCATCGTCGTACATCAGCGCCCCATCCGATATTTCCCCGCCATCGAATATTTCGATATCAATGTCGCCGCTGCGCTCGCCGAGGATGCCGGCCATCAAGTCGTTCATGCGGAACACCAGGCTGACCCAGCCGATGATATTGGCGCGGCGCTCGGCGAGCGTACCGTGCGGAGCTTCGTGGCGGTACACGGGCAGAAACATCAGGAATCCCGCCTGCGCATCCTGGCCCGCTTCAAACAACAGCCTGATCTTGCCGGAAAGGGCGGCCTCACCGGTGTCGCGCGCCTGCTCCATGGCGGCGCGGCGCGCTCCCGCAACGAAATCGCCGGCTTGCGGGTGCTCCAGATCGGAGTAGGTGTCATAGCCAAAAATCATCCGGTTGCGCTCGTCATCCGGCTCGACGTAGATGACGGGGGCGTAGAAGTCGCGTTCGCCATCCGGGTGGATGCTATATTCGGCTATCTCCTCCGGCTGAATGATAGCGGTATGTTTGGACATGCCCTGCCGTCGCATGGCGGCGATGTGGCGCGCCTTCTCCGCCCGTGTCACGAGCGGGGAAAAACGGACGCCCTGGATGCCGGGATAATTCTCCTTCAGCCTCAGCTGGGTGATGTAATCGCAGAACTCCTCGCGCTCGACGAGTTTGGCGTGGGCGAACAAACCGTCCACCCCGCGCAGCACCTGCTCGTAGGTTCTCATGCGCTGCTCGACCCGGGCGAGAATATCGTGCGCGCGAAAATCGAATTGCGCTTGCAGCGCCTGCCAGGCGCTTTGCTGCGCATTCTGGTACAGCCGCCAGGTGATGAGCAGGCTTAGAGCGAACACCAGCAAGGGCAACAGCTTCAGGAGCAGCCGGCTCGGCTGTTGCGCGCGCCGGTCTGTGGCGCGGTTGGCGGAAGTTGCAGAATCTGTCATGTGGGCGATTTCAAGTTGCAGTACTGGTGAGCCGATAATCTTGCGGGAATTTTATGGCACTCCGACCGAATGGCTTTGCCAAGCAAAAGACATGCCTGCTTTCTTTGCCTTCGCAGGAGTGCTTGCCCGCTGGCAAGGGGGTTATCGGCCCTGCCACAAGAAACTGAACCTTGCCAGACCGCGTGAAACGTCGCACTCCCGCCATTGGGTGGCAGTTGCCGATTCCGCTCCCCCCCCCTCTGCGGTAGAATGCCGCCCCATGACCCACCCCCAACTTTCCGTCATCATTCCCGTCTACAACGAAGAAGCAGGCTTGCAGCCCTTGTTTGATCGTTTGTACCCGGCGCTGGACAAACTCGGCATCGCATATGAGGTTTTGTTCGTCAACGATGGCAGCCGCGATTGCTCGGCAGCAATTTTGCGCGAGCAGTTCCAGAGGCGCCCCGACGTGACGCGGGTGATCCTGTTCAACGGCAATTTCGGCCAGCACATGGCGATCATGGCGGCGTTCGAGCAATCGCGCGGGCAGCGCGTGGTCACGCTGGATGCCGACTTGCAGAATCCCCCGGAAGATATCACCCTGCTACTGGCAAAGATGGACGAGGGCCACGATTATGTCGGCTCGATCCGCCGCCAGCGCAGCGACAACTGGTGGCGGCATATCGCTTCGCGCGCGATGAACGGGCTGCGCGAACGCATCACGCGCATCAGCATGACCGTCCAGGGCTGCATGTTCCGCGCCTACGACCGGCGCATCATTGACGCGATCAACTCCTGCCGTGAGGTGCATACCTTCATCCCCGCGCTGGCCTATACCTTCGCGCGCAACCCCGCCGAAGTGGTGGTGGGACATGATGAGCGTGCGGCTGGGGAATCGAAGTATTCACTCTACAGCCTGATCCGCCTCAATTTCGACCTGATGACCGGCTTCTCGCTGGTGCCGTTGCAGCTGTTTTCCATGCTGGGCATCGCGATCTCCGTGCTGTCCGGCTTCTTCGTGGTGTTCCTGTTCGTGCGCCGCCTGATGATCGGCCCGGAAGCGGAAGGGCTGTTCACCCTGTTCGCCATCGCCTTCTTCCTGATCGGCATCACCCTGTTTGGCATCGGCCTGCTGGGGGAGTACATCGGACGCATCTACCAGCAGGTGCGACACAGGCCGCGCTATCTGGTGGAGGCGATTTTGGAAAGCAAAGAAAAGTGAAAATTAAAAGCACCCCCCCTCAATCCCCCCTTGTCAGGGGGGAAGCAGGCCCCTCCCCTGACAAGGGGAGGCTGGGAGGGGTTTTTGGCTCGCCTTCAGCATGAGTCGCGCAGTTGTTTTTGCCTATCACAATGTCGGCTATCGCTGTTTGTCGGTGCTGCTGGCGCATGGCGTGAAAATCCCGCTGGTGGTGTCGCACCGCGACAACCCGAAGGAAACCATCTGGTTCAGCAGTGTCGCGGAGCTGGCGGCGCTGCACGGCATTCCCGTCATCACGCCGGATAACCCGAACGCCCCGGAAGTTGTGGAGCGGATACGCGCGCTGCAGCCGGATTTCTTTTTCTCCTTCTACTACCGCGAGATGCTCAAGCGCGAGCTGCTGGAGATTCCCGGTCGCGGCTCGCTCAACATGCATGGCTCGCTGTTGCCCAAGTATCGCGGCCGCGTGCCGGTGAACTGGGCGATAATTCACGGAGAGCCGGAAACCGGCGCCACGCTGCATTACATGACGGAAAAGCCGGACAACGGCGACATCGTGGCGCGGCAGGCTGTGCCGATTTTGCCGGATGACACCGCGCTGGAGGTGTTCCAGAAAGTCACCGTGGCGGCAGAGATGGCGCTGCATGGCTGCCTGCCGGATTTGCTGGCGGGCAAGGCGCGGGCGGTGCCGCAGGACTTGAGTCTGGGCGCCTACTTTGGTGGGCGCAAGCCGGAGGATGGCATTATTGACTGGTCGAAAAATGCGCGCAGCATCCACAACCTGGTGCGCGCCGTGGCGCCACCTTATCCGGGCGCGACCACGCGGCTGCTGGGCAAAACCATGCGCATCCTGCAAACGCTGGATACCGGCTGCACGGTTAGCGACGAGAAGCCCGCGTTCTACGTGAAGGATGGCAAAGCCTACGCGATATGCGGGCAAGGCGTACTGCGCGTGGTGCGCTTCGAACTGGATGGGGCGGCAATGAACACCGAAGAGTTTGCCACGAAATACGGCACGGAAAAATTTGAATTTAATCGTTGAGGAAACAGCAATGAAAAAAGTATTGATTCTGGGCGTGAATGGCTTCATCGGCCATCACTTGTCCAACCGCATCCTCGCCACCACCGACTGGGAAGTGTATGGCATGGATATGAATTCCGAGCGCATTACGGATCTGCTCGGCCAGCCACGCTTCCATTTTTTCGAGGGCGACATCACCATCAACAAGGAGTGGATGGAGTATCACATCCGCAAATGCGATGTACTGCTGCCGCTGGTGGCGATCGCCACGCCGTCCACTTACGTCAAGGAGCCGTTGCGCGTATTCGAGCTGGATTTCGAGGCTAACCTGCCTATCGTGCGCGCAGCGGTGAAATACAAAAAACACCTGGTGTTCCCCTCGACCTCCGAAGTGTATGGCATGTGTCACGACGAGGAATTCGACCCGGAGAATTCCGAGCTGATCTGCGGCCCGATCAACAAGCCGCGCTGGATTTATTCCTGTTCCAAGCAACTGATGGATCGTGTGATCTGGGGCTATGGCATGGAGCAGGGACTGAATTTCACGCTGTTCCGTCCCTTCAACTGGATCGGCGCCGGGCTGGATTCGATTCATACCCCCAAGGAAGGCAGTTCGCGCGTGGTGACGCAATTTTTCGGCCATATCGTGCGCGGCGAGAATATCAGCCTGGTGGACGGCGGCCACCAGAAACGGGCTTTCACCTATGTGGATGACGGCATAGACGCGCTGATGAAAATCATTGAAAACACGAATGGCATTGCTTCCGGCAAGATCTACAACATCGGCAACCCGGCCAACAACTATGCGATCCGCGACCTGGCGGCGATGATGCTGAAGCTGGCAGGGGAATATGCGGAGTACCGCGATTCTGCGAAAAAGGTGAAGCTGGTCGAGACCACCTCCGCTGCCTATTACGGGAAAGGTTATCAGGATGTGCAGAACCGCGTGCCGAAGATCGCCAACACCTGTGCGGAGCTCGGCTGGAAGCCAACCACCAATATGGCCGACACGCTGCGCAAGATTTTTGATGCGTATCGCGGGCAGGTGGCGGAAGCGCGCGGGCTGATGGATTAATTCCAATCCGATTTCATCGGTGATACTGCGTTGGCTTCCTCTTGTACTATCTTCCTCACAGCGGAAGGGTTGCCGCGTAGCGGCGGGGAACCCACCGGCGTACTCCTTGCGGGTGCTCGCTCGTCGCCGCCTTGTCTGACCTTCGAAATCGAACTGGAATACATTTGGTGAAGCAGCTTGCCCTCAAGATAGACGTAGATACCTATCGCGGCACGCGCGAAGGGGTTCCGCGCCTGGTTGAAACGCTCAAGCGGCACGGCGCACAGGCCACCTTCTTTTTCTCTCTTGGCCCGGATCACACCGGACGAGCCATCTGGCGGGTGTTCCGCCCCGGTTTTCTGAGCAAGGTGTCGCGCACCTCGGTGCTGGAGCATTACGGGCTCAAAACCCTGCTCTACGGCACCTTGCTGCCCGGGCCGGACATCGGGCGTGGCTGCGCAGACATTCTGCGCGCGGTGCGCGATGCGGGCTTCGAAGTGGGCATCCATTGTTACGACCACATCCGCTGGCAGGATCACGTTGCGCGCAAGGGCGCGGAATGGACGCGGCGCGAAATGCAACGCGCAGCGGACCGGTTCACGGAAATTTTTGGCGAGGCGCCCAAGGCGCATGCTGCTGCAGGCTGGCAGACGAACCGCCACGCCATGCGCCTGACCCAGTGCATGGGTTTCGGCTACAGCTCGGACACACGCGGGACGCACCCTTTCATTCCGGCCTGGGATGCGGAAATCATCGCCTGCCCGCAACTCCCCACCACGTTGCCGACACTGGACGAACTGATCGGGCGTAATGGCGTGACCGCCGAAAATGTTGCCCAGACCCTGCTGAGCCTGACGGAAAACCCGCCAGCCAGCGGACACGTATTTACCCTGCACGCCGAGCTGGAAGGCGGCAAGCTGATGCCGGTGTTCGAGCAACTGCTTGCCGGGTGGAAGGCGCAGGGATACGAACTGGTGTCCCTGCGGCAATATCTTTCCGGCCTTGCTGCCACCCTGCCGCGCCACGAAGTTATGATGCGCGGGCTGGACGGGCGTAGCGGAACGCTAGCGGTGCAGGGGTAGCAGGAAGACACACCTTTCGTTTGCCTCGTTTTGCGCATCCCCTTCACCCGGACAAACGCGCCACACTTTCCGGTGTGGCGCGCCATTCCACCCTGAACCAGCAATCAGAACTCGATATTGCCCTTTATCCACAGGTTGCGTCCAACCTCGTTTACGCGCGTAGTCTGGGTAAAGCCAGCCACCATGCTGCCCGCGCGGCTGATATGTTCGGCGTACACCCGGTTGAACAGGTTATCAACACCTGCGGTCAGTTGCGCGCCCTTGCGCGGACGCCAGCCGCCATTCAGCGAAAACACGCCAAAGCCACCGGTGCGCCCGATGTCCTGGCCGACGATGTTGCCCTGGTTGACGGTGAAACGGCTCTGTTCGGAAACCATGCGCAACAGCGCGCCGAACGACCACACCTTGTCGTCATAGCTCGTACCGATACGCGCTTCCAGCGGCGGCATCTGCCCCAGGGCCACGCCATCGGTGTCGTTGTTGCCATGCACATAAGCCAGGCTGCCGTTCAGCTTCCAGCTTCCTGCCAGCGGATAGATCAGCCCGGCTTCCGCGCCCCAGGTGGTGGCTTTGATGTTGCGGGCGATGCTGACAGATGACATCCCCTTCATCACGCCCGACTGGATCAGGATGAAATCGGTGACCTTGCTGTAAAAGGCCGACACCGAGCCAGACAGCCCTTCGCCAGCGTAATTCAACCCGACATCGAGCTGGGTAGTTTCTTCCGGCTTGGTGTCAAACGCGCTGGCCGTGGCCGCGCTTTCCTTGGAAATCAGCTCCCAATAATCCGGTGCGCGCTCCGTGCGGCCCAAACCGATATACGCCGTGGATGAGGCGAGATCATGCTCGTAACGCGCAAAGCCGCTGGTTAATGTCTCGTTGCGCGACAGATTTGCGGTTGGGTTTGCCAATGTGGCCATGCCGCGCGTGATCGTTGCACGACTATCTTCCGCGCGCCATCCATCCAGGCGCAGTCCGCCAATAACCCGCCCGCGCTCAGAAGCGATGTGGCTTACTTCACCGAACACACCCGTATTGCGGAACACGGCATCCTGTACGCGCGGCATCAGGGTGTAATCGCCCATATAGCCTGGGGCTGCCCCATAGCGGCCGGTGTGTATATTGTGCTGCAAATCCACGCCAATTTTTGCCCTGGTCGCATCGCCCAGCGCCAGGCCAACTACCGCACGGCCGCCTGTAGTCTTGCGATCCGGGTTCATCGCCGCCATCATGGATGCCGGGTTGCCGCCAGCGCGCAGGCTGTAGCTATCCATCACGTGGTCAACATAGTTGTAATAGGCCTGCGCCTCAATGGAATCCATCATTGGAGACAGGTGCTTCTTTTCGAACTTTACGCCATAGTTATCGCGCTCAAATTTCGACCCGTCCACCGCACGATCCGCATAAGCCGCCTCACCGTCGCTCTTTGCCAGCGACAGTTCGAACCGGGTATTGTCATCCGGCGTCCAACCCGCTGCGGCATTGCCGCTCCAGCGCGTGTAGGCAGAATGCACCGCATTGCCTGAGCCATCCTTGTAATCGCCGGCATGTGACCGGGTGCCGTTGGCCTGCACATAAGCATTCTGGCTGCCCGCGCGCACCTCGGCCATCGCGTCATTGCGCCCGAAGCTGCCCAGCATGAGCGAGCCGTTTGCTTTTACCCCTGCCTGTTCCGCGCGCTTGACATCGCGCTCAAACAGCACCACGCCCGCCGAATTGCCGGGGCCGTACAGCACGGTTTGCGGGCCTTTCAGCACGGTGATGCGATCATATGCTGCAGGAAAAACATAAGCGGTGGGAGGATCCATGCGACCGCCGCAGCCACCAAGTATTACCTGTCCATCGAGCAATATATTCAGACGTGAGCCAGCCATGCCGCGCAGCACCGGGTCGCCATCCGTGCCGCCCTTGCGGATGACGGAAAAACCCGGGATGGTCTTGAGATAGTCCGCTCCGTCATGTGCTGGAACGGGCTGGCGCGGGGCTTTGGGGTTGGTTCTGACGGTCAGCGGCTCGTCGCTTTGCGGGGCGGTGACCACCACCTCGCCCAGCGTCTGCACGTCGGCGGCGTGGGCCTGAAAAGACAAGGCCAAGACCGCCAGCAACGCTTTATTTAACTGCATGGCACTCTCCTGATATTTTTTGTTTTTCCGATAAAAGGCGCCAAGCCGGGAGAGCGGGCAACCAGCGTCCAGGGGAGGAAGCCATTTGGGGGGAACCAGCGTCCCAGCTTGGCGGAAAGCAGTGTATGGTTTTCCCGCCCGCCCGGGAATGCGGCATGTTGCCGCGCGTCAAATTGTCGCACCCGGTATCAAGGCTCGGTTTTTTGCATCCTGCTGGCGGAGCGCCCCGCTCCATCGCCCGAATTCACTCTCGGCCAAATTCACTTGATACCCGAAGCCAAGTGCTTTAAGGTTGCAAGATGGCATCCGCACCCCTCTCAGACAGCATCTCCGACCTCAAGAAGGGCGGGCTCTTTCTTCCGGCTTATGTCAGCCTGCGCCCGGAAGGCGTTTTCATCAACATCCCCCTCCTTCCGCCGGAAACCGGACTCAAACCGTTTGTCGAGCGCCTGTTCGCCAACGAAACCCGTTTCGAAGGGCTGGACTACCCCTGCTTCCAGCGCCTGCTTTACGATACCGGGGCGGCGGCGCCCGCCAGCACGGGTGCCACCGAAGCCAAGATCGCGGATGGCATCGTGCGCTTTCTGCCGGAGCGCCGGGCGCTATACAAGGGCGTAAAAATCATCGGCGGCGGAGTGCGGGCCGAATACCTGTTCGAACCGGTAGCCATCGAGGTCGCTACTGACGAGCCAGTGTACGGCACACCGGGAGAAGACGGGATCCGGCCCGTCACCGGCTATACCCGCAAAACCAGCTTGCAGCCCAGCCACCTGAACTTCGATGAGTTCGTCGCCGACATGTGGCTCAAGGGAGTGCGCTTCGGTATTGATGCTGCCGCCGTAAAACTGGCCATCGCGGGCGGCGAGACCACCCGCATGGATATCGCGCATCAGCGTGCGCCCACAAAAGGCACGGACGCCGAAATCCGGGAAGAATCCGACGCCCTGCACCGGGATAACTCGCCCAAAATAATGTTGAACGGCAAGGCCGACCTGCGCCGCTTCAAGAACCGTTTCCCGCAGATTGCGAAGGACCAGCCCCTGCTGCGAAAAATTCCGCGCGTGCTGGGCGAACCGGGTTTCCGGGTGACCGGAGAAATCATCGAGCCGCCGCTGCCGTCAGATCTGGACCTGGACGCGCTGGCCGGGCCGGGTACCCGCGTCGAGCGCAGGGGGAACGGAGAAGTCATCGTGGCGAACATGGACGGCTTCCTCGCCTTCGATGACCACTCGAACCACATCGCGGTGACCGAGAAGGTTGAAAACCGAGGCGGGGTCAGCGCCAGAACCACCGGCGACCTTTCGCTTGCCGTGGACGAGTTCGTGGAACACGGCGAAGTGCAGGAAGGGCGCGTAGTCGAGGGCAAGCACATGACCTTCCTGTCGCACGTGTTCGGCACCGTCCTGGCCGGCAACGGCGACATCCTGCTCAAAAGCAACCTCTCCGGCGGGCGCGCCCAGAGTTGCGGCGGTAATATCACCGTCCAGGGCCGTGCATACAACGCCAGCATGGAAGCACGGGATGGAAACATCTCCGCCCCGGCCGCTGAAAACTGCACGATTATCGGCAAAACCGTCTCCATCGAACATGCGGTGAACTGTGAAATTGTCGCGGAAGAACTGCACCTCGGGGTAGCGGAGGGCTGCGCCATCGCCGCAAAGGCCGTGCATGTCGCATCCTCGAACGCGCGCAAAAACAAGGAAACCGTCATCACCGTGCTGGCACCGGATTTCTCCGAATTTGACCGGCGCATCGCTAACGTCAGGGAGGACATGACAGAAACCGGGAAGGCCATGCAGGCCAAAACGGAAGAAATCCGGGCCGCCGCATCCGATCCCGAATTCGCCAAATATCTCGCCGCCGCCGCCACGATCCAGTCGGGTGCGATCAAACTGTCGGCGGCGCAACAGGCAAACTGGCAGCAAATGGCCGCGCGTTTCGCGCGCCCGGTAAAAACGCTGGTGTCGCTGAACACCGAGAAGAATAAACTGGCGGAAAACAACCTGGCGCTGGAACAGGAAATCGCGCACCTCTCCAAACAGCGCGAAAACAGCGTGAACGGCGTGCTGTGCGAAATCGGAGCAATCCTCGGCGACACCATCGTGCGTGAGCTGCACTCCAATCTCGGCGCATCCCTCTTCCACAATTTGCCCGGCCACGAGTTCAAAAGCCGCCTGCGCCACCTCGGCGAGCCGGGCGACCGTATTCTTTCGGCGGACAGCGGCAGCCTGAAATGGGTTTGCAAAGCGCCTGAGCTTCCCGCCGCCTGATCGCCGCCGCAATGCCCTCCTCCGCCCTCACCGCCCAGACCGGGCACAGCCACCTGCGCCGCCTGGTGCTGCTGCGCGTCATCGCCGTGGCTGGCCAGTGCGCCATGCTGGCGCTGGCATCCCGCATGGACATGCGGCTGGCCTGGCTGCCCATGCTCGCCACCATCGCCGCGCTGGCGGGGCTGAACCTGCTCACATGGTGGCGGCTGCGTGCCGACCGCCCGGTTTCCAACCTCGAGCTGTTCGCGCAGCTGTGCGCCGACGTGCTGGCGCTTTCCGTGCTGCTCTACTACGGCGGCGGCTCGACCAACCCGTTCATCTCGCTGTTCCTGCTGCCGCTGGTGATCGCCGCCGCCACGCTGCCGCACGGCTACACCTGGGCGATGACGGGTATCACTACCGGCTGCTACACCCTGCTGATGAAATTCTACGTGCCGCTGCCTTCAGGCAGCGAGCACGAAGGCGCGCACCATGCCATGCCGCCGGACGATGCTTTCAACATGCACGTGATCGGCATGTGGCTGGGCTTTGTCATCAGCGCGGTGGTGGTGGCGTATTTCGTGGTCAAGATGGCGCACGCGGTGCGCAACCGCGATGAAACCCTGGCCAGGGTGCGCGAGGAAACCCTGCGCAACGAGCGCATCGTGGCGCTCGGCACCCAGGCGGCCGGCGCCGCGCACGAGATGGGCACGCCGCTTTCCACGCTCTCGGTCATCATCGGCGAGCTGAAGCGCGACAATGCCGTGCTGCCGGAATGGCGCGACAGCCTGGCCACCCTGGACGAACAGGTGCGCGCCTGCAAGCGCATCCTCGACAAGCTGCTGGCCAACGCCCAGGACGCCGAAACGCCGGCGGTGCAGCCGCTGGACCAGTTCCTGGCCGCCACCCTGGACGAATGGCAACTGCTGCGCCCCGCCGTAGTGTGCCGCTACCATTCATCCGGCGCGCATCCGGCGCCGCAGCTCCGCGCCGACCCGGCGCTGCGTGCCGCGCTGCTGAACCTGCTCAACAACGCCGCCGACGCCTCCCCGGGCGAGATTGATGTTCACGCGCAATGGGACGCCAGGAATTTCATCCTGGAAATCCACGATCACGGCCAGGGGCTCACGCCCGAAGCCGCCGCCCGCGCCGGTTCCGCGTTTTTCACCACTAAGCAGGAGGGACGCGGGCTCGGCCTGTTTCTCGCCAACGCCACGGTGGAGCGGATGGGCGGAAAGGTGCGCCTGTTCAACCGCGAAGGCGGCGGCGCCACCACCGAAATCATCCTGCCACTGGAGCAACGACAATGAGTACGATACCCAACGAACAGCCCTCGCTGCTGCTGGTGGACGATGACCCCACCTTTTGCGGCGTGCTGCGACACGCGCTGGAAAAACGCAACTTCTCGGTAACGGTGGCGCACAGCGTGGAAGACGCCGTACCTCTGGCAAAAGCCAACCCGCCGGAATTTGCGGTGGTAGACCTGAAGATGGACGGCGCTTCCGGGCTGGCGCTGGTCAAGATTCTGCACGAACTGGATCCGGCCACGCGTATCGTGGTGCTGACCGGCTACGCCAGCATCGCCACGGCGGTGGAAGCCATCAAGCTGGGCGCGACGCAATACCTTTCCAAGCCGGCCAACGCCGACGAAATTGTTGCTGCGTTCGGCCACCTGGCCGACCCGGGCCTGTCGCTCAACGTGCAGCCGCCCTCGGTGGAACGCCTGGAATGGGAGCACATCAACCGGATATTGCAGGAAAACGGCGGCAACATTTCCGCCACCGCGCGCGCCCTCAACATGCATCGCCGCACCCTGCAACGCAAGCTGGCTAAGCGCCCGGCGGGCGGGTAGTGCAGAGTCCGATTAACCTTTTTAGCCACAGATGAACACGGATGTCCACGGATAAGCCAATATTCCACTTGGATGGCAAGCCGCGCCGTAAAACTTGCACTTTAAATGCATTATTATTAAAATCCCGCCCGCATCGCAACCACCACTCATTACACAGGAGTTAACCATGTCCCAATGCCACACGCACCTGCAACCCGACGCCCTTTACCCATTTGATGCGCGCGGCATCGCCAAGCGCTTCCGCCACGCTGCCATTTTCGGGGCGCTGGATGCGCTGAACAGCGGCGAAACCATGCGCTTCGTCAATGACCACGACCCGCTTCCCCTGCTGGCGCAACTGCAACAGCGTTATGGCGAAAAAGTCGCCATCAAATATGTGGTGCGCGAACCCGGCCAGATCGTGATTGATTTCGCGCGCCAGTAACACTTCGAACCATGACGCACCCCGCCTTTTTTAATTCGGTCCGCACCATCACGCTCTACGATCCTCTGGCCGAATTACTGGGGGCCAGCGCGGGCGGCCTGCTGGAGTATGGCTTCAGCGATGCCGTCAAGCTGGCAGGACATTCCTGCCCCACCGTGGCCGGCGCCTATCTGATGACGGCCAAGGCACTGGCGGCGCTATACGGCAAGGATGTCCCCGTCCGCGGCAACATCCGCGTATCGTTTCGCGATGGCCAGGACAGCGGGGTAACCGGCGTCATCGCCAGCGTGGTCAGCCAGATCACCGGCGCCGCCGGGGACGGCGGCTTCAAGGGGCTGGCGGGCAAGTTCAAACGTAACGGGTTGCTGTCGTTCAATACTGATATCGCAGGCCTGGTCCGCTTTGAGCGGCTTGATCGGGCGCAAGTGGTGGAAGCGGATTTTCATCCGGAACTTGTGCTGCCCGACAGAAACATGTCCGTGCTGCTGCAAGGGCTGTTGAGCGGGACGGCCTTCCCGGGAGATCAGGCCACTTTTGCTTCGCTGTGGCAAGACCGGGTGCGGCGCATCCTGATTGACTATTATGACGACCCCGCGCTGGTTACCCTCACGCAACGATAACCCACCCAACCGGAAAGCCATTATGCAGACGATTACCCAATACCTGTCCGCAGAACACCGCCACTGCGACAACCTGTTCGCCGATGCGGAGACCGCTGCGGCGAAGGACGACCTGGCTGGCGCGCAGGCAGGATTCGCCGCTTTCCAGCGCGAGATGGAACAGCACTTGGCCAAGGAAGAACATACCCTGTTCCCCGCCTTCGAGCAGGCAACTGGCAGCAGCCGGGGGCCCACCAGCGTGATGCGCATGGAGCATGAGCAGATGCGCGAGCTGTTCGCGGAAATGAAGGCCGCGCTCGACGCGAACGATACCGGCACCTACGCCGGGCTGTCGGAAACCCTGCTGATCCTGATGCAGCAGCACAACATGAAGGAAGAGCAGATGCTCTATCCGATGGCGGATCGCGCCTTGGGCGATTCCGGCAGCATCATCGGGAAAATGTCGGCGCCGGAGTGACGCACCTGCCATGACAGAAAACGTGCGTGAGCTCGACGCGCGCTATCTCGAGCCGCCCGAACCGATGATGCGGACACTCGCCGCCCTGGGCGCACTCGGGCCGAATGACCGGCTGCGCCTGCTGCTGCATCGCGAACCCTTCCCGCTTTATGCCACACTCGGCGAGCGCGGCTACACCTACCGCACCGCGCAATTGCCTGACGGCAGCTACGAAATCCTGATCTGGCGATGAGCCTCGTCAGCCTGTCGCTGGAACAGGCTCCGCCGATCTCGGTGCCGTTCCGTTTCTTCCTCAGCGCGCCGCTGTTTCTCCTGCTTGCCGCCCTGGCCCTGCTGGCGGCGGGGCCGGAAGCCCTGCAATCGCGTTGGGAACCGGCCCTGCTCGGCATCACCCACCTGCTCACCCTGGGCTGTATGGGCATGGTGATGAGCGGCGCCATGCTGCAACTGCTGCCCGTGCTGGCCGGTACGCCCGTGCCCCACCCGCAGCGCGTGGCCTGGGCCATCCATTTGCCGCTGCTGGCCGGCACCGCGCTGCTGTGCGGCGGGCTGTATTTCGGCGCCCCCGCGCTGATTACCCTGGCTGTCCCGCTGCTCGCTTGCGCCTTTGCGGTATTCCTCGGCATATCCATTTACAGCCTCACGGTGCGCGCCCAGGCGCACAACGCCAGCACGCGCGCCATGCTGATGGCGCTGATCGCGCTGGCTTTCACGATAGTTTTGGGCCTGCTGCTGGCCGCAGCCCTGACCGGCCTGCTGGACTTGCCCATGCTGCAACTTACCGCGCTGCACGTGGGGTGGGGGTTGCTCGGCTGGACGGCCCTGCTGGTGATCGGGGTGGCCTATCAGGTGGTGCCGATGTTCCAGCTTACCCCGCCCTATCCGAAAGCTGTCGCGCGCTGGCTGGGCGGCACGCTGTTTGCACTGGTGCTGCTGTGGTCGTGCCACCCGCTGCTGCCGGAGCCCGCCTCCGGCATACTGGCTTTCGTGGCCGGGTGCGGGCTGGCCGCCTGCGTCGCCGCGTTTTCTGTCATTACCCTGCGCTTGCAGTATAAACGGCGCAGGAAAGTGCCGGACATCACCATGGAATTCTGGCGTACCGGCTTGGTCTGTCTGCTCGCCGCAGCCGTATTGTGGCTGGCCGGTCAAGCCAGCGGTGCGCTGGCCGACAGCACGTTCTATCCGCTGGCGCTGGGCATATTGTTCCTCGTCGGCTTCGCCCTGTCGGTGATACAGGGCATGCTGTACAAGATCGTGTCCTTCCTGGTCTGGTTCCACCTGCAGGGCAAATTGCCCATCGGCAAAGTCCCCAATATGAAAGACATCGTTTCCGACCGTGCCGCGCGCCGCCACCTGCATGTCCACCTCGCCAGCCTGCCGCTCTGCCTCGCCAGCGCGATGTGGCCCTGGCCGTGGGTCTATGCGGCAGGCTGCGCGCTGCTGCTGGGCGGGGCGCTGCTGCTGTTCAATCTTTATCGCGCGGCAAACTTATACTCGCGCGCTGTCGCCAAGGTCACGCACAAAACGGCGTAGAGACGCGATAAACCGCGCCCCTGCGGCCCCAGCCTCAGCAGCTCAGCAAGCTCTCCGGCGCCACTACGCTGCCCCGTATTTCCACCCGCTTGTGGCGCGACTGGCCGCCCTGCCTGATCTCGACATTGCGTAGCGGGACATGGAAACATTCCGCGATGAAACGCAGCAGCGCATCATTGGCACGCCCTTCTAGCGGCGGGACAGCCAGGCGGATTTTCAGCGCATCGCCGTGCAAGCCGGCTATTTCGCTGCGCTTCGCGCCCGGCTGCACGTGCAGCATCAGGGTAATGACCTCTCCATTGCGGCTATGCCAGGCAGCCATGTCAGATCAAACTGGCGGCCAGCCTTTCCAGCCAGCCCAATGGCACGATGAGGATGAGCTGGCACAGGATGAGCAGCACCAGCAGCGTAAAGTCAATGTTGCCGAGCGGCGGGATGCGCCGCCGCAACGGCGCGAGAAAGGGATGCGTCACGACGTTCAGCAGCCCGGCTACCGGCGTGTGCGGATTAACCCACGACAACACCGCTTGGGCGAACAGCGCCGCCATGAGCAGATACAGGCTGAGCTTGAGCAGCTTGACCGCCGTCCAGGCAAGCAGGCCAGGCAACGGAAACACGGCAGACTGGGGCCCTTGCGCCCACAGCACGGCGGCGAGATACGCCATCTCCACCGCGAAGGCAAGCAGCAGGGAAGCGGTATCAAATTTCTTCGCAGCCGGAATAAAACGGCGCGCCCGCAGCACCAGGAAATCGGTGAGCGCCATGATGAATTCACCCAGCGGATTGCGCATCGGCGCGCGCAGCCATTGCAGGTGGAAGCGCAGCAGCAGGATCGCCGCGAAGGGCTGCAGCAGTGCGTCGAGCAGGAACAGCAGCGCTTCGTTCAGCATCAGCCGCTTCCCAGCTCGTCGCCCATCTCTTTGGCACGTGCGGCGGCGGCGAGTACAGCCGCGACGATATGCTGCTTCACGTCATTCGCTTCCATGCTGAGCAATGCGCGTTCGGTGGTGCCATTTTTCGAGGTGACGCGTGCGCGCAACACACTGGCGTCATCCGCGCTGGTGTCGGCCAACCTGGCTGCGCCTAGAAAGGTATCCAGCGCGAGGCGGCGCGCATCTCTATCGCTGAAGCCCAGCTCGTGGGCGGCTTGCTGCATGGCCTCGATGAAGTAGAACACGTAGGCCGGGCCGCTGCCGGACACTGCGGTGATCGCATCCATCATCGCTTCGCTCTCCAGCCACAGCGTGCTGCCTGCCGCCGCCAGAATCTGCTGCGCCGCTTCGCGCTGCGCCGCGCTCACGGCAGGCAAGGCGTACAAGCCGGAAATGCCGCAACGGATCAGCGCGGGTGTATTCGGCATGGCGCGCACCACGTTCTGCGAACCCAGCCAGCGCGCCAGGTCGGCGGCACGGATGCCCGCCGCGATGGAGACCAGCAACTGGCCGGTCAGCAGCGGCGCAAGCTGCAAGGCGGCTTCACGCAACTGCTGCGGCTTGACCGCCAGCACGATAACATCGCTGCCCGTCACGCCGGCTGCCATATCCTCGCTGGCCTGCACGCCAAATTCCCGCTGCAGCCTGTTGCGGCCATCAGCGCTGATTTCCACCACGCGCAGTTGCGCCGCCGTAAAGTCGCGCCCGAGCAGCCCGCCGATGAGTGCGGTGGCCATGTTGCCGCCGCCGATGAAGCAGATGTTCATTTATTTTCCCCGTAATCCCGCTCGCCAAAAATTGCCGTGCCCACACGCACGATGGTGGCACCTTCCCGTATCGCCGCTTCAAGGTCGCCCGACATGCCCATGGACAGCGTGTCGAGCGCCAGGCCGCCTGCGTTGAGCCGCATCATCAGTTCGCGCAGCTGGGCAAAAGGTTTGCGTTGCGCGGCCAAACCCTCCGCCGGGGCGGGAACGGCCATCAGCCCGCGCAGCCTGAGGCGGGGCAGTTGCGCCACGGCCTGCGCCAAGCCCGCCACCTCGTCTGGTGCCACACCGCTCTTGCTGCCCTCCCCGCTCACGTTGACCTGGATGCACACATTGAGCGGCGGCAGGTTTTGCGGGCGCTGCGCAGACAGGCGCTCGGCAATTTTCAGCCGGTCCACGCCGTGCGCCCAGGAAAAAATTTCCGCAATGACGCGCGTCTTGTTACTCTGGATCGGCCCGATGAAATGCCACTCCAGCGGAAGGCCGCGCAATGCCGCGATTTTTTCCAGCGCTTCCTGCGCATAACTTTCGCCGAAAGCGCGCTGCCCCGCCGCGTATGCCTCACGCACGGCACTGGCGGAAAAAGTCTTGCTCACCGCCAGCAACGTGACCTCTTCAGGGCGGCGCTGCGCCGCATGCGCGAAACTCTCGATGCCGCGCCTGACAGCTTGCAAGTTGGAAGCGATTGCGTTCATAATCGGCGCAGTGTTGGCCATGCCACTCAGCCGCGCCATTGCGCGGTTTGCGATTCAGCGGGGATTATAATGGATATAACTGAACTGCTAGCCTTCAGCGTCAAAAACAAAGCCTCCGACCTGCATCTTTCCGCCGGTTTGCCGCCGATGATCCGCGTGCATGGCGACATCCGCAGGATCAACCTGCCGCCGATGGAGCACAAGGAAGTGCATGCCCTGGTGTACGACATCATGAACGACGGGCAGCGCAAGTTCTACGAAGAAAACAAGGAAGTGGATTTTTCATTCGAGGTGCCCAACCTCGCGCGCTTCCGCGTCAACGCCTTCAACCACCACCGCGGCGCAGGCGCCGTGATGCGCACCATCCCCTCCAAAATCCTGTCGCTGGAGGACCTCAAGGCCCCGAAAATTTTCGAGGCGATTTCCGAATACCCGCGCGGCATGGTGCTGGTGACCGGCCCCACCGGCTCCGGCAAATCCACCACGCTGGCGGCGATGATCAACCACATCAACGACAAGGAGATGGGCCACATCCTGACCGTGGAAGACCCCATCGAATTCGTCCATGAATCGAAGAAATGCCTGGTCAACCAGCGCGAGGTCGGCCCGCACACGCTGTCGTTCCAGAACGCCCTGCGCTCGGCCCTGCGCGAAGACCCGGACGTGATCCTGGTGGGTGAGATGCGCGACCTGGAAACCATACGCCTCGCGATGACGGCGGCGGAAACCGGCCACCTGGTATTCGGTACGCTGCACACCAGTTCTGCCGCCAAGACCATTGACCGCATCATTGACGTGTTCCCCGCCGACGAGAAGGAAATGGTGCGCGCGATGCTGTCGGAATCGCTGCGCGCGGTGATTTCGCAGACCCTGCTCAAGACCAAGGACGGCTCGGGCCGCGCGGCGGCGCACGAGATCATGATCTGCACCCCGGCCATCCGCAACCTGATACGCGAGGCCAAGGTGCCGCAGATGTATTCCGCCATCCAGACCGGCGCCAATATCGGCATGCAGACGCTGGACCAGTGCCTGCAAAACATGGTCAAGAGCAATGTCGTGGCCGCTGCGGAAGCGCGCTCCAAGGCGATGAACAAGGAATTGTTTCCGGGGCAATAAGTTAGCTGGCAGCAAAGGCACAACACAAGCTACGAGCCACAAGCCACAAGCTACATCAGGAGTTCACCATGGAAAGAGCACAGGCCACCGAGCTGATACACAATCTGCTGCGCGGCATGATCGGCAAGAATGCGTCCGACCTGTTCATCACCACCGGCTTCCCGCCCGCATTCAAGATGGATGGCAAGCTGGTAGCGGTATCGCCGCAGGCACTTACCACCCAGCACACGCAGGAACTGGCGCGCAGCATCATGAATGACCGGCAGGCCGCCGAATTCGAGGCCTCGCACGAATGCAACTTCGCCATCAGCCCTCCAGGCATCGGACGCTTCCGCGTCAACGTGTTCATGCAGCAGCAGCGTGTCGGCATGGTGCTGCGCACCATCACCACCAAGATCCCCGATCTGGACGAAATGGGGCTGCCGCCCGTTCTGAAGGACGTGGTGATGACCAAACGCGGCCTGGTTCTCCTGGTCGGCGGCACCGGCTCCGGCAAATCCACCACGCTGGCGGCCATGCTCGGCCACCGCAACAAAAACAGCCATGGTCACATCATCACCATCGAAGATCCGGTGGAATATGTGCACGACCATATCAACTGCATCGTCACCCACCGCGAGGTCGGCGTGGACACCGAATCCTGGGAGGCGGCGCTGAAGAACACGCTGCGCCAGGCGCCGGACGTCATCCTGATCGGCGAAATCCGCGACCGGGAAACCATGGAGCACGCCGTGGCCTTCGCCGAGACCGGCCATCTTTGCCTGGCCACGCTGCACGCCAACAGCGCCAACCAGGCGCTGGACCGCATCATCAACTTTTTCCCGGAAGAGCGCCGCGCGCAATTGCTGATGGACCTGTCGATCAACATCAAGGCGTTGATCTCGCAGCGCCTGATCCCGAACAAGAGCGGGACCGGGCGCGCGGCGGCGTTTGAAATCCTGCTCAATTCGCCGTTGATCGCCGACCTGATTTTCAAAGGCGAGGTGCATGCAATCAAAGAAGTCATGGCAAAGTCGCGCGAGATCGGCATGCAGACCTTCGACCAGTCCCTTTTCGACCTCCACGAGGCCGGCAAGATCACCTACGAGGATGCGCTGCGCAACGCCGACTCGGTGAACGACCTGCGTCTGACCATCAAACTGCACGGCAAGGAATCGAAGGACCGC
>JACRAQ010000011.1 GCA_016213335.1 Nitrosomonadales bacterium
CCGGCGCCTTGCGTCTTGATCTGTTTGATCGTATTCCAGTTGGTCATATCGATCACGCTCACCAGCGGCTCCTTCAGGTTGGGTGTCGCCATCACCGGCCTGCCCTGGTATTCCCATGTGATGCCCGAGCCCAGATGCGGCATGCCCGGCAAGTCGAGTTCCGCGACCTTCTTGCCGGAATCGAGATCGATCACCTGCCCCTTCTTGCCGTCGCGCGCGGCGCCGATCAAATGGCGATAAGGCAAATCGAAAAAGAAGTCATCCAGATAATTATCAACGGCGATGCGGCGCACCGGAAAATCCCTGTCGCCATAGGGTATCTCCCACACCTCTTTCGCATCCTTCAGCGCCGCGACGAAGCTGCCGCGCGGCTCGGCCTGGTACACAGCGGATACCCGCGAACTCTTCCCGTCCTGCCCAACGGTCGGAACCACCTTGATCAGCGAAAGGTCTTCCGCGCTCAGGAGAACCAGGGAATGCGGCAGGTAATTGCCCACCAGCACCGTCTTGCCGTCGCCGGACACGGCGACGTTGCGGGTGTTGATGCCGGCGCGTACCTCGGCCACCACTTTCAGGTTGTAGATATCGAATTTGCTGACCCAGCCGTCGCGCGACGCGAAATACACGAAGCGTCCATCCGGGCTGAACTTCGGCCCGCCATGCAGGGCGAAGCGCGTCTTGAAGCGATGGATCGGCTCGAATTTATCTCCGTCCAGTATGGTGGCGCTGTGGTCGCCCAGTTCCACCACCACGAAGAGATTGAGCGGGTCTGCGCCGAATACCGGTTTGCCGGGCAGGCTCTCTTTCACATGTTGCAGGTGCGAAGCGTTGATTTCCTTCTCTCCCCATACCGGCACCTTGGGCAGGGGCGTATAGATGTAATCCACCAGCGCCTGGATGTCCTCCTTGGCAAGTTTGCCGGCAAAGCCCGGCATCTGGCTGGCATTGCGCCCTTCGGCGATGGTCTTGAGCGCCTCAGGGCGCTTCAGGCGCGCGAGGTTTTCCGGCAGCAGCGCCGTGCCCGCACCGCCCAGGCGGTCGGGGCCATGGCAGGCGGCGCAGAAATCTGCGTAAGTTTTTTCAGCCGGCTGCGCTGCCGCCGCCTCAAATGCCAGCAGCAAACCAACCACGGAAATACAGGTGTACAGGGATTTTTTAATCATGTTCATTTCTCGATCATTATTGCGTCAGCAATTCCAATTTCCTCATCATCCAGATAACACGCCGGATCTTCCGCCCACGGGTCTCCGCTCACCTGCCAGGCGCGCACCCGTGTATTGCCGCCGCAGATGTTGAAATATCGGCATGCGCCGCAACGCCCGCCAACCTTGCGCGGATGCGCCTTCAGCCCGGCCATGATGGGGTCGGAGGTGTCCGCCCAGATCGCCGAAAACGGCCGCTCGCGCACATTGCCGAGATTATAGTTCCACCACATGGTATCGGGGTGGACATTGCCGAGGTTGTCTATATTGGCGACGTTCACCCCGGACGAATTCCCGCCCCATTGTTCGAGCTTTGCGCGGACATGGTTTTCGAGATGAGGGAAATTGCGCCGTACCCAGAGCAGCAGGTACACGCCGTCAGCGTCATTGTTGCCGGTAACGAATTCCTTGAGCTTGCCCTGCTGCTGATATTGCCAGCATGCATCAAACAGCATATCCATCGCCTGCCGGGTGGCTTTATGATACACATCGTTCTTGCGGTTCTTGTTGCCGCGCCCGGCATAGTTGAGGTGCGACAGGTAAAATTTGTCCAGCCTTTCGTCTTCCATCAGGCGCAGCAATCCCGGCAAGTCGTGCGCATTATCCTGCGTCAACGTGAAGCGGATGCCGACCTTGATGCCGCGCTCCTTGCACAGGCGGATGCCGTGCATGGATTTATCGAACGCGCCCGCCATGCGGCGGAATTCGTCATGGGTTTTCTGGATGCCGTCCAGGCTCACACCGACATAGTCGTACCCGATCGCCGCGATGTTTTCGATGTTGCTCTCATCGATCAGCGTGCCGTTGCTCGACAGGGCGACATAGAACCCCATCTCCTTCGCGCGCCGGGAAATCGTGAAAATATCCGGGTGCAACAGCGGCTCGCCGCCGGACAGGATCAGCACCGGCACGCGGAAACGCTTCAGGTCGTCCATCGTGGCGAATACTTCCTGCGTCGACAGCTCGCCCGCGAAGTCCTTGTCCGCCGAGATCGAGTAACAGTGCTTGCAGGTCAGGTTGCAGCGCCGGATCAGGTTCCAGATCACCACCGGGCCGGGCGGATTGCGCTTCACGCCGAGCGGCGTCGGCTGGGCGATTTCCTGCATGAATTGTGAAATACGAAACAAACCTACCCCCCGATGCGCAATCCCGTTTTCTTCAGGATGCGCGTGCTGTAAAGAATCTCATGGCCGCGGTCGGCAGCACCGATCAATTCGGCGATGCGGCGCACCAATTCCTCCACCTCGCCACGGTCATGTCCATGCACCATGGCAAAAAAATTGTAAGGCCAGTCCGGCAAATGGCGCGGACGCTGGTAGCAATGGCTGACGAATTCCAGCGCGCCGACCTTCTCGCCCAGTTCATCCACCCGTTCGTCTGGAACATCCCATACCGTCATGCCGTTCGCCTTGTAGCCCAGCGCGTAATGGTTGGGCACCACACCGATGCGGCGGATCATTCCGGATTCGAGCATGCGCCGCATGCGCGCCATCACTTCCTCGGCGGGAATACCCACCTGCCGCGCCACCGCGTGATAAGGCTGCGGTTCCAGCGGCAGGCCGGACTGGGTGGCAAGCACGATGCGGCGGTCGATCTCGTCGAGTGTTGTTTCGAGTGTCATGCCGCCAACTTCAAGCCAATAAAGTATTCCTTGATCTTGGGCATGTCATACACCGGATAGCCGGTTTCCCGCTCGATTCTTTCGAGCGCCGCCGCATGTTGCCGGGGCGTCTCCGTGGCCAGCACGAACCACATGCTGAGCGCATGGTCGCGCGCATAGTTGTGCGCCACTTCCGGTATCGCATTCACGATCTGCGCCACCCGCTCGAAATCGGAATCCGGTATTTTCATCGCCGCGAGGCTCAGGCTGCCGCCCATGCGCTCGGCATGGTACATCGGGCCGAAGCGGGACAGGATTCCACCTTTCAGCAACAGGTCAACCCTGGAAATCAATTCCTGTTCGGTGGTGTACAAGCGCGCCGCGACCTCGGCAAAAGGATGATCGCAGACCGGGAAACCGCCCTGCAACTCGTTGATGATGGCGCGATCCAGCTCGTCCATCTGATCCGGTTTATCCACGAATGTTCAACCGGCGCTTGCGGACATGGCACAGCGCGCACCTGCGCGTTCCGCTGCCAGGCTTGTCACATAACGCGCCCCGCATTGCTTGAAGCGGCGGCAACTGAACAAGACCTCATACGCGATATTCTCCAGTCCGCACTGCTCTCTCAACTGATCCACGAGGCCCAGCACTTCGTCGCGGCGCCGGCCATGAATCATGGTGAACAGGTTGTAGCGCCAGTCCGGCAAACGGCGCGGGCGCCGGTAGCACAAGGTAACGAAATCGAAGCTGCCGATACGCTGCCCAATTTCACTCACCTGTTCATCCGGGATATTCCACACCACCATCGCATTGGCGCGATAGCCAAGCTCATGATGGCGCACCACCACCCCCATGCGCTTGATGATGCCCTGCTCCAGAAGATATGCAAGCCCGGCGATGACTTCATTTTCCGCAAGTCCGATGCCTGCCCCGATTGCGGCAAAGGGGCGCGGCACCAGCGGCAACCCCTGTTGAATTGCACCGGCCAGCGCGGTTTCAAATGACCGCGGCAATGCACGGCATGGCTGCGGCGCCGTGCCGCTTGCGCCATTCAGAATAGCGACGCCGCCTCCCCGGTGCGGTCGTGACAGATCGAAACCGAGATCAATATGAAAGCCTTCAAGCATTGGCAGATGCAGCGGTTGATAGCCGGTACGGCGCCCGATCTCGCCCAGCACTTCCAGTATCCGCGCTTCGCTTGCGGCAGTGACGACAAACCACAGGTTGTAATGATGTTCGCGCTCGTAGTTGTGGTTTACCTCGGCATAATTGCTGACCAGTTGCGCCACTTCATCAAGTTCTTCCATCGGAACGGCCAGCGCGGCAAGTGTGCTGGAACCGATGCTGTGCGGCCTGAATACGGCGCCCACCCGGCTCACCTTTCCGCAAGCCTGAAGCCGGGCCAATACCTCCAATACCTCGGCTTCGCTTACACCCAAGCGACCGGCAATAACGCCAAAAGGGGCGGGTGCCAGCGGAAAGTCGCGCTGAAAATCGTTGAGCAGGTGTGGTTCAAGATCGGCCATTTCAGAACATTCACAGGCCGGTGCGGTGAGCGCGGTGCGTAAAGAAAATGCCGCTGGGCTTGTCGGCAGGCAGCTCGCCGATTTTCTCGAATGCCTCGGTATCGTAAATACCCACCCGGTCTTCGTCGCGTGCAGAAACCCAGATCTGTTCCCCGCGCGGGGTAAATTCCATGTGCATCACCGCTTTGCCAGGCTTCAGTGTTTTCACGATTGTGCGGCTCGGCACATCTATCACCTGTACCGTGTCGTTGTCCGGGAAGGCAAAATTCACCCATACCTGGCGGTTGTCTGGGCGCGCCACGACAAACACCGGCTGGCCATGAACGGGAATGCGCCCGACCTCCGCCCATTTGTCCTGCTCGATGACCAGAACCTCGTGCCGCCCCACCGCCGGCACCAGCAGCTCGTTGCCGGTTGCCGCCCAGCCTTCGAGGTGCGGCATCTTGTACACCGGCAGTTTCTGTTCGCCCTTGCCATAGCCGTTCAAGACACGCTTCACGCCCGCTTCCAAATTCCACAAATCGAGCAAGGCAAGCCCATCCTCACCGAACAGCCCGGCCAGATAATAACGGCCATCGGCGGTAATCATGGCATCGTAGGGCTCCTTGCCGACATTCCGGAATTTTGTCACCTCCGGCCTGGATGGCGTGCGCATGTCCGCCACCCATATTTCACCGGCCTCGAACAGGCTGAACACGAAACGGTTGCCCGGCGCATCCACCAGCCCGATCACCTTGGATGGTTTCCCTGCCTGGTCGATAGAAGAAATGTCGGCCACCAGATCGAGCGTTTCCGCATCAAAAATCTTTACCCCGCCGGGCGTATAGTTAGCCGCAGCAATGAATCTGCCATCCTGGGAAATCGCACCGCCGATGCTGTTGCCGGATTGCATCACACGCTTGACGATGCGCATCCCCAGCAAATCCACTTTGGTCAGTCCGCCGTCGCGCCCGAACACATAGGCATAGCGCGCATCGCGGGAATAGTTGAGGGAGGCATGCGACAGGTCACCCAGGCCGGTAATCCGCCCGAGCCGGGTGCGATGTGTGGTTTCCACCACCTGGATGCTGCCCGTGGCGCGCTCGATGATCACGCCCAGATCGCCCGTGCCACGCTGGGGTGCAGTGGCAGCGCATCCCGCCAAAAAAAACAGGGCGATGAGCAAGGATAAAATTAAACTGTGGCGCATCTCAGGGCAATCCTTTTTGTAACATTTGCACAATCCAGCCAGCCTCCGCCTCGGTCAAAAACGGATTCCACGGCGGCATCGTTGTCCCATTGCGTCCATACAGGATGGCATCCCTGAGCGCCTCGGGGGACTTTCCCTTGAGCGCCGCCGGTGTAAGCGGCACGCCGAGCCCGCCCTCGAAACGCAAACCGTGGCATGATCCGCAGTCCTGGCGAACAAGGTTGAGCAATTCCGCCTGGCGTGCGGGAATGGGCGCCACCACCCCTTCAACAATTGAATCGCCCCATGTCAAACCCGAGTGCGCGAGCAATAGCGGCAGGACACTAACCCAAAAAAATCGCAACGGATTATTTAACATCTTTTACTTCTGAGCAAAGTATACATTGCAAATGAATCTCCCCGCAGCAAGCTGCGGGGAATTGCACCCAAAGAGATTCAACCCGAAGGGATTAATAGTGAAAAGAATAGCAAACGGCCAAGGGGAAAACCCCTTGGCCGCCCTTATTAACGAAGTTTTTACTACGCCCTGTGTTACTTCGTCCCGCTTCTGTAAACTGTATCGCCGCACATATAGCCCTGTTTCTTGCACACGCCCTTTTGTACGGTCTCGTGGCAGTTAAAGCAGGTTTCCGGGTTCAGGGGATGTCCCTTATCTTTTGACGCAATCGACTTGCCATCTTTCAAGCCAACGACGTCCATGATCGGTTTGCCATCTTTGATGTCGGTCGTAAACGCAATGCCAGCCTTGAAGACGATGACGGAAAGCTTGCCATCCGGATACTTGCCGCCTCTTTTGAACTTCTTGTAGGTGTCAGCCATCTTCGGATTGATATAAGCTACATACCCGCCCGGCTTTACACCGCAATAGGTATCAACAGTTGCCTGAAGGATGTCATCCCCGCCCGCGCCAAGAACATTCACGCCACACTCCGGGAACATGTCCAAAGAATAAATCTTTGTCCAGCCATCCCAGTAATTACCGGCTACTGCAGCAGTTGAAAACGAAAAAGCCATGATTGCCGCCAGTGCTGCACCAAATATTTTCTTCATATCATTCCTTTAAGGTTAAGTTGAGGTTCCCTGCAAAGGGGTGTATCCCCTTTGCAAGGACTATTGCGACAATTAATACGTGTCAGTCATGCCGTTGTAGACGTTGAAGTGGCCGGTAGGTGTCCTGAGCCAATCCCCTTTGATCCTCTTGATTTCCTTCAGGGTCTTGTCATCATACACGACCAGTTCGCCGACCTGATCCCATACGGCTACCCAGATTTCGGTACCTGCCTGGTTGTACTCGAAATGGGTAACACGGCCGTGATCCGCCACCTGCCAGCAAGTCTTCTTGTCAGGATTGGCTTTCTCGAAAGCGCAGATGCTCCGCTTGATCTTGTCGTCCGGGTTCAGGGTATGGTCAACCCACACATGCTTGGCCTTGGGGTGAGTCTTGACAAACAGCCCGCCGCCGCCGAGGGTCTCTACATTCCTGACAACCTTCCAGGCATGCTCCTTGTGGCCCTTGGGATCGCTGCCCCAAGCGGCAACCTTGCCTTCACCCAAATGCGGGGTAGCGGTAACCGGGCCGTACTTCGGATCATCCCAGTTTGCGCCCCTGCCAGGGTGAGGCTTCTGGCCGGTTTCAACCTGGGCAATCTGCTTGCCCGTCTCGCTGTCCACGATCACCATCTTGTTCCTCATGTTGGCCGCCATCTGCACGTAGCGCTTGGTGGCATCCCAGCCACCGTCATGAAGGAAGCGCTCGGTTTCAGCCATCGTGATCTTCAGGTTCTTGATATCCGAGTAATCAATGGTCCAGATATATCCGGCTTCCTTGACGTTGGCAATCCACACGGAATCCTTATGACCCGCGATAATCGCCGCCACCCGCGCCTCATTGACAAACTCGTTGGTGTCGTAGGTGAAAGAGCGGGTGCTCACCAGTTTCTTGGGCTCCAGCGTCTGACCATCCAGGATGGCGAACTGAGGCGGCCAGTAGCAACCGACGATGGCCAGCTTGTCTTCAAAATTCCCTTTCGGACCATGGTATTTGCTGGAGTCTATACTGCGCGCGTCATGGCAGGGCTTCACCTCTGCCACCACAGCAGGCTTGTCCATCCACAGGTCGATCATGGAGGCCTTGCCATCGCGTCCGATAGAGTAGAAATAACGGCCCGATGCAGTAGAACGCAGAATGTGAATCGCAAAACCGGTATTTACAATACTAACGACTTCCTTGGTGTCTCCGTCAAGGATGGCCACCTTGCCGGCGTCACGCAAAACAACGCCGAAATAGTTTTTCCAGTTCCTGCTGTGCTCCGGCTTCTTGGGTCTTTTATCTTCAGGGATCACAAGCTTCCAGGATTCCTTGATTTCTTCCAGCCCCAGCTCTGGTGGTGCAGGGGGAGGCTGCAAGAGGAATCTTGCCATCAGGTCAATATCCGCATCCGAAAGCTCACCGCCGCCAAAAGCCGGCATGCCGCCTGGCGTTCCACCAGTGATGAATACCTTGATTACGTTGGCATCGTAGCTCTTCTTCTTCATGTTTTCATCGGTGATATTCGGGCCGGTGGCGCCTTTTCTCAACGTTCCGTGGCAGCCCGCACACCGGTCAAAATAGTTCTTTTTTGCCTTTGCCAATTCATCGGCGGTCAGCGCGCCATCAGCGCCGAAAGCGCTGCTGATAGCCAGTGGCAACACCGCTGTAGCAGCCAGCGCAGCCAGCGTGTTTCTGTAACCCTTCTTCATAATACTGCCTCCCAAGTTAACGTTTCACAAATCCAACGATCCCCTGCCCGCATCATAAAGACCGGGGTTCCCCCCTTTACTTTTAATCAAGCAGACTTCGTAAGAATGCCTAAATTCATGACTACCGTCAAGAAATTTCAGAAAGTTCCCTTCCATTATAAATTTCTGCTGCCAACGTCCCGCCTGAGTAATATGTCATCTTAAGCGGGCACCCTCAAATACGACCGGATACCAAGGAGTAATCTCACGTGGAAAACCAAAGAAAATCAATGTCATTCCTGACAGCGCTCGTTGTTTTTTTTCTGGTGATGGCCGGGCAGGTCTGCGCCGGGGAGCGCTTTGTACCAGGCATGCCGTATTACTTCGATGTCTTTGATCCGGCGCAAAAACCGTGGAAGCCAGGCTACGATCTGAACTATGAGGAAGTTTTCAAAAACTACCAGTTTTACGAAATTATATTCTCCCCTTCCGGCACGGAAATGACCGTCAACCGTTACATCCACAACAACAAAACAGATAGCGAGCGCTACCAGATCAACCCGGATGGCTCGCTCTCCAGGCAAGCGGATGGCTCGTGAGCCCGGTTGCCCCGGGTAACGCAGAAAGAAAATTTTGCCGGAAACCCTTTCAGCATGCGCCTACCTGCCCCTGCAACAGTTCCGCTATCGGATAGCGCCGGCTTGTAGCGGCAGGGCGTACGATCAGCACTCCTTCGGACACATCAAAATCCAGCTTGCTTCCCACCCCGATGTGCAGCGCTTCGAGCGCCTCCTCCGGAATAATGACAAAGGCTGCTCTCCCGAGTTTGCGCACGGATATGTTGGTCACAAAAAACTCCTTGTAAGGTTAAGTGAGCAACTTTAAGACCTGCAAGCAGGTTTTGGAATGCGGCATGATGCCGCACCCCGCCATGCGCCTGTTCCACTCCCCGCATCCGCTATAATGCCGCGCCACCTTACCGCCTGCGCCCCGATGTCCACCATCCAGCTGCTTCCCGACTTGCTCATCAGCCAGATCGCTGCCGGCGAGGTCATCGAGCGCCCCGCTTCCGCGCTCAAGGAACTGATGGAAAATAGCCTGGATGCGGGCGCGACCGAGATCGCCGTGCAACTGGAGGGCGGCGGCGTAAAGCTTTTGCGGGTGCGCGACAATGGCGCCGGCATCGTGCCGGGCGAATTGGCGCTCGCCCTGATGCGGCACGCCACCAGCAAGATCGCTTCGCTGGATGATTTGCAGCGCGTCGCCAGCATGGGCTTTCGCGGCGAGGCGCTGGCCAGCATGGCGGCAGTGGCGCAAGTCACGCTCACCAGCCGCAGCCCGGAGGCCGTCCATGCCTGGCAGATTCAGGCGGCAGACGGAGCGCAAAGCGATGCCGCCCCCGCTGCCCATTCTTACGGCACCAGCGTGGAAATGCGCGAGCTGTATTTCAACACCCCGGCGCGGCGCAAATTCCTGAAATCCGAAGCGACCGAGTTCGCCTATTGCGAGGAAGCGTTCAAGCGCATCGCCCTGTCGCGCCCGGACGTCGCGTTCAGCCTGCAACACAACAACCGCATGGTGTGGCAGCTCCCCGCTTCCCCTCTCCTCCCGTGCGATGGGCCAGGAGCGGGGGGGCGTTCCATGCAACAGCGCATCACCGCCCTCCTCGGCGACGAATTCGCCCGATGTTCCGTCACCGTTGAACGCCGGGCGGCTGACCTGCATCTCTATGGGGCGATCTCGCTGCCCGCCTGCTCGCGCGCCTCGCGCGATGCGCAATATTTCTTTGTAAATGGCCGTTTCGTGCGCGACAAGGTGGTGGCTCACGCCATCAGGCAAGCCTACCAGGATATCCTGCACGGCCAACGCCACCCGGCTTTCGCACTGTTCCTCGACATGCCGCCGGAGCAGGTGGACGTGAATGTGCATCCGGCCAAAAATGAAGTGCGCTTCCGCGACAGCCAGGCGATCCACCGATTCGTGTTCCACACCCTGCAACAGGCGTTGGCCGCCCCCGCCGCCCCAGCAGAAAGCATCTCTGAAACACCCCGCCGGGCGACCCCATTCGCTCCGCAACAACGCATCATGCCGCTACATGCCGCAGCCGAACCGCTCGCGCTCTACGACGCGCTGTTCGGGAACCATGAATCCGGAACCGCGCGCCAGGAATCAGGTAGCGACCAATCATTATCTGCCGAGTGCCGGCTGCCCGACGACACCGGCATCCCGCCGCTGGGTTTTGCCCTGGCGCAACTGGCCGGCATCTACATCCTCGCCCAAAACCGGAATGGGCTGGTGGTAGTGGACATGCACGCCGCGCATGAGCGCATCGTGTACGAGAAACTCAAGGCCGCGCTTGATAAGCAGCATATCCACGCACAACCCCTGCTGATCCCGGTGAGCTTTCCCGCCGACGCTCTGGACATCGCCACGGCGGAAGAAGAGCGGGCCGCATTGATGCAACTCGGCTTCGACATCGCTCCGCTTTCGCCGACCACGCTGGCAGTACGCGCCATGCCCGCCCCGCTCAAACAAGCGCACGCGGAAGCCGCCGCGCGCGATGTGCTGCACGAACTGCGCGAGTTCGGCGCCACGCGCGCGCTGACTGAACGGCGCAACGAGCTGCTCGCCACACTGGCCTGCCATGCCGCAGTGCGCGCCAATCAGCAATTGAGCATTCCCGAGATGAACGCCATCCTGCGCGAGATGGAGCATACCGAACGTTCCGGCCAATGCAACCACGGCCGGCCGACGTGGTTTCAAATCAGCATCGCCGAACTGGATGCGATGTTCATGCGCGGAAAATAGCTGTTAGCCGCCAGGCGTTAGCCGTTAGTAAACAACTGGCGTAGCGACAAACCCAACTGATAACTAGCGGCTAGCAACTATGACGGCAATTGCAACAACCCGCATCGCCTTCGCCAGCTTCATCGGCACCGCCATCGAGTTCTATGATTTCTACATCTACGGCCTCGCCGTGGCGATGGTGATCGGCCCGGTGTTCTTTCCAAACAGCGACCCGGCGGCACAGGCGCTGAACGCCTTCCTCACCTTCGGCATCGCCTTCCTCGCACGGCCATTCGGCGCACTGCTGTTCGGCCATTTCGGCGACAAGGTCGGGCGCAAGACGACACTGGCCGCTTCGCTGCTGGTGATGGGCATTTCCACCACATTGATCGGCGTGCTGCCGAGCTACGAGATGGTGGGCTGGGTTGCGCCTGTACTGCTGTGCCTGCTGCGCTTCGGCCAGGGCATCGGTCTTGGCGGTGAGTGGGGCGGTGCGGCGCTGCTGGCGGCAGAATATGCACCGAAAGGAAAACGCGGATGGTTCGGGATGTTTCCCCAGCTTGGCCCGCCCGTTGGGTTCTTTTTCGCGGTCGGGAGCTTTTTATTGCTGTCACAAGCACTCGACGACGTTCAGTTCCGCACCTGGGGCTGGCGCATCCCCTTCCTCGCCAGCGCCGCACTGGTGATCGTCGGGCTGTATGTGCGGCTGAAACTGGAAGAGACGCCGGTGTTCACTAGAGCGCTGCAAGCCCATACGCCAGTGAGGTTGCCGTTGACCGAACTGCTCGCGCACCATGCCAAGCCGCTGGTATCAGGCGCATTGATGATGGTGGTGTGCTACGCACTGTTCTATATTGCCACGGTGTTCACGCTGAGCTATGGCGTCGCCACACTGCACATCCCGCGCCCGCAGTTCCTCGGCATGCTGTGCATCGCCGTACTGTTCATGGCCGCCGCCACACCGCTTGCCGCCATGGCGGGCGATCGCTTTGGGCGCAGGCCCGTATTGCTCGTTGCCAGCAGTGCGGCCCTGCTTTCCGGCTTTCTCATGCAGCCGATGGTCAGCAGCGGCTCGGCAATCCTGATCACCACATTCCTCTCCATCGAACTATTCCTGATGGGTGCGACTTTTGCACCCATGGGCGCACTGCTGCCGGAATTATTTCCAACGTCGGTGCGCTACACCGGCGCAGGGGCGGCCTACAACCTTGGCGGCATCCTCGGCGCATCGCTCGCCCCCTATATCGCGCAGCAACTGGCAGGCCGTGGCGGTTTGAGCTGGGTGGGCGGCTATGTCTCGGCCGCTGCTGCAATCAGCCTGCTGGCGGCCTTCTTCACCCATGAGACGCGCGACCGGGAACTGGCATGATAACCATCAGTCCACGAAAAACACGAAAGGCACGAAATAAAATCTTCTATCGCCTCAATGCTTCGATCCGCTCCCCCGAAAACGATCTGCAAGATAGCGCTTCTACTTTCGTGATTTTCGTGTCTTTCGTGGACAATTCGATTTCCAAAAAATGAATGCCTTGCCTCCCGCCATCTTCCTCATGGGCCCCACCGCCAGCGGCAAGACCTCTGTCGCGGTGGAACTGGCGCAACGCCTGCCGGTCGAGATCATCAGCGTGGATTCGGCGCTGGTGTATCGCGGCATGGACATCGGCACCGCCAAGCCGGATGTCGCAACCCTCGCACGCGCGCCGCACCACCTCATCAACATCCTCGACCCGACCGAAGCCTATTCCGCAGCCACGTTCCGCCGCGATGCCCTGCGGCTGATCCATGACATTACCTCAAGGAACAGGATTCCATTGCTGGTGGGCGGCACGATGCTGTACTTCAAGGCACTGCGCGAAGGCCTCAGCGACCTGCCGCAGGCCGATCCGGAAGTACGCGCCGCGCTCGATACCGAGATTGCTCAGCACGGCATTGCGCATATGCATAAACAGCTCGCCATAGTGGACGCAGAAACCGCTGCACGCCTCAAACCGGCAGACACCCAGCGCATCCAGCGCGCTCTGGAAATCTACCGCATAACAGGGTTGCCCATGTCCGTGCTGATCGCCCGACAGCAAAGTGCAGAGCTGCCCTGCCGTATCATCCCTATTGCCCTCATCCCCTCCGACCGGGGCGCTCTGCACGCCCGCATCGCAGCGCGCTTTGCTGCAATGTTGAGACTCGGACTGGTGGAAGAGTTGCGCGCGCTGCAAACACGTTATGAATTGCACCCAGACCTGCCATCCATGCGCTGCGTAGGTTACCGCCAGGCATGGCAGTTTCTTGCGGGCGAAATCGGCGAAGCGGAATTGTTGGACAAAGGCACCGCCGCGACGCGCCAACTGGCCAAGCGCCAGCTCACTTGGCTGCGTTCCATGCCGGGCAACATTGAACTGGATTGTCTAGCGCCAGACTTGCTGCAACAAGTTGTGGATACGCTGCGCCAACGGCTGTAAACGTTGTGCCGCTCAGGCAAGGCCATTGCCCGTACGGTTTCCCCATTCGCGGCTGGCGACCCCTCCCGCACCGGACGGCTGCGCCGCACCGTGCACCCGCAAGGGGCCGATGGGTGCCCCGCTGCTACGCAGCAACCCATTCGCACTCGGGGGCGCTACTCCCACTCAATCATCAACAAGAAGCTCAACATCTTGATTTATCGTGATTTTTTGCAGCAAATATTGCCGGATACCAGCATAAATACCATCACGATTCAATCAGTTATCCTTGCTTGTAATTGCCAGACGTTGCCTGATTGTGCATGACAGGCATCGAATAGCGGTAAGTTGGAGGTTCGCTGTCCAAATGCGCTTGGCTCGATACCATCATCACAGTATATCTTGTTGTTTTTAATTGTTAATCTACAACATCCTCTATCTGGCTATAAAGGGATGGGGCACAGGTAACAAAGGCGTAAAGAAGAAAAACATGGAGAAAGTACAGTATTTCTGCTATTCTGCATCACATGAAAGCCACAGTCACCATTACCAGCCGGGGCGTCATCACGCTTCCTGCCAAGCTGCGCCAGTCCATGGGGCTGAAAGCGGACGACCACCTGATTGCCGAAACCACGCCGGATGGCCTGCTGTTGCGTCCTGCAGTCACCCTGCCGGTGGAGATGTACACGCCGGAACGTGTACAGGAATTCGACACGGCGGAAGCTGAACTCGCCGCCGTGCTTGCGGCAAAAGCACCCGGCGTAAAACGCGCAGCCAAGGCAGCACGCAAGTGACTCCACTCCGGCCTAAATGCGGATATTCCTCGACGCCAACATTCTGTTCTCCGCCGCAAAATCCGATGGGGCGTTGCGCAAGTTGCTACGCCTGCTGCTGAACGATGGTCATGAATGCTGGGTTGATGACTATGTGGTGACCGAAGCGCGCCGCAATCTGCGCGCCAAGGAACCGGAAGCCTTGGCATTATTTGAGGCACTGCTGGCTCATCTGAACATCGCTCCCGCCCAACTGCCTGGTAAACCCAACGTAGAAATTGACTGGCTCCCGGAAAAAGACCGTGCGGTGCTGGCCGCTGCAATCCGCTTGCATTGTGAAGCGCTCGTCACTGGCGACCGTACCCACTTCGGCAAGGGGTATGGAAATATGTTTGGCGGTGTCACGATTTATTTTCCTCGATCACTGGCTGAATCACTATTGGGCTAAATCATCCACTCCGCCTCACCTATGGATGACTCAGCCAAACTGGAAAATCTGCTGGCAGAAAATGCACGTCTGATTGCGTTGCTTGAAGCCCATGGCATCGCTTGGCAAAAACCGGCAACTCCAGCTCCCTCTCCTTCTTCCAAAGAACCGGAATCACTCAACCTGACGCCCGACGAGAAAGTTGCGTTGTTCATGCGACTGTTCCGCGGGCGCACGGATGTTTATCCCATGCGCTGGGAGAGCAAGAAGACCGGCAAATCCGGCTACTCGCCAGCATGCGTCAACGAATGGCGCACAGGCGTATGCGACAAGCCGAGTATCAAATGCTCCGAATGCGATAACCGCATGCTCAGGCCGTTGACCGAAGTTGTGGTTTACGAACATCTCGCCGGCAATCACACCATTGGCGTTTATCCACTGCTGACCGATGACACCTGCCACTTCCTGGCAGTAGATTTTGATGAAGCGGAGTGGCGCGAAGATGCACGTGCTTTCGCGCTGTCATGTAAGGAACTTGGCGTTCCAGCAGCATTGGAAGTATCCCGCTCCGGCGATGGCGCGCATGTCTGGATATTTTTCTCTGGCAGCGTGTCGGCGCGGGATGCGCGTAAGCTGGGTGCTGCCATCATAAGCCACACCTGCGCCCGCACCCGGCAATTGAAGCTGGCATCATACGACCGCTTATTTCCAAACCAAGATACCTTGCCCAAGGGTGGATTTGGCAACCTGATTGCACTGCCGTTGCAGAAAAAACCGCGCGAACAAGGATTCAGCGAATTTGTGGATGAGCAATTCGCTCCCTTCACCGACCAATGGAGTTTTCTCGCGTCCATTCAGACGATGCGCAGGGAAGAGATAGACGCCACAATTCTACTGGCAACCGGCTACGCACACCCGCTGGATGTCGCCTTCATTACCGAGGAGGATCAGAATGAGCCATGGAAGCAGCCCCCTTCCAAACCGAAAAAACTGCCGGGCAGAATGCCAAAATCCCTCAAGGTTGTCTTGGCGAATATGGTCTATTTCGAAAAAGCCAAGCTACCGCAGCCGCTGATTAATCGCCTAATCCGACTTGCGGCATTCCAGAATCCCGAGTTCTACAAAGCGCAAGCCATGCGCCTGCCGGTGTGGGACGAACCGCGCGTCATCGGCTGCGCCGACAATTATCCCAAGCATATTGCGCTGCCGCGAGGATGCCTGGCCACCGCGCAGGATTTGCTGCGAGAGAACGACATCCGCTGTAAGTTGATAGACGAGCGCACAGAAGGAGAATGCATAGCTGTGCAATTCAACGGAACATTACGCGACGATCAAAGAACAGCCGTTGAGGAAATGCTGAAACATGACATCGGAGTCCTGTGTGCTCCGACGGCCTTCGGCAAGACGGTTGTGGCAGCAGCAATCATCACACAGCGCAAAGTGAGCACACTCATTCTTGTGCATCGCACTGAATTGCTCAAACAATGGCAGGAACGATTGCATACTTTCCTGGGCGCAGGGAAAGATGTGGTCGGAATCATAGGCGGAGGAAAGAATAAGCCATCGGGCAAGATTGACATCGCCGTCATGCAATCACTGCATCGCAAGGGTGAGATCAACCCGTTGGTAGAGAACTATGGCCAGGTCGTGGTTGACGAGTGCCACCATCTGTCGGCTTTTTCCTTCGAAGGCATACTGAAACGCGCCAAAGCCAAGTACGTGCTTGGCCTGACCGCTACGCCCATCCGGCGCGATGGCAGGCAACCCATCATTTTCATGCAGTGCGGTTCTACCCGATATGTTGCAGCAAAACCGGAAGGCATGCCGCAATTGTTGCATGTGATTCCGAAAATGCTGCCCGCACCGATAGACCTGCCACAAGACGCCGCCATTCAGAACGTGTTCTGGCACCTGGCTGCCAATGCACAGCGTAGCGAGTTCATTGCGACTACCATCGCGCAAGCCTATCAGGAAGGCCGAAAAATTCTGGTGCTGACGGAGCGCACCGACCATCTCGGATCCTTCATCCAGAATCTGGCAGGTGTCGTGGATAGCCTTTATATCTTGCATGGGCGGATGCCGAAAAAACAACGCTCCGAAATTATCCAAGCGTTGAACGAATTGCCGCCCGATGCTCCGCGAGTATTACTGGCAACGGGAAAGTTGGTGGGAGAAGGTTTCGACCACCCGCCGCTCGACACTCTCGTGCTGGCCATGCCGATCTCCTGGAAAGGAACATTGCAACAATATGCCGGTCGCTTGCATCGGGAACATGCAAGCAAAGAAGATGTACGCATCTACGATTATGTCGATGAAGGGCACCCGGCCTTGATGCGGATGTGGGATAAGCGACAACGCGGTTACAAAGCGATGGGGTACGTGATCAGTAAGTGAGGTGCAGAACCAGCGGGCGCACGTGACTGTTCATAAAGTTTGCCACTCATGCCATTTCACCCGGCAACCTCAGCCTGACATCAATGCCGAAGCGGTTACAAACGGATAGAACTTTCCCGATCTGGGCAGTAGCTTTCCCTTGCTCCAAACCGTTGAGAAATGGCAGGCTGACATTGCACAGCGCAGCGGCATCGCGTTGAGTTAGCCCGGATTCCTTCTGAACCGCCCGCACCATCTGCCCAAGCTCTGCGACAGAGGAGATGCCTACTTCCTTGTATGCCATGACACCCCCATAAAGATAAACGAGCGTTGAACTTTGCCTTGCATTCGCCCTAAATACAAAAAAACTCAACGCTCGTTGATTATTTTAACCGGAATGCCCTGTGAGGCTCCTTGGTTCCGTTTATCTTTATTGCCGCTTATCGCTGCTTCCCGATTCTGCATAACTTGATACCATCAGCCTTAGAAACGGCGTTGATGGTATCGGACGGAATGTAAAATGGAAATCATTTTGATACCATCAAAAATACCCTTACCAAGAGTATGCTACCCTACGAACAACGTATTTATCGGAGCTACAGCGTATTTTTAGCTCATTGATAATTCAGAACAAAACACCCCTACTCCCACTCTATCGTCGCGGGCGGTTTGCCGGAGATGTCATACACCACGCGGTTGATGCCGCGCACTTCGTTGATGATGCGGTTGGAAACCTTGCCCAGCAGCGTATACGGCAATTCTGCCCAGTGTGCGGTCATGAAGTCCTGCGTCTGCACCGCACGCAGCGCCACCACGTATTCGTAGGTGCGGCCGTCGCCCATCACACCCACCGACTTGACCGGCAGGAACACGGCAAAGGCCTGGCTGGTGAGGTCGTACCAGCTCTTTTCTTCCTCGCCCACGCCAAGGAAGGTGTTGCGCAGTTCCTCAATGAAAATCGCATCGGCGCGGCGCAGCAGCTCGGCGTATGCCGGCTTCACTTCGCCGAGGATGCGCACACCGAGTCCGGGGCCGGGGAAGGGGTGGCGGTACACCATGTCATGCGGCAGTCCGAGCGCCACCCCGAGTTCGCGCACTTCGTCCTTGAACAGCTCGCGCAACGGCTCCAGCAATTTCAAATGCAGCGTTTCCGGCAGGCCGCCGACGTTGTGGTGCGACTTGATGGTATGCGCCTTCTTGGTCTTGGCACCGGCAGATTCGATCACGTCGGGATAGATGGTGCCCTGCGCCAGCCATTTGGCCTGCGGCAGCCTGGCCGCCTCGCGCTGGAATACCTCGACGAATTCGCGGCCTATGATTTTGCGCTTCTGCTCCGGATCGGTGACGCCTGCCAGATGCCGCATGAACTCGGCGCTGGCATCCACGTGCACCACCTTGATGTGCATGTTCTCGGCAAAAGTCCGCATCACCTGCTCGGCCTCGTTGAGGCGCAGCAGGCCGTTGTCCACGAACACGCAGGTCAGCTGGCCGCCGATGGCGCGGTGCAGCAGCGCCGCCGCCACCGATGAATCCACCCCGCCCGAGAGGCCGAGGATGACCTCCTCGCCTCCTACCTGCGCGCAGATTTTTTCCACCGCTTCGGCAATGTAATCCGGCATGTTCCAGTCCTGCCCGCAGCCGCAGATGTCGTGCACAAACCTGCCGAGCATCGCCTTGCCCTGATGGGTGTGCGTCACTTCCGGGTGGAACTGCACCGCATAAAAACGGCGCGCTTCATCGGCCATACC
>JACRAQ010000088.1 GCA_016213335.1 Nitrosomonadales bacterium
AATGCAGGCTTGCCGTCGCGTCCGGCGTGGGAAATGAATACAAACACCATGGCCGCAAGATAACCGGCCCCGAGGACGCAAAGCACCCCGGTGTAAAGCATCCTGGCGGTAATGGTCAGCTGCGAAAAATGTACGAAATGACGAGGTTTCATGGTGACTGCCCTTGAGTTACAAGTATTGTTAGATGTTCTTAATTTCACGAAGGGTTATCTGAAAGCTAAAAATACGCGGCTTTCGGAGGTGTGGGAGGAATGGCTAATGACCACTTTTAGTGGTCGGGGTGAGAGGATTCGAACCTCCGACTCCTGCGTCCCGAACGCAGTACTCTACCAGGCTGGGCTACACCCCGAATGGTTTGGATCAGTTATTTAACAGCTTTTCGCTATTCTCTTTCATTTCGCTTGTTGCCTCAAGATAAAACCGTTATCCCGGACAGCAAGGGCATCTAAAATTGCCGCGTAGCAGCAAAACTGGCAAGTTGCAGCAGGGCCTGTTTGTAGTCCGTGTCCGGCAGTGAGGCCAGTGCCGCACATGCTTCATCCGCTTCCAGTTGCGCTTGTTGCCTGGTATAAGCCAGCGCGCCAGTCTGCTGGATCACCTGCAACACTTCGGCAAAATGCTCGATTTCGCCCTCCTCGATAGCCCGGCGCACCACCGCAACCTGATTCGGGTTGCCGTGCTGCATGGCGTAGATCAGCGGCAGGGTAGGCTTGCCTTCCGACAAATCATCTCCCAGGTTCTTGCCGGTCTCGTGCTCATTGCCGGAATAGTCCAATACGTCGTCTACCAGTTGAAACGCGGTTCCCATATGCCTGCCGTATTTTGCCGCCGCCACTTCATCAGCTTCACCGGTTTGCGCCAGAATCGCGCCCAGGCGCATCGCTGCTTCAAACAACTTTGCGGTCTTGCAGTGAATCACGTGCAGATAATTGGCTGCATCCACGTTGGCATCGTGGCGGTTCAGCAACTGCAACACTTCACCCTCGGCGATGGTGTTGGTGGCGTCAGCCAGCGTCCGCATCACGCGCATGTCGTTTACGTCAACCATCATCTGGAATGCGCGCGAATACAGGAAGTCCCCGACCAGCACGCTGGCGGCATTGCCGAATAATGCGCTGGCGGTGGCATTGCCCCGCCGCATGTCGGATTCGTCCACCACATCGTCGTGCAACAGGGTGGCAGTGTGGATGAACTCGACCACCGCAGCCAGGTTGTGGTGATGTTGGCCGGTATAGCCAAACGCCTTGGCGGACAGCACTACCAGGGCCGGACGCAAGCGCTTGCCGCCGCTGTTGGTGATGTAGGCGCTGACCTGGTTGACCAGGGCCACCTCGGAGTGCAGGCGGGCGCGGATGACGTTGTCCACGATGGACATGTCTGGCGCGAGCAGTTGCTTGATGGTTTCAAACGTCACGGTGAGCCCCGAAAAAGTCCGCGATGTTATAAATTATGCGGACTCGGTGTCAAGAAAATGCATTTTTCGGGTAGCATTGTCGCATAAAAAATCACCTTCCAAAGAGTAGTGAGCCATGAAAAACAAGGCCATTTCCACCATCGTCTGGATTCTCGTCGCGCTGCTCGGTGCATCTGCTGTTGGCGGCATTGCGCTCAATCGCGGCGAGCCCATCAACGCGCTGTGGTTCATCACTGCAGCGCTGTGCGTGTACGCCATCGCCTACCGCTTTTACGCGGCCTGGATTGCCAGCAAGATTTTGCTCGTTGACCCGACCCGCGCCACACCTGCAGAGCGCCTCGACAATGGGCGCGACTATGTTCCGACCAACCGCTGGATCGTGTTTGGCCATCACTTTGCCGCCATCGCGGGGCCGGGGCCGCTGATCGGCCCGACATTGGCCGCCCAGTTCGGTTATCTGCCAGGCACGCTATGGATACTGATCGGTGCAGTGCTGGGCGGTTGTGTGCAGGACATGGTCACGCTGTTTTTTTCCACGCGGCGCAACGGCCGCAGCCTGGGCCAGATGGCGCGTGACGAGCTGGGCGTCATCGGCGGCATCGCGGCGCTCATCGCCACGCTGCTCATCATGATCATCCTCATCGCGGTGCTGGGGCTGGTGGTGGTCAATGCCATGAAGCACAGCCCGTGGGCGACATCAACGGTTGCGGCGACCATCCCCATCGCCATGCTGGTCGGCCTGTACATGCGCAACCTTCGCCCAGGCAGGGTGCTGGTCATTGACCCCACCCGCGCCACGCCCGCGGAGCGGCTGGACAACGGGCGCGACTATATCCCCACCAACCGCTGGATCGTGTTCGGCCACCACTTTGCCGCCATCGCCGGGCCGGGGCCGCTGGTCGGGCCGA
>JACRAQ010000090.1 GCA_016213335.1 Nitrosomonadales bacterium
CTGTACACGTCAAGCCGCATCCAAAACATCCTTGGCGCAAACCCTACAACCCCAATCTCATTCAGGCAGCGTGCCTCAGAATTTGAAAAGGGACATTTCTACTTTGCCCAAACAGGGGACATTTCAACTTTGCTTTGACAGTCCCCGGATGGGGTAGCTAAACTGAGTTACCGGAAATTCGAGCTATTGTGAGCCTGGCGCGTTGAGCTGTTTTTCGATCTTTTCCTGGGGCATCCAGCCTGGCCGGATGACGCCATCCTCGAAAATGAGCGCGGGGGTGATGTTTATCCTGCGCTTCTTTGCGAGCAGGGAAAATTCAGTAAGGGCGGACGTATCGCAGCTTTTGCCGGGAGTTGGCGCCACTCCCCGCTGCATCATGTCCTCCCACGCTTTGAGCCTGTCGGGCGAGCACCATACGGCGCGCGCTTTCTCTTCGGAGCCGTTCAGCAGCGAAATCGGAAACAGGTAAACAGTCGCATTGGTCAGGCCGGCCAGTTCTTTTTCCAGGCTTTTGCAATAGGAGCAATTGGCATCGGAAAAAACGACCAGCTTTCTCTTGCCGTTGCCCTTGACGCTCTTGATGGCCAGGTCAAGCGGCAACTCTCCCAGATTGACGGCAAACAGCTTTTTCTCTCTGACCTCAGTCAGGTTCTCCATCGTGCGCATGTCAATAATGTTGCCCGAAAAAAGATAGTTCATTTTTTCGTCGGTATAGACCAGCTGATCCTCGAAAACGACCTCATACAAGCCGGAGAAGGGCGTTTTGGTGACGCTGATGAGCTGCTGGTAAGGGAACCGCTTTTCCATTGCGGCCTTGATGCTCGCTTCGCTTGCCAAGGCGGCATCCGCGGAAATCAATATTGCCAGCGCCAAGTAAGATATAAATTTCATCGCGCTTCTCCTGAAATCTGCGACCTGTTCCTCAGTCCTCCTCCGCCAGTGGAGGGGGGGAGGGTCGCCGGTTTTCGAGCATGGCGTTGCGGCTGTGCGGCGTCTCGAGACTGATGCGGCCCAGGGCGCCGGTGCGGTAATCCTGCAACAACGCGAGCGCGGCCTTCTCCAGATCGGGTTCGCCGCCCTTGAGTTTGTAGCCGCGGCACCCGGCGATGGCAGCGATAATATCCGCGCCATTCATGCTGTTTGCGGCAAAACCGTAACGGGCGGCTGCAAAGGCAGGATAGCGTGCGCGCAGCAGGCTGGCAAGGAAGATGGCGACCTCTTGCTCCATGATGGCGTTGCGGCCTATCGCATGGCTTGCGGCCAGCATGAAACCGTCGCTGTCGTGCGCTATCTTTGGCCACATCAGGCCCGGCGTATCGGTCAGCGTCATGCGTTCGTTGAGGGACAGGCTTTGCTGATCCTTGGTGATGGCCGGCTCATCGCCCACCGCCGCCACACGGCGTTTCAACAGCGCATTCATCAGGGTGGATTTGCCGACGTTGGGAATGCCCATAATCATCATGCGCAGCGGTTTGAGCCGGGTGCCGCGATACGGGGCGAGCGCCGCGCACAGGCCGGGCACCTTGGCGGCGTCGCCCGGTTTCTTGCATGACAGCGCTACTGCCTTGACGTTTGGTTGCGCGTTGTAGAATTTCAACCAGGCGCTGGTGGCGGCGGGATCGGCGAGGTCGCTCTTGTTGAGAATTTTCAGGCAGGGGCGCTGGCGGTGCTCGCGCAGCTCGCGGATCATCGGGTTGCAGCTTGCCTCCGGCAGGCGCGCATCCAGCACCTCGATGATGACATCGGTGCGTTCCATGGCCTCTGCCGCTTTCTTGCGAGCCGAGGCCATATGACCGGGAAACCACTGTATGGACATTTGCGGCGGCTGGCTCAGATTGAAAGACATTCTACCTTTCCGTGCCCGCCGCGTCATGATGATCTGCAGCCACAATCGGGGCGAGCACCGCCCGCTGTGAGAAAATGGCGGGCTATGAACATGCTGAAACTTTTATGTGCTCTGGCAGCCGCTTTCCCGATAACGGGACTTGCCGCACAAAACGACGACCTCGAAGCGCCTGCCGGTCGCGGCCAAATAGAGTCCGTCTGGATTAACGCGGGATTTATTTCCCATCACTTCGAGCGCAATAAAGGGCTGCAGGGGAATAACTACGGGCTGGGTGTGCAGGTTGCCCTGTCGCAAACCCTTTCGGCTGTTGCCGGCCAATTCAGGAACAGCAACGACGCCTGCTCGCGGTATCTGGGCTGGATCTGGCAGCCTTATCGCATCGGGCTGGCAAGGCTGGGGCTATTGGCGGGCGGCATAGACGGTTATCCGAAAATGCAAAACGGCGGCTGGTTCCCGCTAGTCATCCCCGTTGCCAGCTTTGAATATAAGGCGGTTGGAATGAATATTACGGTGGTGCCCGGCTACCAGGATAAACTGCACGGCGCCGTGGCCGTGCAATTCAAGCTGCGGGTGTGGTGATTTTCGTGCGCGCACAGGCAAACTCAAAGGAGGAGCTGCGCGCACTCTGTGGCAAAAACTGAAACCGCAGGCTTGCGGTTTCAGAAGCAGGCCGGTTTGGAGCGAGCTCGCCAAACATGGATTTTACCTGGCGATTCGTCTATCATGAACAGCTTGCCTGCAGTTACAGGCTTTACGAATTGGCGGGCCTCCCCGCATTGTGGGGTGGTGAACCTGGTCAGGTCCGGAAGGAAGCAGCCATAACCACTTACCACAAGTGCCGGGGGCAAGGCTCGCCTCCTTTTTCATAACGGCTGCGCTTGCTGGTACAGCGTTAAGAATGGCTCAACATCCTCATTTGCCATGTGTGAACGCCGGTGTATTGCCATTTTTGCGAGCTTCCGTGACTGGTCGGAAGCACTGCACAATTCATCCCGTCTTGCCTTGGCGGCGCTTACCCGTTGCGCAGGCATGGCACCATAACTTCTAGTTCGGGCTCAAGCATGTCTGCAACTTCCGTTCTGGCGCGCAAATGGCGCCCCAAGACTTTCGCGCAACTGGCGGGGCAGGAACACGTCGTGCAGGCACTGAGCAATGCCTTGGCGCAGAACCGCCTGCACCACGCCTATCTGTTCACCGGCACGCGGGGGGTGGGCAAGACCACCATCGCGCGCATTTTCGCCAAGTCGCTGAATTGCGCCAGCGGCGTCACCGCCACGCCGTGCGGCACGTGCGGCGCCTGTACCGAGATAGACAGCGGGCGTTTCGTTGACCTGATCGAGCTGGACGCGGCTTCCAATACGCAGGTGGACAACATGCGCGAGCTGCTGGAAAGCGCGCTGTATGCGCCGACCAGCGGGCGCTTCAAGGTGTATATCATCGACGAAGTGCACATGCTGTCGAAATCGGCATTCAACGCGATGCTGAAAACGCTGGAGGAGCCGCCCGCCCACGTGAAATTCGTGCTGGCTACCACCGACCCGCAGAAAATACCGGTCACTGTGCTGTCACGCTGTTTGCAGTTCAACCTGAAACAGTTGCCGCCCGCGCTGATAGTGGCCCGCTTGCAGTATGTGCTGGAGCAGGAAGGCATTCCGTTCGAGGCGGGGGCGCTGGCGTTGCTGGCGCGGGCGGCGCAGGGCAGCATGCGCGATGCGCTGAGCTTGCTGGACCAGGCCATTGCCTATTCCGGTTCCCGCGTGGATGAGGCGGTAGTGCGCAATATGCTCGGGGCGATTGATCGGGGCTATCTGTACGATTTGCTGCATGCCCTGCAGGCCCGGGACGGGGCGGAGATGTTGCGCGTCGCCGACGATATGGCGCTGCGCAGCCTCGCGTTCGAGCCCGCTTTGCAGGACCTGGCGGCCTTGCTGCATCGCGTGGCGCTGGTTCAGACCGTGCCGCAGGCCATCGCGGAGGATGAGCCGGAGCGGGACCGCTTGCTGGGGCTGGCGCAGCAGTTCGATGCCGAAGAAGTGCAGCTGTGCTATCAGATTGCCGTTCACGGGCGCAACGAGATTGATCTTGCACCGGACGAATATGCCGGTTTCACCATGGCGCTGTTGCGCATGCTGGCCTTTATGCCGGCGGGGGCGCGGACAGCGGCCAAGGCCGGCGCCCCTGCTGCACCAGCAGAGCATGCGAAACCGGCCCAGGCTGAAGCGCAACCCGCTGCAACGGTTTCTTCCGCATCGCTCGATTGGGGCGCGCTGCTGGGCCAGTTGAATGTGCAGGGTTCGGCACGCGAGCTGGCCAGGCACTGCACGCTGGAAAGCTTTGCCGATGGGCGGCTGGCGTTGAATCTGGCGCCGCAGCAAAAACTCATGTTGAGCAACAAGGCAGCGCAGGAGAAATTGCAGGCGGCGCTCACCGAGTATTTTACCCGGCCGGTGCGGCTGGTGGTGACGCTGGCTGCTGCCGGCATCGCCACGCCGGCCGCTGCCGAGCAGCAGGAAAAACAGGCGCGCCAGCAACAGGCTGTGGCGGCGATCAGGCAAGATCCGTTCGTGCGCGACGCGCAAGCGCAACTGGGCGCGCAGGTAATCGAGGATTCAATCAAACCGGTTTAAGCTGGCAGCCAGCCCGATCTGGCTACAGGCAACAAGCCCGAATATTTTAGTTAACCACATAGCGCAGGAGAATCAAAAATGATGAAAGGCGGTTTGGGCGGACTGATGAAACAGGCCCAGCAGATGCAGGCAAACATGAAAAAGGCGCAGGCCGAGCTGGCGACGATTGAAGTGGAAGGGCAAGCCGCTTCCGGCATGGTGAAGGTGACCATGACTTGTGCGCATGAGGTGCGGCGCGTGCAGCTTGCCGACAGCCTGCTGGCGGACGATAAGGAGATGCTGGAAGACCTGATCGCGGCGGCAGTGAACGATGCCGTGAAACAGGCTGCGACTGTGACCCAGCAAAGGATGAGCGGCTTTACCGCAGGGATGAACTTGCCGCCCGGCATGAACCTGCCTTTCTGAAAACGGGAAGCTTGATTGCGGATGGATACGGAAAGACGCGGATTCAAACACCAGGAAACGGCCGGGCAGTTCGCGCCCCGGTTCTTATCTGCGCGCATCGGCGCTCATCCGTGGCTGATGGCCCTTCCAGGATATCAATGAATACCCCCTCCAGCCTGGAAGAGCTGATCGGGGCGTTGCGCTGTCTGCCCGGCGTGGGGCCGAAATCCGCGCAGCGCATGGCTTACCACCTGTTGCAGCGCGATAAACCTGGGGCATTACGCTTGGCCGGGGCGCTTGGCCGCGCGGTGGAAAGCATCCACCATTGCGCAAAGTGCAATAATTTTTCCGAACAGGAAGTGTGCGAGCTGTGCAGTTCGCCCAAGCGCGACCCCGCCCTGTTGTGCGTAGTGGAAATGCCTGCAGACTTGCTGATGATGGAGCAGGCGCAGTGCTATCGCGGTATGTATTTTGTGCTGATGGGCAGGCTGTCTCCCCTGGACGGCATCGGTGCGCGCGAACTGCATCTGGAAAGGCTGGTCAAACGCGCCCTCGAGCAACCGTGCGAGGTCGTGCTCGCCACCAATTTCACCGTGGAGGGGGAGGCGACGGCGCATTACATCGCCACCTTGCTGTGCGCGCAGGGCATCAAGGTGTCGCGCATCGCGCGCGGCCTGCCGGTGGGCGGCGAGCTGGAGCACGTGGATAGCGGCACTCTGGCGCAGGCGGTGCTGGAGCGGCGGATGGTTACGGAATGAATCTGAAAAACTGGTTAGCCACAGAGATCACAGAGAAAAGTGGTTAGAACCAGAAATTGATTCGTCAATTGGGTTATGCATGGGAAGCGAGTAATACCGCCGATTTAGGCTGGCCTCCACTGGAACCCTGCCTTCTCTGTGTGCTCTGTGTCTGGATTTGGGGTGTCTATGAATGAGCAAGGCGAACGGTTGCAAAAGGTTCTGGCGCAGGCCGGTCTGGGCTCGCGGCGCGAGATGGAGGAATGGATTTCTGCCGGCCGCGTGACGGTGAACGGTAGCGCGGCGGTACTGGGCATGCGCGTGAGCGAAGAGGATGAGGTGCGCGTGGACCGTCGCGCCATCCGCATCGAGGCGTCCGGCAGCGGTGCGCCGCGCGTGCTGCTCTACCACAAGCAGGAAGGCGAGATTGTCAGCCGCGATGACCCGTCCGGTCGCGCCAGCGTGTTTGATCTTCTGCCCAAATTGCGCGGCTCGAAGTGGATTGCCGTCGGCAGGCTGGATTTCAACACCAGCGGATTGCTGATTTTTACCACTTCCGGGGATTTGGCCAACCGCCTGATGCACCCGCGCTTCGAGGTGGAGCGCGAATATGCAGTGCGCGTGCGGGGCAGCCTGGCTGCCGAACAGATGCGGCAGATGCTGAAAGAGGGAATCGTCCTGGAAGATGGGCCGGTGAGGTTCGAGAAGCTCGAGGATGAGGGGGGGGAAGGCTACAACCGCTGGTACCGCCTGGTGCTGAAGGAGGGGCGCAACCGTCTGGTGCGCCGCACCTTCGAGGCGCTGGGTTTGCCGGTAAGCCGTTTGATGCGCGTGCGCTTCGGCATCGTCAATCTGCCGCCGCGCCTGAAGCGGGGGATGCTGGCCGAGCTCGGCCCGGGCGAAGTGGCCGCAATACTCGATTGGGCAGGCATGGATCCGCCGGCGGTTACGCGGCAGACTGCGCCCGGCCGCGATAGTGTGCGACAATCGGCTTTTGTGCGGCCCCGTGGCGTGAAGGCCGGCAGGCGGGCGGATAAAGCGGAGGCGGTGCGCAAAGGCAATCAGAAAAGCGAGCCCGCCGCCGCGTCGCGTGGCAAACCCGCCACCTCGCCGGGAGCGGCGCGCCGCAAAGCAAAAACTGGTGTTTAGTCATGGCGCCAACTAGAATCCCAGAGTGGCGGCTCTTCGCAAAAACGGGTAAAGGTAGGCTAATATCGCTACAATAACCACGGAAAAGCATATCGGACAAGTATTTGGATGGATGAGAGCGGCAACAAAACCATAATTTGCAGCGTGCTGTTCCTGGATATCTCGGAATATTCCAGGAAGCAGGTTGCCGAGCAGATTTCCCTGAAAGAGGGCTTCAATTCCTTTCTGAGCAGGGCTATCCGCAATGTGCCCATCAACGACCGCATCATCCTTGATACGGGCGACGGCGCAGCGATCAGCTTCCTGGGGGATGTCGGGGATGCGATCAAGGTGGCGCTGTCGCTGCGCGAGAGCTTTTTCCAGGAAGGTGTGTTGATGACCCCGCCGCTGCTGGTGCGCATGGGCATCAACCTCGGGCCCGTACGCCTGGTCAAGGATATCAACGGCCAGCCCAATATCGTGGGAGACGGCATCAACGTGGCGCAGCGCATCATGGGTTTTGCGGATACCGGCCAGATTCTGGTTTCGCGCTCATACTACGATGCGGTGTCGCGGCTGTCGCAGGAATATGCAGGGATGTTCCACTATCAGGGATCCCGCACCGACAAGCATGTGCGAGAGCACGAGATTTATGCGATCGGTTATCCGGGAGAGCTGACCAATTCCTGGAAAGTGGCCTCGGGCGGCGCATGGCGGGCCGTTCGCAGCGCGTTCCAGGATGCTTCCGCGATGCGGCGCACACTCTATATCGGCATGCCCCTTGCCGCGCTGGTGTTGCTGGTTGCCGCGCTGGTCAAGGTTTTGCATCAGCCTGCCGCCCCGTTGCCGCCCGTGGAGGAGGCTCCGGTTCAGGCCGTTATTGCGCCAGCCGTTTCCGGGGTGGCGGAAGTGCTGCCGAAAACTGCCGAGCCCGAGACCGGAAAAAGCGCGGGCGCTCTGCCTCAACTGGAGAAAAAACCTGCTGCTGCGTCTACGCCGGAGAAAAAACCGGTTGTTTCTCTGCCGTTGCAGCAACCGGTTGTTGCGGCAGCAGAGGAGAAGAAACCGCAAATCGCACATGAAGAACCCAGGCAGGCGCCTGCCGCGAAAGAAACCCCCCGGCCTCCGCCAGCCGCGCAGGAAGGGGTGCGCAAGCTTATGCCCACCATGCGCACGCTGGAAGAGACCACGGCGGTCGAGCCAGGTGCAGCGGCGCTGGTGAACCTTGCCGTTACACCTTGGGGGGAAATCTATCTGGATGGTAGAATGCAGGGCGTCAGCCCGCCTTTGACCGGATTGCAGGTGGCGCCGGGAAAGCACGAGATTGAAATTCGCAACACGACTTTCCCGCCCTATATACAAAAGATTGAGGTCAAGGCGAACGAGAAAATAAAGCTTATTTACAAGTTCACCAATTAACTGACCAGGAGTTCAGGATGCTGAGTGTTCGCAGGATGCTGGTTGTTGCATCGGCCCTGTTTTTGCTGGCTGCATGTGGAACCATGAAAAAGGATGTCGAAGAACTGCTTAAAACCCATCCTTTTCAGGCAGGCCCGGCGGAGCAGAAACTTTCCAGTGGCCTGAAAAGTTATGAAGATGGTGATTACAAATCCTCTCATGATACGTTGCACGACGCGCTGGATATGGGGCTGACCAAGGGAGACCAGGTGGTGGCGCACAAGTATTTGGCATTTGTTGACTGCATTGGCGGACGCGAAAAGCAGTGCCGCGACGAGTTCAGGAAGGCGCTGGAAATTGACCCATCTTTTGATCTGAAACCTGCGGAGGCGGGGCATCCTATTTGGGGGCCGGTGTTTCGCAGCGTGAAAGACAAACTCGGCAAATAACCCGTTTATTGATGGCAGCCATGATCAGCCAGTTGGGGCGATACGAGATTGTGGGCGAGATCGGCCAGGGGGCGATGGGCATCGTCTACAAGGCCCGGGATCCGCTGATTGACCGTATCGTTGCGATCAAGACCATCAACCTGAACCTGGCCGACGATGAAAAAGAAGAATACGAGGGGCGTTTCTACCAGGAGGCCAAGGCGGCGGGCCGCCTGAGTCACCCGAACATCGTCACTGTTTTCGATGTGGGCAAGAGCGGGGACATCGCCTACATCGCCATGGAGTTTCTGCAAGGGCGCGAATTGCGCGACATCCTGAACTCGGGGAAGCGCATACCGGTCGAGCAGTCGCTCGACATCGTGGTGCAGGTGGCGCAGGGTCTGTCTTACGCGCACGAGCACGACATCGTGCACCGCGATGTGAAGCCGTCCAACATCATGGTGGTGCGCGACGGGCACGTGAAGATCACCGATTTCGGCATTGCCCGCATGGAGTCCGCCTCGGTGCGCACACAGACCGGCATGGTGCTGGGCTCGCCCAAATACATGTCGCCGGAGCAGGTGACGGGCAAGCAGATAGACCAGCGCTCGGACATCTTCTCGCTGGGCGTGATGTTGTACGAAATGCTGACCGGCCAGGTGCCGTTTGCCGGCGAGAACGTCAACGCCATCATGTACCAGACCCTGAATACCGTGCCCCCGCCTCCCAGCGCCCTGAACCCGGAAGTGCCCGGCATGCTCAATTTCATCGTCGCCAAGGCACTGGCAAAAGATCTGGCCGACCGCTATCAAAACGCCAGGGAATTCGCCAACGACCTGCGTGCCTGCCGCGACAAGATGCTGCGTGGCGCGCCGCCTGAAGCGGCCAGGCTTGCGCAGGGCACCCAGTTGCAGGATGCCATTCCTGCGGCGGTGCGGCCGGCCACGAGCGAAGACGAACCCAAACCGGTGGCGATGGGTTTATCCCCGCTGTTCGATTCCTCCGCCGCCACGATGCGCCTGGCCGCGATGACCAGCTCGCGGGACGAGGTCGAAGAGTTTTCCAGGACATTCAAAATGGCGCTCCCGAGCGGAGAAGCGCTCAGGCAGGCTGGACTGGATGCCGCCCGGCCCAAGATCATCACCTCTACGATCCCCCTGTTTGAAGAGCGCGTTCCGGCAAAAGCGGATGACGGCAAGATGGAGCTGGCCGGCAATAGCGGTAACCTGCTGCTGGTCGGGATTGTTTTGCTGGTGCTGGCTGGGCTGATCTCGGTACTAGTGTTCTGATCTGACCGCAGTCCATTTTATTACGGGGCGGCCATGCGGCAAACATTCGAGCTCCGGCCTTCACGCACTCTCGCAGCCATCCTGGCGGTTGCGCACGGCATCGCGCTTGCCGCCTTGATCCCGCTGGCGCTTCCAGCCTGGGCCAAGCTGGCGCTGGGGCTCCTGACCTTTTTCAGCCTGCTGCATCATCTGCGGCACGATGCATGGTTTGCTGCGGCATCTTCCGGCAGATCGCTGACGCTGGAAGGCGAAGAGGTGTTTCTGGTCAAGCTCGGCGGCGAAACGCTGGCGGGCCGGGTTTCACGCGACAGCGTGGTGACCCCCTTGTTCGCCGTGCTCAACCTGGTGCCGCACGGCACGCGCCTGGCGAGCAGCGTGATCATCCTGCCGGACAGCCTGGATGCTGAATCTTTCCGGCAGTTGCGCGTGAGGCTGAGATGGGGAAGGTAGCGGCAGGGAAGCCAGCCGCCTTTTCAGGACAAACGGGCAAGCTGACGCCATGGGCAAACAAGAAATAAACACCATGCAGGCCTTGCGGGAATCGTCCCCGTTGTTCGGGATGAATGCCGCATTCATCGAGGGGCTGTACGAGGATTACCTCGCTGCTCCGGAAACTGTACCCGATGCGTGGCGCGCCGCTTTTGATGCGCTGCAAGGCGCGCCCGGCGCGCCGCGCGATGTGGCGCACAGCCCGGTACGGCGCGTCTTTGCTGCTTTGCCGGAAGCGCGCGCCGCTTCCCGGGCCGCGCCGGAAACAAACCTTGAAGGCAGGCAGGCCGGCGTGTTGCAGCTCATCCATGCCTATCGCTCCCTCGGGGTGCATGCTGCCGATCTCGATCCGCTGGGCCGCCACGCCAGGCCCGAGCTGGCCGAACTGGATCCGGCCAGTTACGGCTTGGGCGAAGCAGATCTGGACACCGTTTTCGATGCCGATCATCTGGCCGGCATGCAGCGCGCTACCCTGCGCGAAATCCTGCAGCTGCTGCGCCAAACCTACTGCGGCACCATCGGTGTGGAGTACATGCACATCAGTGATTCTTCCCGGAAGCAGTGGCTGCGGCGGCGCGTCGAGGGTTTGCCCGGTACACCGGGTTATTCCGCCGCGCAGCGCCGCCGCATCCTGGAACAGCTCACTGCCGCCGAGACACTGGAGCGTTACCTGCACACCAGATACGTCGGGCAGAAGCGCTTTTCGCTGGAAGGCGGCGAGACGCTGATCCCGCTGCTGGAGTATCTGTTGCAGCGTGCGGGCGGCCTCGGGGTGCAGGAGTCGGTGATCGGCATGGCGCACCGCGGGCGGCTGAACGTGCTGGTGAACATCCTGGGGAAACTGCCGCCAGCGCTGTTCGCCGAGTTCGAGGGCAAGCATGAGGGGCACCTGATTTCGGGCGATGTGAAATACCATAACGGCTTCTCGTCCGACATTCCGACGCCGGGCGGGGCGATGCACGTCGTGCTGGCATTCAACCCGTCACACCTCGAGATAGTCAACCCGGTGGTGGAAGGCTCGGTACGCGCGCGCCAGCATACCCGGGGCGACCGCGACGGCAGCCGGGTGTTGCCGGTGCAACTGCACGGCGATGCCGCATTCTCCGGGCAGGGGGTAGTGATGGAGACGCTCGGCCTGTCGCAAACGCGCGGCTACTGCACCGGCGGCACGGTGCATGTGGTCATCAACAACCAGATCGGGTTTACCACTTCGGATGTGCGCGACACGCGTTCATCGCTGTTTTGCAGCGATGTGGCCAAGATGGTGGAAGCGCCGGTTTTTCATGTCAATGCGGACGATCCGGAAGCGGTGCTGCGGGCGGCGGAAATCGCGCTGGATTACCGCATGGCGTTTCAGCGTGATGCCGTGATTGACCTGGTGTGCTTCCGCAAGCTCGGGCACAACGAGCAGGACGAGCCGCTGGTGACCCAGCCGTTCATGTACCGCTTCATCAACCAGCATCCCGGCACACGCGCCCGGTACGCTGCGCGCCTGGTGGAAGCAGCGGCGCTTGCGCCGGAAGAGCCGGAAGCGATGGTTGCCGCTTACCGGCGCATGCTGGATGAAGGGGTAAGCCCGGTGCAGACGGTGTGCGAATATCCCAGGAACGAGCATGCCGTCCGCTGGGCCAGATACGCCGCCGATGTTCCCTGGGATACGCCGGTCAACACGGCGGTGCCGCGTGCGCGCCTGCAATTTCTGGCGGAGCGGCTGACCGATGTGCCATCCGGCTTCAAGCTGCATTCGCGCGTCGAGAAAATCATCGCCGACCGCCGCGCCATGGGGTGCGGGGAGCTGGCGCTGGATTGGGGCATGGCGGAAAACCTGGCCTACGCCAGCCTGCTGACCGAGGGTTACCCGGTGCGACTGTCCGGCCAGGATTGCGGCCGGGGCACGTTTTTCCACCGCCACGCCGAGCTGCACGACCAGAACCGCGCGAACCGGCAGGAGGGGCTGCATGTGCCGCTGAGCAACCTGGAAGCGGGGCAGGCGGATTTCATCGTGATCAATTCCATTCTTTCCGAAGAAGCGGTGCTGGCATTCGAGTACGGCTATGCCACCGCCGAGCCGGATACCCTGACGCTGTGGGAAGCGCAATTCGGCGATTTCGCCAACGGCGCGCAAGTGGTCATTGACCAGTTCATCGCCTCGGGCGAAGCCAAGTGGGGGCGCCTGTGCGGGCTGGTGATGCTGCTGCCGCACGGCTACGAGGGCCAGGGCGCGGAACACTCCTCCGGGCGCATCGAGCGCTATTTGCAACTGTGTGCCGACTACAATATCCAGGTGTGTGTCCCTTCCAATGCGGCGCAGATGTTTCACCTGCTGCGCCGCCAGATGCTGCGGCCATCGCGCAAGCCGCTGGTGGTATTCACCCCCAAGAGCCTGCTGCGCAGCAAGGACGCGGCCTCAAGGCTGGACGACCTGGCGCAGGGAGGATTCCAGGCAGTCATCTCCGAGGCGGGTGCGCTGGAAGCGGGCAGGGTGCGGCGCATCATCGCCTGCAGCGGCAAGATTTATTACGAGCTGCTGGCGGCGCGGCGCCAGCGCGAAATCCGGGATGTGGCCATCATCCGGATCGAACAGCTCTACCCGTTCCCGCATAAACTCTTCGCCGCGCAGGTTGCCGCATACCCGGATGCAACTGAGCTGGTATGGTGCCAGGAAGAGCCCGGCAACCAGGGCGCGTGGCACCGCATCCAGCATTACCTGCTGCGCCACATGCGCCCCGGCATGAAGCTGGGCTATGCGCTACGGCCTTCCTCGCCCGCGCCCGCAGCGGGTTATCTATCGGTGCACAACGAGCAGCAGCAGGAAGTGATCGCTGCCGCGTTCCGCCCCGATCTCAATATCAGTGTCGTCCCGGGAGCCAGCCATCATGACCATTGAAACCAGCAAGCAAATAGAAATCCGGGTGCCGCAACTTTCCGAATCGGTTTCCGAAGCCACGCTGTTGTCCTGGCACAAACAGGCGGGCGAAGCGGTGCAGGAAGGCGAGAACCTGATTGATGTCGAGACCGACAAGGTGGTGCTGGAATTGCCCGCAATAAAATCCGGCGTACTGGTGAAAATCCTCAAGCAGAATGGCGAGAAGGTGACCAGCAACGAAGTGATCGCGCTGCTCGATACTGCCGCGCAACCCGGTGCAAGCCCTGCTGCACAAGTGGCTGTGGTGGCCAGAACACAGGCGGCAGTGATGCCCGCCGCGCAGAAAATCGCGGAAGAAAACAGGGTTGATACGGCGACAATTCAGGGCACGGGGCGCGACGGGCGCGTATTGAAAGAAGATGTGCTGAATGTCTTGCAAGCAACCAAACCAGCCCCCTCTCCCCTCGCGGGAGAGGGTGGGGGAGAGGGGGTTGCCATAGCATCTGCCGGCAGCCGCATCGAACAGCGCGTGCCGATGACGCGCATCCGCCAGCGCATCGCCGAACGCCTGCTGCAATCGCAACAGAACGCCGCCATCCTTACCACCTTCAACGAAGTGAACATGCAGCCGGTGATCGAGCTGCGCAACAAATACAAAGATGCGTTCGAGAAGAAGCACGGCGTAAAGCTGGGCTTCTCCTCGTTTTTCGTCAAGGCGGCGGTAGCGGCACTGCAGAAGTTTCCACTGCTGAACGCCTCGATAGATGGAGCCGACATCATCTATCACGGCTATTACGACATCGGCGTCGCCATCGGCAGCGAGCGCGGCCTGGTGGTGCCCGTCATCCGTGATGCGGACCAGCTGTCGCTGGCCGGCATCGAAAGGCAGATCGCCGATTTCGGCGCGCGCGCCAAAAACGGCAAGCTCGCGCTGGAAGAATTGAGCGGGGGCACTTTTTCCATCACCAATGGCGGCGTGTTCGGCTCCATGCTCTCCACCCCCATCATCAACCCGCCGCAAAGTGCCATCCTCGGCATCCACGCCACCAAAGACAGACCGGTTGCCGAGAACGGCCAGGTCGTCATCCGGCCGATGAATTACCTCGCACTGTCCTACGACCACCGCATCGTGGATGGCCGCGATGCGGTGCTGTTCCTGGTTGCCATCAAAGAGGCGCTGGAGTATCCGGGGCGGGGGTTTTTGGATTTGTAGATGTGAGCCGTTCGCCCTGAGCCTGTCGAAGGGTCGCCGCGCAGCGGCTGGCGCTCGTTGATGCACACAACGAAAAACAAAGAAGGGGTTTGTGGCTTCGGCATAACTTGAAGGTTATGCCTTCGCCGCAACAAGCCGCTGCGCGGCGTATTGTCGTCTAAATCTCCGCTCCCTTGCGCCAGTTCGAGGCGGCGCACAGGGAAGGAGAAGTGAAAATCCAAAATCCTTAACATCGTAAGATCGGCACAAAATTATGCCCACTTTGCCAAGGGTGTGAAATTTGAAAAAAGTTAATATTTCGCTTGCATTTATGCACTAAAAGAGCAAATATCTATATGTGTTTATAATTATTGCAAATTAAGCCATGCTTATTGAATTTACAGTAACTAATTTTCGATCTATCCGAGCACCCCAGACTTTGAGTTTGGTCGCTAGCAAAGCTCTCAAAAAAGGTGGCTTGGAAAACAACGCATTTGAGGCGGGTGTCAGTGAAGACGGGTTGCCAAGATTGTTACGTTCAGCCGTCGTATACGGACCTAATGCTGCCGGAAAAAGCACCCTTGTAGGCGCACTCTCATTTATGCGCAAATGGGTAAACACCTCGGCACAAAAAGCCCAAGTCGGCGAAGTAATTAAAGATGTGCAGCCCTTTCGGCTAAGCGCAAACTCACGAAAACAGGACTCTGAATTTGAAATTCATTTCATTGAAGAAGGTATTCGTTACCAGTATGGTTTCTCATTAAATTCTGAACGCATCACCAGTGAGTGGTTAATCGCCTACCCACTTGGCAAGCCGCAACGCTGGTTCGAAAGAGCATTCAATCCAACCGCCCAAAAGGATGAGTACAAATTCAGCACTTCTTTAATTGGTGGAAAAAAATTACACAATGATCGCGCCTCTTTGACTATTGGCAATGCTCTATATCTATCTGTTGCCGTACAAAAAGGTAATGAGCAATTGCGTCCTGTATTTTACTGGTTCCAGAAACGATTAAGAATTGTTTCTGCGATGGATGATATTGGCAGCGGTTTTACGCAGCGCATGTGTGAAAATCCAGAAGAGAAAAAGCACGTTCTGGAATTCATGAGCAGCGCGGGCATTTCCTTTCATGACATCGCTATTGAAAAGAGGGAGTTTTCAACAGACGATTTGCCATCCGATATGCCAGATGCAGTCAAAGATGAAATATTAAAGGATTTAAATGGGAAAACCCGCCGCGAAGCAAAATTCCTGCACAAGGATGTTGATACTGGTGATTTAGTAGAATTTGAAAAGGGTGACGAATCTGATGGCACTCTCAGTTTGTTCTCTTTCGCTGGTCCTTGGCTTGATGTATTGAAAAACAATTATGTGTTAGTTGTGGATGAAATTGATACCAGCCTGCATCCCTTGGTTGTCCACCACTTGGTTCGATTGCTGAACTCTCACAAAGGTCGCGCACAACTTATATTTACAACACACGACACTACGCTATTGAGCCAGCGGATTTTGCGCCCCGATCAAATTTGGTTTGTTGAAAAAGACAAAGGAAATAGCACACACTTGTACTCTCTTGCAGACTTTAGCCCTAGAGAAAATGAAGCCATCGAGAAAGGTTATCTTAATGGTCGTTATGGCGCGATCCCATTCCTGAGTAAATTGGATTTTTATGGGTAAAGATAATTTGTTCCACAAGGTGAGAGAAAGGAAAGCTCTCGACCTTGACCGCAAGAAACAGATTCGTCAGCGGCAACCCCGCGTCCTGATTGTCTGCGAAGACAGCAAAAGCAGTGCTTACTATTTTCAAGATATGACGAAGGCGTTTGGCCTAAGTGCGGTGGACGTACGAGGAAAAGAGTGCGGCTCAGCTCCAAGCTCAGTCTTGCAATATGCTGAGCAGGAATATGAGCAAGAAAAGTCGAGCGATCCATATGATCGCGTGTATTGCGTATTTGACCGTGATCAGCACAGAAGTTTTTTACCCACCGTCAAGAAAATCAGCGCATTAAAAATATCTGGCAAACCATTCTTTGCTATCACATCTACGCCTTGCTTTGAGATATGGCTGTTGCTTCACTTCGATTACATCTCACACCCTTTTACAGCAAGAAAACGCTCACCGTGCGACGAAGCCATTTCCGAGCTACACAAAGAAGCAAAATTGGATGGCTATAAGAAGGGAATAGGTGGAGTTTACGCCAAGCTTTCAGGGCAGAAAATGCAAGATGCAATCAAGCATGCAAAACGACTCTTGAAGGATAACAAAAGAACTGGCTCTGATAACCCTGAAACCAATGTGTATGAGCTTGTTGAATACTTGGCATCACTCACCAAACCAACCAAGTAAGGTGAGCACGAAGAGTCCACGTGGCAATTCAATCTCTTCGGGTCTGATTTTCCGCCGCAACTGCGTTGTCTTGGCAAGACAAGAAAGGTAACTGGCTGCTGGGCCAGCCTCGGCATGCCGTTGGTCACACACAACATCGGGGAATTTTCCAGGGTGCCTGGGCTGAAGGTGAAAAACTGGGCGGGAGAATAAACGATTTGTAAGCAAAGGAGAGACGATGGCCGAATTTGATGTTGTTGTAATCGGCGCCGGTCCCGGCGGCTATGTGGCGGCAATACGCTGCGCGCAGCTCGGGTTGAGCACGGCCTGCGTGGATGACTGGAAGAACGCGCAGGGCAAACCCAGCCTGGGCGGAACCTGCCTCAACGTGGGCTGCATTCCTTCCAAGGCGCTGCTGGAATCCTCGGAGAACTACGAGCGGGTGACGCGCGATTTTGCGGCGCATGGCATCGTGGCATCCGGCGTGCAGTTCGATGTGGCGAAGATGCTGGCGCGCAAGGATAAGATCGTATCCGATTTCACGCTGGGCATCGCGCAGTTGTTCAAGAAAAACAAGGTGACGCAGCTGCATGGCCGCGCACAGTTGATGGGGCGCGACGGCGAGCTGTGGCGCATCGGTATTGTTAATGACGAGGAAGTGCGGGCGCAGCATGTCATCATCGCCACCGGCTCGACGCCGCGCGCCTTGCCACAAGCGCCGTTCGATGGCGTGCGCATTGTGGACAACAGCGGTGCCTTGAGCTTTAGCGAAGTGCCAAGGCGCCTCGCCATCATCGGGGCGGGTGTCATTGGGTTGGAACTGGGCAGCGTGTGGCGCAGGTTGGGAGCTGAAGTGACGCTGCTGGAAGCGCTGCCGGTTTTCATTCCCACTGCCGATGAGCAGGTGGCGAAGGAGGCGTTGCGCGCCTTTACCAAACAAGGGCTGAAGATTCATCTCGGTGTGCAGATCGAGGGCGTTAAAAATGGCGATGCGGTAAACATTGCCTGGCGCGATGCGCAAGGTGTTGCGCAGGAGCTGGTTGCGGACAAACTCGTCGTGGCGGTGGGGCGCGTGCCGAATACGCAGGGGCTGGGTGCAGAGTCCGTCGGGCTGAAACTGGATGCGGCGGGGCGCATCGAGGTGGACGAGCACTGCCGCACCAATCTGCAAAATGTTTACGCGGTGGGCGACGTGGTGCGCGGGCCGATGCTGGCGCACAAGGCTTCGGAAGAGGGGGTGATGGTGGCGGAACTCATCGCCGGCCAGGCGGGCCATTGTGACCTGAACCTGGTGCCGGGCATCCTGTATACCTCGCCGGAGATTGCCTGGGTGGGCAAAACCGAACAGCAACTCAAGGCGGCTGGCGTGGCGTACAGGGCGGGGCAGTTCCCGTTCATGGCGAACGGCCGCGCGCGGGCGCTGGGCGAGACAACGGGCTTCGTCAAGATTCTTGCCGATGCAAAGACAGACTGCATCCTCGGCGTACATATCATCGGGGCGATGGCTTCGGAGCTGATCCAGCAAGCGGTGCTGGCGCTGGCTTTCTCGGCCAGCAGCGAAGACCTGGCGCGCACCATCCACGCCCATCCCAGCCTGTCGGAAATCATGCACGAGGCGGCGCTGGCGGTGGATAAGCGCGCGTTGCATATTTGAGGCAATCCGGCGGTTGCGGCAAACCCCTTTCTGGTTTATCCTGCGCGCCCTTCCGGAGAGGTGGATGAGCGGTTTAAGTCGCACGCCTGGAAAGCGTGTTCAGGATAATATCCTGACGGGGGTTCGAATCCCCCCCTCTCCGCCATACTGCTGTGCGGCCGCGTAGCCGCTTACTGTTCCAATTTTAAGGATTTACTATCCTTGCCCGGGGCGGTCACGATTTGATTTCCGGCGCAGAATGACTACAGTTTTGTGCCATAGCACGCCTAATTGTGGCGGGTTACGATTGCTCCGGCTGGCTCTTGGGAAGCGAAAGGCCGAGAGAAGCTCAGCCCCAGGCCCGTTGCCAGTTCCGTACTTTTAGGCCGCGCTGTCCGATGCTGTTCAATTCCTACAGTTTTATTTTTCTCTACTTGCCGGTCGTGCTGCTGGTGTTCTTCTGGCTGGCGCGTATCAGCCACGCCTTTGGCGCCGGATGGCTGGCGCTGGCTTCGCTGTTTTTCTATGGCTACTGGAATTCGGCTTATATAGGGTTGCTGCTTGGCTCCATCGTTTGCAACTACTCCTTCGGGATGTGGATCGCCAAGGCCGGGGTGAAGCATGAGGGGCGGCGCAAAAGGCAGTTGCTGGTTGCCGCCGTTGCTGCCAACCTGCTGTTGTTGGGCTATTACAAATACACCAATTTTTTCATCGATAGCGCTAACAGCGTAGCGGGCACGCAATGGAGCCTGGGCGAGATAATCCTGCCTTTGGGCATTTCGTTCTTCACCTTCACGCAGATAGCTTTTCTGGTGGACACCTGGCAGGGAAAAGTGAAGGAATACAATTTTGTCCACTACCTGCTGTTCGTCACCTATTTCCCGCACCTGATCGCCGGGCCGATCCTGCATCACAAGGAGATGATGCCGCAGTTCGCGCATGCTTCCACCTACCGCATCAATTGGGACCACGTAGCAACCGGCTTGCTGCTGTTCACGCTGGGTTTGTGCAAAAAAGTGCTGTGGGCAGATTCGCTTGCCCCGTTTGCCACGGCCATCTTTGACGGTGCACAGCACGGCATGACTACCGGCATTCTGCCGACTGTCTATGAGGCATGGTCGGGCGCGCTAGCCTACACCTTGCAAATATATTTCGATTTTTCCGGCTATACCGACATGGCGCTTGGCATCGCGCTGATGTTCAACATCCGTTTGCCGGCTAACTTCAATTCGCCTTACAAGGCGACCAGCATTATTGAATTCTGGCGTCGCTGGCACATGACCCTGTCGCGCTTCCTGCGCGATTACCTGTACATCCCGCTGGGCGGCAACCGCAAGGGCAAGCCCCGCCGCTACCTGAACCTGATGGCCACCATGCTGCTTGGCGGTTTGTGGCACGGTGCAAGCTGGACATTCGTGGTTTGGGGCGGGCTGCATGGCGTATACCTTGCCATCAACCACTTATGGCGCGAGGTTGCTGCGGAAAAATTCCTGTACTGGGTGCCGAAATGGGTGGGACTGCTGGCAGGGGGCATGCTGACATTTATCGCCGTGGTTGCGGCATGGGTGGTGTTCCGGGCTAACGACATGCCGCACGCGCTGGTTATCTTGAAAGCGATGTTCGGCATTGCCGCGCGGCCGATCGCGTTCGACGCTGTAATGCACGGCAATCTGCTGTTGCTTACCGAGCTATCCGGTCGCGATCTGCTGCGCTTGCTTGTCCCCGGGCTGCTGTGGGTGTGGTTGCTGCCGAATTCCGCCCGCATCCGTTTTGTCAGCGGCAGTACATTGCTGACTTTGCTGCAGGCCGCTGCCGTCCTCAGCATGTTGTATTTTGCGATCGACCAATTCGGCAGCTACAGCCCTTTCCTGTATTTCCAGTTCTGACATGAAACACGCCAAATACTTTTCCATTCTCGTGTTTGTGGCAATGCTTGGTTACGGCGCAACGGGTTTCCGCTTCCTGCCGTTGGCGTCTTTTGATGGCGATCTGACGCGCATGGGCCAGCTGCCAGAATCGCTGTTCGGCTGGGCCAAACCGCAGCCTGCCCTCGATGCAGGATGGATGCAACAAGCTTCCATGCGTGAAGCGGATGTACTGGTCATCGGGGACAGCTTTTCCGACAGCCGTGTCTGGCAAACTGCATTGACACAACGCGGCATGAAGGTGCGAACCGAATCTCTCGACAGCATACGCGGACTGTGTGCAGATTTCATGTTCTGGCTGCGCGCGCAAGGATTTGCCGGAAAGTATGTGGTATATGAAACTGTCGAGCGCGATTTGGCCAGCAACTTGAACAACTCGATTGCCTGCCAGCGCATGGAATATCACCCGAATATCAGAACTGATGCGCCGCGCGGCCCTCCTGCCATTTTGCCCAACACGAGCCTGGACGACTATTCGGGAAGGCTGTCGGTTGGCATCCTGACTCGGCTGAACGCGCTTAAATATGAATTCATGAGCAGCGCCGCCGGTTTCAAGGCCTGGGCGCTGCCGAATAGCGTAATTATGGCCCGTGTGCCCAACGGCTGTGCCTTGTTTAGTCATGCCCGGTGCAGCGACGTGTTGTTCCTGTCCCTTGATAAGCCGGGAGACGTGGATGAAAAAGTGCTGGAAGATATGGAAACACTCAATGCCCGCCTGAACGGCGTCATACCGGTCTGGGTGTTCGTCCCGAACAAGTCCACGGCTTATTTGAACCCTGACAAACAGTTCTGGAACAGGGCAGAGCAGCGGTTCAATGCTCCCAACCTGCTGCGCCTGACGCAGCAGGCCATCGGGAGCAGGGTGGTTGACCTCTATCCCGCAAACAACACGCACTTCTCGACAACGGGCTATTTACTGATGGGCGAGGAAATTTTCAAGGTCATGCAGCAGGCGCAATCTCTGGAGCGGCGCTAGTTACCCTGTTTCCATTCCACTTGTCCGGGAACCGGATCCCAAGCCTCGATATCTTCTAGCGGGTAATTATTGCTCAGGGCATAACCCAAGCGGCGCAACCTGCCCAGCCAAGAAGCGCGGGCAAAATTGTACGGGTTGTCCGGCGTGCTGCCGCGATCATCCTTCCTGAGTGAAGGCAGGTAGCGGCGGTGAAGCTCGATATGTGTAATACCCCATTTCATTACAAATATGGAGCCACCCTTGTTGTGCTTGATGCGTCCTGTGCTCTTGCAGCCGAAATGGTAGAAGCGGCTACCGCCGACAACACGGAAGTTGCGGCAGCCCGCCACCCAGTATTTCATCAGCAGATCGTCATCACTGCTCATCCCGGGGCTGAATTCTGTGCTGTACCCGCCAAGCATGCCCCACCATTTTTTATGCGCCAGGGTAGGTTGTAAAGCCGCGCCCTCCCTGTCCCCTCGGTCATCCACCCTGAACTGCTGCAAGAATTTCTCCTCATCGAATACGGCAGGCGACTCGCCGAAATTCTGCTTGATAATATTATCGTTGCCGCCGTTCTCAGGCTGGATCAGGGTGCCAAAGAAGAGAGCGAGGTCGGTATCTACCGATCGGGTCGCCTCAATAAAGGCTGTGTCCCAGCCGGGAGCGGCCACCATGTCGTCGTTCATATACAACACCCAGTCGTGCCTGGCCTGCATTACCAGATGGTTCACCGGCAAGCAAATGCCTATATTCTTTTCAGTCTGGGTATATTTGATGCCCTGCGACTTTATCCATTCGAGTGAGCCATCCGATCCGTTGTTCAGATGCACCAGAATCTCGTGCTCGAATTCCGAGTGTTTCTTCAGGCTATTGATGCAGAGCTTCAAATATTCCAGGTTGTTCCAACTTGGGATGACAATGCTGAACATGATTTTCAGGGATTGGCGGGTTGTTCGCCATAATGGGTGTTGTAGCAAACCGCTAGCAGCGCAGCAACTGTAAAGCCGTAAAAAGCGGTAGCCAGGGTCAGGTTCAGGCATTCCGCTGTCAAGCCAAACACAATGATCCCGCTCACGAAGGTAATACCCAGCTGTCCTGCCCGCTTGACCGGCCCGAATGCGGATTTCGTTGACCTCCAGAATAATCCGAACGGCACAAAGTAAATTGCAAGCATGGCGATCAATCCGAACACACCCATTCCGGCTGTCTTGCACAAGATATCGTTATGGACTTCGCCAAGCCCCAGTCCAGCCGCCGCCGGAGTAATCTTGCCCGCCTTCATCATGGGTTCCATTTCCAGCGCAAAACCTGCCGGGCCCACGCCAAAGAACGGATGTCGCGAGATCACATCTACCGCCGCTTTGTATAACTGCCAGCGTATTCCGGTGGATGTATCCGGATTGCCTTTATTAAACTCTGCAACATCGCTTGCCAGTTCATTCACGCGCTGATGGAAAGGGGGGCTTGCCGTATAGAGCAATGCCGTGATCAGCACCGTCCCTGCTATGGCTGACAATACCACGCGCGGAGAAATTTTCGATGTCCTGAAGTAGATAAAGATGGCAGCGAATACGGGGATAGCCAGCCAGCCGCCCCGCGAGCCTGAAGCGAGCGATGCCGTAAGCCCGGCGGCGAAACCCAGTATTTTCAAAGCGCGTAGCAGGAAACTATCTCGTCCGAACCAATCTATGCTGAGCAAGGACATGGCGCCGAGAAGCAGTTCAAAATTGCCAAAACGAATCACATCCAGAGTGACCACCCCTGATCTGCCCCCCATGTTTTTTGCCAGAAAAAATCCGATAATAGCTGCAGCAGGAAAAGCAAATTGCAGCACAGTCAGGGCATTGGGGCGAAGTCGGTGCAATAGCAGGAGAACCGGGATGGATAGCCAGTAGCGGGTCGCCGCATCGTGGAAGCGGACGGTGTTGCTGTGATTGGCGGTTTGGCTTGCAAGAATTGCGACGGACATGGCGACCATGGCTAGTGCGTAGATCGTCCATTCGCGTCGCCACACCACTGCGCTTATGCCAGGTGGGCGCACTACCCATACCGCAAAAGCGAGCAGCAACATGAACAGGAACACTCCGTTCATGCCGTGTTTAACCACGAGCATGAATGTCGGGTAAATCAGCAGCAACAAAGCTGCCGCTTTCTCGACAAAAACGAAATAGCGCGAATGGGCCGCTTCCATCACGCCTCCGGTATTTCAATCATGCTATAGCCCAAAACAATGCCCCTAACATGGCGCGGGCCTCAAGGAAGAACCCAAGATTTAGCAAAGAGCTGGCCGTTGCGACCAGTCATTTTTTTGGTGGGTTGTGAGTGACTCGAACACTCGACCCGCGGATTAAGAGTCCGCTGCTCTACCAGCTGAGCTAACAACCCAAACGGAGAAGTCCGGATGGCGAATTCTAGGCAAACCGGGCAGATTGTCAAATTGCGGGAATTCAGGCCGGCCGATCAGGCTGTTGCACGTTCTCTCAGCATCAAGGCCTTTTGCGGTACATCGCTGATGAGTATGTCTACCCCCAAACCGAGTGCATGGCCTATCTCTTCCTCGCTGTTGCAGGTATAGACCGCGACATGCTTGCCGCGCCCTCTTACCACTTCGGCCATGGCTTCATTCAGCGTGCTGATGTGGACGCACAGCCCATAAAGAAAGGGATGTTCGGCCAATACGGCCCGCGCAGAATCCGTACCCTGCTCCGGCTCCAGATTAAGCACCAGGGGAGGCTGCGGTTCCGTTTGGGAGGCATAGATCAGGCTGTCGAGGTCGAACGAGGAAACCAGGATGCGATCGCCGCTCACCGCACCAGCCAGCTTCAGCGTTTGCCGCACTTTTGCCTGGTGCCGCGAAGGCGCTTCCCATTCGCGGTTCTTGATCTCCAGCAGCAGCCGGCAGCGTGTGCGATAAGCCGCAAGAAATTCTTGCAGGCTCATCACGCCTTCTGGTTGGCATGCGGCAGCAAAGTGCGCGGCAAAATTCATCGCCTGCAGCTGCGCGTAATCGAAATCGTCAATGTGTTTGCCGGGCAGGCCGAGCTTGTCGAGAAAGCGGTCGTGCCACAGCACGGCCACTTCGTCGCGGCTGAGCTGGATGTCGGTTTCCATGCCGTCAACGGCGTAGTCCAGCGCCCTGTCAAAGGCGGAGCGGGTATTTTCCGCGGCCTCTCTGTTGGCGCCACGGTGGGCGAAAATCTGGGTTCTATAAAGGTTGGCGGGCATACCTGGTCACACCACAACTCTCCTTGTCAGCTTGTTAAACTGGCAAGCCACTGGGCGAACCTTGATCTGTTGAATGCGCGGCTTACGTCAGCCATGATAACGTCCCATGCGGTTACTGCATTCTCACTTAGCTGCGCACGAAGCGCGCTATGGTTGCGCAGTACGATGCCGACGCTGCCAACAACATCGCTGCAACCCGGTCTGGCGCTGGCGGCATCAACCAGCATATCGGCCACGGCAGGCTGGCCAATACGCCGCAAGTCTGCCTCAACAGTGCCCAGCTCCGGCCACCGTTTATGCAATTCATCATCCGACACGAAAGTCTCCGGCTCAAATAAGCAAAGAATACTTTTCTGGCGGCAGCATCAATGGCGGGAATAGAAAGCAATTATCAGCGCTGATCCATTTTGCCGGTAAATTGCCTTTAATTACACAAACTGGAGGAGCCGAAACGCCTTCTCCATGGCTGTCCTGCGCCCTGTCCGGTTTCTTCCTGTTTTTCAAGTGATCCCGGCGCCAGATCCGGCTCTCCGCAATGACGCAGAATTTTCGCGCGTGCCATTTGAGCAGCTGGATGGCCGCCGCCCAATCTTTTCCTTCCGGTGCAACTGGCTTGCCTATTGTAATCGTGACGATGCCCCCGCGCGGAAACCAGTGGCCGTTACGCAGCATCGAGCGCGTGCCACGTATGCTCATCGGAACGATGGGCACCCCAGCCTCGGCGGCGACCACAAATGCGCCCATGCGGAATGGCTGCAGGACGGGGATACGCGTGAAAGTGCCCTCCAGAAAGAACAATGGAGAGCGCCCGGACTGCAGCGCGCGCCACCTGCTTCACATCTTTTACGCCGCGTTCGGCCGCAAGCTGCCGGGTGGTTGCCAGTAATGTACAGGAAGGATCTCTCGTGGCTTCAACTTGGGTATGCATCGGCTTTACGAAAAAAGCAGCGATATGCCGCCATGCATGACAAAACAAGAAAAGCAACAGGCGGCTCCAGCAATCAGAAACCTATCCCTCTCCGGCCCGCCTTGTCAGTTGATCAAGCCACTGGGCGAATTTCGATCCGCGGAGCGTGCGGGTTATATCGGCCATGATGGCATCCCATGCGCCTATCGCCAAATTGCTGAGCTGGGGGCGAAGCGCACGGTGATCGCGCAGGATGATGCCTATGCCCCCAACGACCTCGCTGGAGGTTGATCCTGCGAGAAATGCCGCAACCAGCTTGTCGGCCACTGCAGGCTGGTTGATGAGCCGCAGTTCCACCACGATTACGCCAAGCTCCGGCCAGCAATTTTTCAACTCGTCATCAGTCATGCGAAATTCCGGTTGGTTGAAACCGGGCGGTATGAGTGCCACCCATTACGCATTTTACATGTAGTCAAGTTGGAGTTTGCAGCATGCAATTCATCTTCTCCGCCATATCAAACGAGGCGGGTAATTTCATGTACCATGAGCCGGAGTTTTTCACTCGCTACGGTTTATAACCATGCGCCGCCATCTTGCTCCATCCGTCACCCCTCGCGAAGTCTGGGCATGGGCCATGTACGACTTTGCCAATTCCGGCTACACCACCGTGGTCATCACCGCCATTTTCAATGCCTATTTTGTTGCGGTAGTGGCCGGCAATCAGCCTTGGGCAACCTTCGCATGGACGGCTACGCTGGCTGTATCGTATGCCGCGATCATGTGCAGCGCGCCGCTCATCGGCGCTTATGCGGATGCGTATGCCGCCAAGAAAAAACTGCTGGCGCTGACAACCATTGGCTGCGTGGCGGCCACTGCGCTGCTCGTGTTTGCCGGGCCGGGCAGCCTGTGGCTGACCGTTTTCCTGATCGTGATTTCCAATTTCTTTTTCGGCAGCGGCGAGAACCTGATTGCAGCTTTCCTGCCGGAGCTGGCACGTGGGCCCTCGCTCGGTAAAGTATCCGGCTGGGGTTGGAGTTTGGGTTATATGGGCGGGCTGATGAGCCTCGGCGCCTGCCTTGCCTATGTATCCTGGGCGCAGGGGCAAGGCCAGGAGGCGGTAGACTTCGTGCCGGTGACGATGCTGATCACCGCCGCGCTGTTCGCGCTTTCCAGCCTGCCCACTTTCCTGTTCCTGAAGGAGCGTGCTGTGCCGCAACCGCATCTGCAAGGGCTGAACATGGTGCAGGAATCTCTGGGCCGGCTTGCGCAAACCCTGCGCCATGCGAAAGATTATCGCGACCTGCGCCGCTTTCTTGTCTGCACCGTGTTCTACCAGGCAGGCATCCAGACAGTGATCACGCTTGCCGCCATCTATGCGCAACAGGCAATGCACTTCACCACGCAGCAGACCATCCTGCTGATTGTCGTGGTCAATATCACTGCCGCCATCGGAGCTTTTTTGTTTGGCCACCTGCAAGACCGCATCGGACACACCCGCGCCATCGCTCTGACGCTGTACGGCTGGATCGTAATGGCCGGCATGGCCTGGGCCGCGCAAGGCCAAGGGTTGTTCTGGGCCGCCGCCAATCTTGCCGGAATCTGCATGGGCTCCAGCCAATCCGCCGGAAGGGCGCTGGTAGGCCTGTTGAGCCCAGCCTCGCGGCGCGCGGAATTTTTCGGGCTGTGGGGGCTGGCGGTAAAACTTTCCTCGATCCTGGGCCCGCTGACTTATGGCGCAGTAAGCTGGATGACGCAGGGCAATCACCGCCTCGCCATACTGGTTACTGCCAGCTACTTTGTTGCAGGGCTGGCGATACTGTCTGGAGTGGATGTAGAACGCGGCAGGGGTGCTGCGTTACGGGCATGGCAGCGTGAATCTGCTACGTGAACCTGTATTGGATGAGATTGCACAACATGCGGCATTTCCATGTTTTCTCCCCAGGTCTGCATGGTTTCCATTCATGGCAAACCATCAATAAACTGCTTCATGGAAATCCTGAGCGCCGCAAAATTCGGGTTGTACATCAGGCGCCGCATGGTGCCGGTTTTCAGATTGGCTTCGGTTATTTCTCCCTGCAGCACTTGCTCGGGGTGGTTGATGCAGGCAGCATATTTCTCCATATTGCCCGTGTAGTAATGCGCGCAATTCGAATATTCCCCTTTCTCTCCATAATGCGCATCCTCGGGCGGCAGCAGAAGGGCCGTATGCGCAGAGCTCAGTATTCTTTGCTCGGGCAGGCAACTGTTCACCAGTTCCAGTTTATCTTGCGGGAAATCTCTCGCGTGTTTTTCACCATCGGTGGTGTAAAGCACCAGCCTGTTGGAGGGGTGCGGCATGCGCATCATGAAGTCAATGATTGCCGATGTGTCAACGGTTGCGTCATCTGCGCTTGCCACGGTAAATATTGGAATGTCAGGCTTGTGCAGCAATGATTGCTTGCTGGCCTCCTGCGTCAGGGCGTACATCTGGGCAGCGGCATTCTTGGGGAAGGATTCATATTTGTAGATATCCAGGTCCGGCTTGATATTTACCCACATTGCCGACGGAATCATCCAGCTATATGGCTTGTGCATGTTTGCCCACTTTGCCTGCGGTGAAATCCTGAGCGCAGGAGAAAACAAAAACAGACCCTTTACCCGGCTATCGCGCAGGCCATGGCAGATGCTTAATGCTCCCCCTGCAGAAAACCCTGCCAGGTAAATATCGTCGGCTTCTTCTGCAAGCCGGTCTGCGCCATAACTGACTGTTTTAACCCACTCCCGCCAGCTCACCTCGAGCAAATCCCCCGGTTGTGTGCCATTGCCGGGCAGCAACAGGGCCATGACGCGGAACCCGCACTCCTGGAAGAATGCGGCCAGGGAGCGCATGAAATAAGGAGAATCGGTGAGGCCATGCGCAAGCAGCACACCGCGCTTGTAGGTTCTATTCTGGCCCGGCGGATAACCTGTTGCAGGTTTCAGCTCGAATGGCGCATTGCCATCCACTATCTTTTCCAGGCCGGCCGCAGCCGTTCTGGAGCGCACCTGGGCAATCATCTCGCGGGTGCGCGCCACATAATCCGCAAACAATGGCTGGCCGCCGCCGAACTGTGAATTCAATCCGGATGCCTGGTGCCGCGCCTCAAGCCGCATGTTTGCCAATTATGCCTTGCCCTTCAGCAGTGACTTGAGATCGGCAAACGGCTGGTAGGTAGCCTGCGATTCCGGCTCGCCAGTCAGCGCGCGCCCGGCAGAATCCAGGTATCGCGCATGTTCGTTGTCGTGACAGTAGACGCACAGCAGCTCCCAATTGCTGCCATCGGCCGGGTTGTTGTCGTGGTTGTGATCCTTGTGGTGCACGGTCAGTTGCTGGAGGTTGGCGCGGGTGAAATCGCGCGCGCAACGCCCGCAAACCCAGGGGTACAACTTGAGCGCCTGCTCCCGGTAGTCCCGCTCGCGCTGTTCACGGTTGCGCCGCGCTTCAGCGACGATCCTGTCCAGTTTGCCCGTATCCAGTGATTTCCCCATTGCCACTCCAGTGCTTGCGGAATTTGCTCATTATGAAGAAAAACATTCTCGCTTGCCCGGAAATACGGAGTATCCGGAAGCAATCCGGCTCCGCTGTCCTTGTGCGTCTGAAAGGTAAACCCAAACCCTGCCATCCCTTATAATTCGCACATTTTTCCGCCACCTCCCCTTTCCGGGACTAGCCCTTATGACAAGCTCAGGACAGGCATGACAGACAAATACGCCGTAATTGGCAACCCCATTGCGCACAGCAAGTCGCCGTTGATCCACAAAATGTTTGCGGAGCAGACCGGGCAGGACATCAGTTATGAGGCTGTCCTCGCGCCGCTCGATGGTTTCGCCACCACAGTCAAGCGGCTGCGTGACGAGGGCTACAAAGGCTGCAATGTCACCGTGCCGTTCAAGTTTGAGGCGTTCCAGCTGGCAACACAACTCACCCCGCTCGCGGAAAAGGCTCAGGCAGTAAACACACTCAAGTTTGATGGCGATACTATCCTTGGCAACAACACCGATGGTACAGGGCTGGCTCAAGACATTCTATACAATCTTAAAATCGCACTAAACAACAAGCGTGTGCTACTCATGGGTGCTGGGGGGGCTGCTTATGGAGTTACGTTGCCATTAGGGCATGTGGGTGCGAAACTGACCATTGTCAATCGCACAGCGGACAAAGCTCGGGCACTAGCTTCTAGCCACATTTCAGACAAATTCATGGTTTCAGGTTGTAGTTTTGATGAGATTGCCGGCCAACAATTTGACGTAGTGATTAACGCTACTTCCGCCGGACTGACCTACAGCGAAATCCCGCTCCCTCCAACCATCTTTGCTCCTGGGGCATTGGCCTACGACATGATGTACGGTCGCGAAACGCCGTTCATGAAATTCGCCCACGAACACGGCGCAGCCATCGTGTCAGACGGCCTCGGCATGTTGGTGGAACAGGCCGCCGAGTCGTTCTGGTGGTGGCGCAGCGCACGCCCGGACACCCGCCTTGTCCTTGAAGCATTGCGCGGCAAAAAATGAAAAAAACCTGGCGCTGGGCATGGCGCATCCTCGTGCTGCTGTTTGCTTTACTGCTGTTGTACCAGGCGTGGGTATTTGCGCACATCTGGTGGTGGGCGGATCACGATCCTGCTGCCAGCGCTTTCATGGAAGACCGCCTGGAAGCATTGCAAAGCAGGAAGCCGAATGCCGGATTGCAGCACCGCTGGGTGCCCTACGGGAAAATCTCCAGCCACCTCAAGCGCGCACTGATTGCCTCGGAAGACGCGAAGTTCGTGGATCACGAGGGATTTGACTGGGAAGGCATCCAGAAAGCTTACGAGAAGAACCTGAGGAAGGGCAGGATTGTCGCGGGCGGTTCCACTATCAGTCAGCAACTGGCGAAAAACCTGTTTCTGTCCGGCAAACGTACGCCGTGGCGGAAACTGGAAGAGGCCACCATCACCGTGATGCTGGAGGGCGTGATGGAGAAACGGCGCATCTTCGAGATTTACCTTAACGTGATTGAGTGGGGCAACGGTGTGTTTGGCGCGGAAGCGGCGGCGCGGCACTACTACAGCGTCAGCGCAGCGCAGCTTTCTGCGGAGCAGGCGGCCAGACTTGCCGCGATGGTGCCCAACCCGCGCTATTACGACAGCCACCGCGAGGCGAAAGGGCTGTTGCGCAAGACAGAGATCATCCTGGAGCGCATGGGGGAGGCAGAAATCCCTTGACGCCGCATTACTGCGGGCAGACGGCCAAGAGTATGGGGCAGCAGCGTGGCTTGGCAGCCAATATTGTTTTGAGCCTCCTGCTGGGGCGCTTGCACCGGGCTGAACCTGAACTGCCGGGAGGCAATGATCGGATAATTTTCAGAGGTGTCCTAAAATTAGCCCTGCTGGAGGCAAGCGGGGTTCGCTGGCGACAAAGTTTCTGTTTGAACACCAGTAGTAACGCGCCTCACAGCTGTTCCGCTGACCTGCTCTCGTGAAATTTCCGGGCTAGAGCAAAGATGGGGGGCTGACAATTTCGATTCTGGTGTTGATGAACGCAGGATGCTGGCGCTGTGCGGCAGTTTTCCCTTGATGATTTCCAGCGTCTCGATGTTGATCAGGCTGAATGCCGTTTTTCAGGATTTGATCAGCGGAAGATATTTCGCGGGATCAACCGGCTTGCCGAATTTGCGGATTTCGAAGTGCAGCTTGACCTGGTCGGCATCGGTGTTGCCCATTTCCGCGATCTTCTGGCCTTTGGCCACGGTCTGCCCTTCCTTGACGAGGATCTGGTCGTTGTGCGCGTAGGCGCTGAGGTAGGTCTTGTTGTGTTTGATGATAACCAGCTTGCCATAGCCGCGCAGGCCGCTGCCGCTGTACACCACCTTGCCCGCCGCGCTCGCCACCACCGCCTGGCCGCGCTTCCCCGCGACATCTATGCCTTTCTGGTTGGTGCTTTCGGAAAATTCGCCGATCACCTTGCCGCTGGTAGGCATGTCCCAATCCGTGATGCCATCGCCGGCTTCGCCGCTATCGCTTGTTGCGGCAACCGGCCTGGGAGCGGGCCTGATTTCCGGTTTCGGCTCCGCCTTGACCAGCATGGCCGGCGCGGGTTGTTGCGCCGCTTCCTGCATTTTTTCGATTTCGGCTACAGCCTGTTCGGAGTAGGGTAGTTTTGCTACTTTGGGATAATCCCTGACGAAGATTTCCTGCGGCTTGATTTCCGCTTCGGGCTTGATTTCCTGCGCGGGCCTGGCTGCTGCCGCCGCATTGGGCTGGAACAGGCGGATTTCCTGGCCCACCCTGATTATGCCCGGGTTCTGGATGCCGTTGAGATCGGCAATTTCGTGATAATCGAGGCCGTGATTGAAAGCGATGCTGTAGAGCGTATCGCCTTTTTGCACCACATAAGTTTGCGGGCGCCAGTCGTTTTCAGGCGCGAGGTTTTCCGGAGGCGGCGTTTTTTTTGCGGCAACCGCAAGCGGTAACTCGACCGGTTTTTTCCCGGCTGCTCCCCGCTCCATCACCGGCGCATGGCCGCCACTCGAAGAACAGCCAGCCAGCAAGGCAGCGGCGAGCGCGAGGAGGGGCAAACGCAAGGTGCGTGCATCCGGCATCATGCTTTCCCGGCCATGAGCGGCACGAACCTGGCGGGTTCGATGCGGGTCTCCCGGTAACCCTGCGCGGTGCGCGCGATCAGGCAGAGAGACTGCTCCGGCGCGCCCAAAGGCAGCACCATCCTGCCGCCTACCGCAAGCTGTTCCAGCAAGGCGGGAGGCACATGGGTCGCGGCGGCGGCCATGATAATGCCATCGAACGGCGCCATTTCGGGCAGCCCCGCGTTGCCGTCGGCATAGCGCAGCGTCACGCTGGTTACCTTCAGTTCGTTCAGGCAGGCTGCCGCGCGCGCATAAAGCGGCTTGACGCGCTCTACCGAATACACTTTCCTTGCCACCTGCGCCAGCACTGCCGCCTGATAGCCGCAGCCGGTGCCGATTTCCAGCACGCGATCCAGCGGCTTGCCGTCGCGCACGATCTCGATCATGCGTGCCACGGTGTAGGGCGGCGAAATGGTCTGGCCGAAACCCAGCGGTAGCGACACATCGTCGTAGGCGCGGCTGGCCAGCGCTTCGTCCACGAAGATGTGGCGCGGCACTGCATTGATGGCAGCCAGCACCACCTCATCGCGGATGCCCTGCGCGCGCAGGCGCTCGATCAGGCGCCCGCGCGTGCGCTGTGAGGTCATGCCGATGCCGTCGTGGCGCGTATTCATTTTAACCACCCGCGCACCGCATCGAGCTGGCTGTATTGCGTCAGGTCTATTTGCAGCGGCGTGACCGACACGCGCCGGTTGGACAGGGCATGAAAATCCGTGCCCTCGCCCGCATCCTGCGCCTTGCCGGCCGCACCAACCCAGTACACGGTTTCGCCGTGCGGGTTGAGGCTCTTTACCACCGGCTCGGCCTTGTGGCGTTTGCCCAGGCGGGTCACTTCCAGGCCCTGCAACTGCTCGTAGGGAATGTCCGGGACGTTCACGTTCAGCAGCCAGGGGTGCGTGTGCGTGCGTCGCGCGAAGCGCTGCACCAGGTCAACCGCCACTTGCGCCGCCGTGGCGTAATGCTCGAGTTTCCTGCCTTCCAGCGAAACGGCGATGGACGGGATGCCGAGCAGAAACCCTTCCGTAGCCGCCGCTACCGTGCCGGAATAAATCGTGTCGTCGCCCATGTTGGCGCCGGAATTGATGCCGGAAATCACCATGTCAGGCTGGGTGTCGAGCATGCCGGTGACCGCCATGTGCACGCAGTCGGTGGGCGTGCCGTTCACATAGTAGAAGCCGCTGGCGGCGCGCTGCAGGTTGAGCGGGCGGTCCAGCGTCAGGGAATTGCTCGCGCCGCTGCGGTCGCGCTCCGGCGCCACCACCACCACATCCGCAACGGTGGAAAGGGCCTGCGCCAGGCAAGCCAGGCCGGGCGCAAAATAACCGTCGTCGTTGCTGAGCAGGATTCGCATCAAGCCCAATCAATTCGTGTGGCGCGCGAAGCGGCTGCGCCTGAAGACAGCTCGCGGCAGGCATCCCGCCGCAGCTTGCCGCTGCCGCGCCGGAGCGTCAAAAAATTCTGGTCTGACATGAGCAGGGTTTTACCAGATAGATGAGGGGTCTTCGGTTGACAGGAGTTCCTGGTCCATGCGGATATTCATTTCATTCCATAGTTCGATATGTTTGGCGGCTTCCTCGTTCGCGTCGTTGCGCCCATCGCTTTGCGTTGTGGAAAGCCACATCGCATTATCGTTGAAACTGTTTTCCGGAACCAGATCGATGCGCTCATTGGCAGGCTTGATCTGACCATTTACGGTGTCGAGCACCAAAGGCATGGCGCCGGGCTCGGGGTGGTAGGTCAGCACCATGTACGATTGGTCGGGCGTCGCCATGGAATGGACGTGGGTGATATGCAGATGGTCCACGCTGACCCCCATGGCTTCCAGGGTGACGTATTTGGCGATTGCGTGATCCGCGTGGCTGCCCGCGTTGCGCGCCAGCATCTCGTAGGGGGTGGACCAGTGGCTGTGCCCCCACAGGTCCTTGTCGGATTTGACCGGCACACGGTTGATAAAATCGTTGGTCAGCGCCAGTTTTTCGGCGACGGGTTTGTGATGGTTCTCCATAACCAGATCGCTCCAGGCGATAACCCGTCTGGCGGCGTCTGGCCCGAATTTTCTCTCGGTCTCCTTGATTACGCGGTTCGAGATGGCGGCGTGGTTGATTTCTGCTGCGCTTGCGGCGGGTGGGCAGGCGGCGGCCAGGCACAAAAAGCCAGAAATGATCCAAGCAGTTGATTTCACGGTTAGCTCCTTGCTGATGGTTTTACGATAACCGGGGTTGGACAACATGCAATGGATTTTATTGCAAGACTACGGGTTTGTCCGGCAATTCGTTCGGTGCGGCGGATTGTGCCGGGAAGTGCCGTTGCAGGTGGCTGCCGATGGCGCGAATCCCGTCTATTACCCCGGCCTCAAACTTGCCCAGCCGAAACGCCGTTTCCATGTCGCGGCAGACCGCCTCCCAGACAGAATTGCCCAGTTTGGCGTGGATGCCGCGGTCGGCAACGATTTCCACATCGCGGTCGGCGAGCAGCAGGTAGATCAGCACGCCGTTATTGTGCTCGGTGTCCCACACCCGCAATTGGGCAAACATCTCGATGGCGCGCTCGCTGGCGGTCTGGTTGCGGCGCAACGCCGCGAGATCGAGCGATGCTTCCACCGCAAAGCGGATCTGCCCGGCATGAGTGGCTTCGGTTTCGCGGATCGCCCGCTCGATGGCGTGCAGCGCGGGGGCTGGAAACGCCGCCTTCACCGCCAGGTTGCCGGTGCTCAAGTGCCTGATCATGCGCCGCATATCCATTCACCACCGCCCCGATGCACCGCCGCCGCCAAACCCGCCGCCCCCGCCGCTGAAACCTCCCCCGCCAAACCCGCCGCCCAGTCCTCCACCCAATCCACCACCACCAAGCCTGCCGCCGTGATGACTGCGGCTGCCTCCGGCCAGCGTGAAGAAAAACGCAATCGCGCCCACCACAGCCGCAACCAGCAGCGGCGCGATGATGAGCCAGGCGAGGAAGGCGCTGGCAAAGCCGATGATGGCCGCAGCCGGTAACCGCCCGAGCAGTGCGCGCAGCACGCCGCCCGCCACCACTATCAGCATGAAGCCGATCAGCAGCAGCGATTCGAGGTTGCCGTAGCTGGCGGATGAATCGCTGCGGTTGCGCGGCGCAGGCAACGGTTCGCCCTCGATCACTGCGATCATTTGCGCAATGCCCGCCGCAATGCCGCCGTAGAAATCGCCGCGCCTGAATTCCGGCGCGATGGTTTCCGCGACGATGCGCTTAGCGGCGGCGTCGTTCAGAGCGCCTTCCAGCCCGTAGCCCACTTCGATACGCAAGCTGCGGTCATCCCTGGCGACCAGCAGCAACGCCCCGTCGTCCACGCCCTTGCGCCCGAGCTTCCAGGTCTCTGCCACGCGGATGGCGTATTGCTCGATGGTTTCCGGCTGCGTGGTGGGGACAATAAGCACGGCGATTTGCGCGCCCTTCTTCGCTTCAAAGGCGGCGAGACGGGATTCCAGCGTTTGTGTTTGCCCTGCATCCAGGGTGGCGGTGAGGTCGGTGACGCGCTGCGCGAGCGGCGGCACGGCAATCTCGGCCTGTGCTGTGCCGGCCAGCAGAAGCGCAAGCAGAACAACTCGCGCCCACGTGTTTTTCATTTTATTTTGCCGGTATGGCAGCGTCAGGTGTGGACAAAAGTTCACGCCACTTGCGCGTGCAAGCGGATACCCAGCGCGCGGATCACTTTCCAGATGGTGGCAAACTCGGGGTTGCCCTCCGCAGAGAGTGCCTTGTACAGGCTTTCGCGTGCCAAGCCGGTGTCGCGGGCAAGTTGCGTCATGCCTTTGGCGCGGGCGATAGTGCCGAGAGCCTGCGCGATGAAGGCTGGGTCATCTCCTGCTTCTTCCATGCAAGCTTCGAGATAGGCTGCCATATCTTCGTCGGTTTTAAGGTATTCGGCGGAATCCCAACGGGTAGTTTTAAGCGCCATGATCGTCTCCTAAAGTTGCCGCGCCAATTCGAGTGCAAGCTGGATGTCATTCGCTTGCGTGCGCTTGTCGCCACCCGCCAGCAACACCACCAGCGTTTCGCCGCGTTGCACGAAATACAGCCGATAGCCCGCTCCAAAGTGCAGACGGGCTTCGCTTACCCCTTCACCCACCGGAGCCACGTCGCCAAGGTTGCCGCGCTCCATGCGGTCTATCCGGGCCTGAATGCGGACGCGGGTTGTTTGGTCACGCAAGCCGTCAAACCAGTCGGCAAAATCGTCCGTCTTGCGAATTTCAAACACTGTTTAATCGTATCCCATGGATTACGCAAAGTCAATGCGCATGCAGGCCAGCATCCGACTTGGTCACGTCATTTACTTTACCGGAACAACGGCCTTGGGTGCGGAAAAGTCCACCGTCGGCGCCCTGGAAATCTCCTTCTCGTTTTCCACCGTGAAAGACGGCTTCACTTGGTGGCCGAACAGCATGGCGGTCAGGTTGCTGGGAAAGGAACGCACCACGACGTTGTATTCCTGCACCGCCTTGATGTAGCGGTTGCGCGCGACGGTGATGCGGTTTTCCGTGCCTTCGAGCTGCGCCTGCAGGTCGCGGAAATTGGCGTCGGATTTCAGTTGCGGATAGTTCTCGGACACTACCAGCAGGCGCGACAGCGCCGAGCCCAGCTCACCCTGTGCCTGCTGGAATCTGGCGAAGGCTCCAGGATCGTTGATGAGCGCCGGGGTGGCCTGGATGCTGCCGACTTTGGCGCGCGCCTCGGTGACGCCCAGCAGCACCGCCTGTTCCTGGGCGGCGAATCCCTTGACCGTGTTGACCAGGTTGGGCACCAGGTCGGCACGGCGCTGGTACTGGTTCAGCACTTCTGCCCAGCTCGCCTTGATCTGCTCGTCGGTGGATTGCAGGGTGTTATAGCCGCAGCCGCTCAGAACAAGGGTGAGCAGCAAGATCAACGACATCAGCCGATTGCGCATGGTGTGTTCCTCCAAAGGGTCTCCGGTTGGGGTGCAGCGTACATCTTACACAGATAAATTCAACCGTCTTTGAAATCAGAGGCAATGGCCGGCAAGCGTCATGGCCTGGTGTTGGGCGGCGCCGACGCAGGCAGCGGCGCGGGGCCGTCGCCGGCTATCTGGAAAAATATCTCGCCGCGCTTGACCATGCCCAGTTCGCTGCGCGCGCGCTCCTCGATCGCTTCGGTTCCCTGCTTGAGGTCGCGCACCTCTGCATCCAGCACCGCATTGCGCGTTTGCGCCTGCTGGTTGGTTTGTTTCTGCGACTCGACCTGGCGGTTGAGATCCCACACCTTTAACCAGCTCCCTTTGCCCAGCCAGAGCGGGTATTGCAGTAGCAGGATCAGCGCGATGAGCGCCAGCTTGATCCAGCGCATTCAGGCTATCCCTGTCCGGTTAGAGACGATGAAATAATTCGCCGCGAGCGCGGGCAGGCTGGGGGCGCCCGCAGCGCAGCCACCGGAGTGCAGGTGGAAATACATGAGGCTGGCGAACATCGCGCTGACAATTCCGCACCTGCTTCAGCGGGTAGCGGATTGCCTACCTTTGATGCAACCAAAGGTAGGACAGGCACAGCAGAATTTTTCACAGCCTCTCAAGCGATCTGGTAATACGCATTGCGCCCCGGATAGGACGCGCAATCGCCCAGGTCTTCTTCGATGCGCAGCAACTGGTTGTATTTTGCCATGCGGTCGGAACGCGACAGTGAGCCGGTCTTGATCTGCATGGTGTTGGTGGCTACGGCGATGTCCGCGATGGTGGAATCTTCGGTTTCGCCCGAGCGGTGCGAGATGACGGCAGTGTAGCCCGCGCGCTTGGCCATTTCGATTGCTGCAAAAGTTTCGGTCAGTGTGCCGATCTGGTTCACCTTGATCAGGATGGAGTTGGCGATGCCCTGCCGGATGCCTTCGCGCAGGATTTTGGTGTTGGTGACGAAGATGTCGTCGCCCACCAGCTGGATGGATTTGCCGAGGCGGCTGGTGAGCTTCTTCCAGCCATCCCAGTCGTGTTCGCTCATGCCGTCTTCGATGGTGATGATGGGGTACTTGTCCACCCAGGTGGCGTACAGGTCTATGATCTGGTCCGGGCTCAGGGTCATGTTGTCCGCTTTCAGGTGGTACTGGCCATCCTTGTAGAACTCGGAAGCGGCGGCATCCAGTCCTATGGCCACATCCTGGCCGGGCACGTAGCCGGCGGCCTCGATCGCTTCCATGATGACCTTCAGGGCGCCCTCGTTGGAACCGAGCGCCGGGGCAAACCCGCCTTCGTCGCCCACGGTGGTGCTGAGGCCGCGGTGGTGCAGAATTTTCTTCAGGTTGTGGAATATTTCCGCGCCGCAGCGCAGCGCCTCGCGGAAACTCTGGCTGCCCACCGGAC
>JACRAQ010000009.1 GCA_016213335.1 Nitrosomonadales bacterium
CGAAGGCGTCCTGCACGTATTTCTCCAGCGTCCCGAGGTTGGAATACACGTAGCCGATCGGGTTGTTGATCTCGTGCGCCACCCCAGCCGCCAGCTGGCCGATCGAGGCCATTTTGTCCGCCTGCATCAACTGGTTCTGCGTGTCCTGCAATTGATGGTTAATTTCCACCAATTCATCGTGAGATTTGCGCAGTTCCTCTTCCGCCTGCTTGCGCTCGGTGATGTCCTGCACCGCTCCCACCGAGCGTAGCGGTTTGCCCGAAGCGTCGAATTTGCTGGTGCAGTATTCGCGCACCCATTTGATACGGCCATCCGCCAACAGCAGGCGGTGTGTCACATCGTAAGACTGCCGGTCTTGCAGCGACTGCGTATAGGCCTGGTTCACCCTGTCGCGGTCATCCGGATGGATCGCGTTCAGAAAATTTTCGTAGGAGGGCGAAAATCGCGCCGGATCAAGTTCAAATATCCGGTAGATCTCATCAGACCAGCGTAACTTGCCGCTCACCAGATCCAACTCCCAGCTCCCCAGTAGCCCTAGCCGTTGCGCTTCATTGAGCAAATCCTGGTTGTACTGCAATTCGGTTTGGGCGAGATTGCGCGCATTCAGCATGGCGTCGAAGCCTTCGGCCATTTCGTTGAAGCTGTCGCCGATCTGCCTGAGCTCGTCACGGGTGTCGAGATTGACCCGCTCGCGCATGTTGCCACCGGCGAAGGCGCGGGCGGAATGCGCCAGCATCTGGACACTGGCGGTAATGGAATAGTAGATGCCTATCGCAAAATAAGCCATGATCAGCAGCAGCAGCACGGCAATGCCGATGCTGGCGCGCAGCACCCTCTCCGCCCGCTCAATGCGCGCCTTGAGCAATGCTGCCGTCGCTGGCAGCAGGGCGTCGTAGAGCTGGGCGTAGCCCTTATCTATCGCCAGGGTGGCCTTCGCGAAGAAATCCCCGGGAGGCATACTGAAGTGCCCGGTGAGAATGTCTGATTCCATGGCACTGACAACTTGTTGCGACGAATCGGCAATCTCCCTGGCTGCCGTAGCAAGCGAACTCCGCAGCGCCGGATTGTAGCGCCCTGTCTTCTCAAGATTGATCTCGAGAACCACGTGGGCGTCATCAAGCATGCCGAAGATTTTGTATATATTTATTCTCTGCTCCTCGCTGATCTGCTTCCTGACCAGAATGCCGCTGCCATAGGCACGAAGCTGCCCAATGTGCTCCAGGGCGCCCGGCAGCTTGTTGATGGCGGTGTCAATCAGGTAGTACGTGTCTATCTGCGAATCCAAGGTCAGCGCATATTCGTCGGCAATACCCACCAGGAAAATCAACAACTTTTCGATCAGCCGGGTATGCGCGGCGAAACTGTCTTCCACCGTCATGCTGGATTGTTCTCTTTCCAGATATTCCCAGTCCGCTTTGATGCGCAGCCAGTTTTCCCCCTCTTTCAAACTCGGGGGCAGCTTGCCCTCCGTTTCCTCGAAGGCTGTGGCCGCCCTGATTTCTATGGCGGCATACTCGTCCCCCGCGACATCACCGCCGCTGGTAGCCAATGCCAAGCGCCCGCGGTGCTGCTGGATGGCGCGCACGAGCTGGGAAATTGGCTTGATCAGCTCGAGCCCGGCCAACTCACGCTGTGAAATGCGCACCTCCTTATCAAGGGTTACATAGAGGTTGTATGCCACCGTTGCGAATGCGATCATGGCCATCAGAGCCAGCAGGGTGAACTTGCGGGTATAGCCCAGGCGGTTCATCAGGGTGATCGCAGGATGGAATAGAAATTTCATGTCAAGACCCAAATAGAATAACCTTATGCGCCAGGCAGCATAGCGCTGCCCCCGTTCGGCTCAGCTGGGGAGCCGGTAGTGTGTTTTACCGGCAGCCACACCCGGAACGCCGTGCCCTTGCCCGGTTCGCTCCGTACCTCGATCCTGCCGTGGTGCTTCTGCACGATGCCGTAGGACAGCGACAGCCCCAGCCCCGTCCCCTTGCCCACCGGCTTGGTGGTGAAGAACGGGTCGAAGATCTTGCTCAGGTGTTC
>JACRAQ010000091.1 GCA_016213335.1 Nitrosomonadales bacterium
GGCGGTTTCCACGATCAGGTCCGCGCCTTCCTCTTCAGCCCACTTCACCGCGTCACCCAGCACCAGCACGCTGGCATGGTCCGGGCACAGGTCTCCGGAATAAATTTTTCTGGCAGGGATGGCAAATTCGTTGCGGAACAGCTCATCCTCATCCGCGAACTGGACATCAATTTTGAGATAAGCGAGGCGGCGCCCTTTTTTCAAAAGCCTGCGCGTAACCTGCCGCAGCACGGTGGTTTTGCCGCTGGTGGGCGGGCCTGCACACATGATGAGTTTCATGATGAATTCCTATGTCAGCCAGGTCATGTCCATGATGGCCCGAAATTCCTTTTCCAGCATGCGTTCCCCGGAGCTGATCCGGTCGCGCAGCCCCACGATGATCTTGTCGAGCTCGGTGACTTTCTCGCCGATGCGCTTTTCTTCCGGGCTGGTAGTGATCGCATCCTGCATCGCCCCTCCCTTCATTACGATGCGGTAATCGGAAGACAGGGTGATTCTCGGGTCATGGGTGACGAAGACAAAAATCTTTTCGTATTTCCGCAGCATCTCCAGCGCGCGCGTCAGGTTGATGCCGGCATTCTCGATTTCGTCCAGCAGGATGATCGGGGAGTTGCCGATGATCACCGCATCAGCAATCAGCAGCGCGCGGCTCTGTCCACCCGATAATTCTGTCATGGAGCTGCCGGTAATGATCGGCTCGCCGGTAATCTGGTTGGCAAAATCCAGGATGTCGGCAATCACCGCATCGCGGTTTCCCCTTTTTCTTATTCTGGCGTGAGTGTCCAGGAAAGCGGCTACCGTCGCATCCGAAAGAAAACCGGTATGCTGGGTAATCAGCGCGATGGGGTTCCTGGCCGGATCATCCAGGAATTCTTCCGCCGGCGCGGCATCGTTGATGAGAACGCGCCTTCTGGAGGGGGTGTTCTCGTCGGCGAACAGACCGATGTCATTAATCAGCGCGGTCTTTCCGGAACCGGTCGGGCCGACGATGCTGAGCAGGTCACCCATCTCAAGATCCACCTGATCAACCCGCTCCTTTTCCCCGCCCCTTCCATAGCCGCCGAAAATGGTGATTTTCCTGATTTCCATGTCAAGGAACCTTTATGGCCAAGCTTCAGGCAGTACGCTACGCTGCTCAACCTTGAGGTGAATCTGATTAAAGTAAGCAAATCATGTTTTGAGATATACCCCCAAACCCCACGTGGGTCAATGCTGCAACGAATCGCCACTTCACAAAACGGCCATTGGCAAATGCCATGAAATCAACAGGTCAATATTCTTCCATTCTGTTTACTTGAGCATCACTCTCGTTTCGCACTTCATATTCAAAAAACTGATAACCAATCGAGAATTAATTGTTTCACGCGACGAAGGATCGCCCTTAGGATGCGCCCTTCGCGGATTCACGCTCGCGATCATGAGCAATTACCAAAGGAGTTCATCGTGCAAAAGAAATTTATTACTTCACTGTTACTGGCTGCTTTTCTCGCAGCGGCATCCTCTTTCGTACTGGCTGCGGAAATCAAATTGCTTAACGTATCCTACGACCCAACCCGCGAGTTATATCAGGAGTACAACGCCGCTTTCTCCAAATACTGGAAGGGCAAAACCGGTGACGATGTGGTGGTCAAGAAATCGCACGGCGGCTCCGGCAAGCAGGCGCGCGCGATCATCGACGGGCTGGAGGCGGACGTGGCGACGCTGGCGCTGTCCGGCGACATTGATGCGTTGGCCTCCAAAGCAGGGCTAATCCCGAATGATTGGCAGACGCGCCTGAAGCACAACAGCTCGCCTTACACCTCGACCATCGTGTTTTTGGTGCGCAAGGGCAATCCCAAGGGCATCAAGGACTGGGGCGACTTGGTCAAGCCTGGCGTGGCGGTGATTACACCGAACCCCAGGACTTCCGGCGGCGCACGCTGGAACTACCTCGCGGCTTGGGGCTATGCGCTGAAAAACAATGGCAACGACCAAGCCAAAGCGAAGGAATTCGTCGGCAAATTATTTGCTAACGTGCCGGTGCTGGATTCCGGCGCGCGCGGCTCCACCACTACTTTTGTCGAGCGCGGTATCGGCGATGTACTGCTGGCCTGGGAAAACGAAGCCTTCCTCGCGGTCAAGGAACTCGGCCCGGACAAATTCGACACCGTCGTGCCGTCTCTGAGCATCCTGGCCGAACCGCCGGTGACCGTGGTCGACAAGAACGTGGACAAGCACGGCACGCGCAAGGTGGCAGAAGCCTATCTGGAATACCTGTATTCCCCGGAAGGCCAGGAAATCGCCGCGAAGAATTACTACCGGCCAACCGACGAAAAAGTAGCGGTCAGGTATGCGAAGCAGTTCCCCAAGGTCGAACTGATCACCATAGACAAGGTGTTCGGCGGCTGGGCCAAGGTGCAGAACGAACACTTCGCTGATGGCGGCGTGTTCGACCAAATCTACAGCAAAAAGTAGGGGCAACCATGGCACACCAACAGTACCTTTACCTGAAGCTATTGCTGTTTAAAAACCTGCAGCTTGATCTCGATGAGTTTGCCTTGACCAACACGAGACAACAGGGGTTGGTGTGCAGTTTCATGGGAATAAACCTGGCCAGTGCCTTTCAGCCGGTGCTGCGGGGGGACGGTAAAGTGGTGGGGCGTGAGGCATTGCTGCGCGCTTTCACGCCTGGCTTCGGCGAACTTGCACCGGATGCCGCATTTGAATATTCGGTGGGAGCACACCGGCTAGTGCAATTTGACCGCCTTGTTCGGACTATTCATTTGCTGAATCATGCCCGCAGTTTTTCCGAGCACGAGCTACTGTTCCTGAACGTGCATCCGCACCTGCTGACCAGCATCAGCGACCACGGTCGCACCTTCGAACAGATATTGCACTACTACTCGGTGCCGACCTCACAGGTGGTAATCGAAATCAAGGAATCTGCGATAAAAGATGAAGCCCGATTGAAAGAGGCAATATACAACTACCGCAGCTTGGGCTACAAGGTCGCGCTGTGTGGTTTCGGAGCCGACTATCCGAGCTTGGGGAGGGTAATCAATCTACAGCCAGATAGCGTAAGCTGCATGCTCAAGCTACGGCCCGACATCGTCAAGCTGGATGTCAGGTTGGCAGATATGGCTTACGGACTGACAAACATTTTCCATAGCGCAGGCACGCAAGTCATCATCACCGGTATCGAGACGCCGGAGCAACTGGGCATTGCGCGCAATTCTGGAGCTGATCTGCTGCAAGGCTACTACCTGGGTCACCCGGAATTTTCTGCGGATGCACGGGGACAGCTTTGCCGAGGTGAACGCTTAGCTGCGTAAGTTTATCCTTCTACCTTGAGTACGATACCCCGTTTTCATGAGCTGGTGGCTGCCCCTGTTTTTCGTATAGGACTCCAAGTGCAGCTGCAGTATGTTTGTGGCCAACGCTTATTCAAAAAACAGATAACCAATTCATGATTTATTATTTTCCTGCGCGATAACTCATCGCTAGACTGCGCGCTTATCCAATAACAGGAATAAGCGATGTCTCAGTTTCGCGCCCATAGCGTGCTGCCTGGCTTCAATCTGGCGCTGGGTTTTACGCTGCTCTATCTCTCGCTGATCGTGCTGATTCCTTTGTCGGCGCTGTTCGTTAAAACTGCGGCGCTGGGCTGGGGCGGTTTTTGGGAAGTAGCAACCGGCGACCGTGTGCTGGCCTCGCTGCGCGTGACCTTCCTCACCTCTTTCGTGGCTGCGGTATTAAATGCCTTCTTTGGATTGGTGGTGGCATGGGTGCTGGTGCGTTACAGCTTCCCCGGCAAGCGCATCGTCGATGCGCTGGTGGACTTGCCGTTCGCGCTGCCGACCGCTGTGGCGGGTATCGTGCTGGCAACGCTGTATGCACCCAACGGCTGGATCGGCCATCACTTTGCGGCGCATGACATCAAGGTGGCTTATACGCCTCTGGGTATCGTGGTTGCGTTGACCTTTATCGGCCTGCCGTTCGTGGTGCGCACGGTGCAGCCGGTGCTGGCCGATGTCGAGGCAGAGGTGGAAGAGGCGGCGGCCAGCCTCGGCGCCGGACGCTGGGATGTGTTCCGCCGCGTGATCTTTCCGGCGATCTATCCGGCACTACTGACCGGCTTTGCACTGGCCTTCGCGCGCGCCATCGGCGAATACGGCTCGGTGATTTTCATCGCGGGCAACATGCCGTACATCTCCGAGATCGCGCCGCTGCTGATCGTCGCCAAGCTGGAGCAATACGACTACGCGGGCGCGACGGCGATTGCGGTGTTGATGCTGCTGATCTCGTTCGCGCTGCTGCTGGCGATTAATGGGCTGCAGTGGTGGAGCGGCCGCAGGAGAGCTAGATGATGTCCGGCCATTCAATACAAAGAAGAATCTCCACACGCGAATCAAACAGCGTGACGCTGCTGTTGATCGGCGTAGCGCTGGCCTATCTCGTGCTATTCCTCGGTCTGCCATTGTTCGCGGTGTTCTACGAGGCATTCAGCAAAGGCTGGGCACTGTACTGGGCGTCGTTGCAGGAGCCGGATGCGTGGTCGGCAATCAAGCTGACGCTCATCGTCGCCGCCATCGCCGTGCCCGCGAATCTGGTATTCGGCATCGCGGCAGCGTGGGCCATCGCCAAATTCGAGTTCAAGGGCAAGAGCCTGCTGATCACGCTGATCGACCTGCCGTTCGCGGTCAGCCCGGTGGTGTCCGGCCTGGTCTACGTGCTGCTGTTCGGCGCGCAGGGCTGGTTCGGGCCGTGGCTGCAGGCGCACGACATCAAACTGATCTTCGCCGTGCCCGGTATCGTGCTGACCACCGTCTTCGTCACCTTCCCCTTCGTTGCGCGCGAATTGATCCCGCTGATGCAGGCGCAGGGCAAGGAAGAGGAAGAGGCGGCGGTGTCGCTCGGCGCGTCCGGCTGGCAGGCCTTCTGGCGTGTCACCCTTCCCAACATCAAATGGGGGCTGCTGTACGGCGTGATCCTGTGCAACGCGCGAGCAATGGGCGAATTCGGCGCGGTGTCGGTGGTGTCCGGCCACATTCGCGGTATGACCAACACTATGCCGCTGCACGTCGAGATTCTTTACAACGAATACAACTTCGTCGCGGCCTTCGCCGTGGCCTCGTTGCTGGCCTTGCTGGCGCTGGTCACGCTGCTGGTCAAGTCGCTGGTCGAGTGGCAGGCGAAGCGCAGCGGCGAGCCTTTGCAGCACGGGGCGTAACGGCAAAACCTTTGTCCACGAAAGACACGAAAAGCACGAAACAGATGCTTGTGGTTTTTTTCGTGTGTTTCGTGTCTTTCGTGGACATGATTTTTTAGAAATATGGAGCACATGATGAGCATCACTATCGAAAACCTGAGCAAGCAATTCGGCGATCACAAGGCGCTGGACGACATCAACCTGGAGGTGAACAGCGGCGAACTGCTCGCGCTGCTCGGCCCATCCGGCTGCGGTAAAACCACATTGCTGCGCATCATCGGCGGCATGGAGGTGGCGAATTCCGGCAGATTGCTGTTTCACGGCGAGGATGTCGAGCAGCGCGATGCGCGCGAACGCAACGTCGGCTTCGTGTTCCAGCATTACGCGCTGTTCCGCCACATGACGGTGTTCGAGAACGTCGCGTTCGGCATACGCGTAAAGCCTAGAAAGCAGCGTCCGAGCGAGGCCGAGATCAAGCGCCGCGTGCATGAACTGCTCAATCTGGTGCAACTCGATTGGTTGCATGACCGTTATCCCGCGCAGCTTTCCGGCGGACAGCGGCAGCGCATCGCGCTGGCGCGCGCCCTCGCGGTTGAGCCGAAGATATTGCTGCTGGATGAGCCGTTCGGCGCGCTCGATGCGCGGGTGCGCAAGGAATTGCGCCGCTGGCTGCGCCGCCTGCACGACGAATTGCACATCACCAGCGTATTCGTCACGCACGACCAGGAAGAAGCGCTGGAAGTGGCCGACCGCGTGGTGGTGATGAACAAAGGCAGGATCGAACAGGCCGGCACACCGGATGAGGTGTATGCCGCCCCGTCCACGCCCTTCGTTTACCAGTTCATCGGCAACGTAAACCTGTTCCACAGCCGTGACCATGCGCCCTGGTCCGAGCAGCACGGCGACGCAGTAGCCTATGTGCGCCCGCACGATATCGACATCGGCGCCACACCGCAGGATGGCAACGCCTTGCCGGTTGAGGTTAAACTGGTGCGCGCCATCGGCTCAGTGGTGCGCGTGGAAGTGGCTGTGGATGCCAGCAGCGAATTCATTGAGATCGAGCTGAGCCGCGAACGATTCGATGCTGCGCCGCTGGCAAGCGGCGACAAGGTATTTATCCGCCCGCGCCAGTTCCGCGTGTTTGAATCAGGAGAGCAACATGAACTTTCAGCAGCTTAGGATCATCCGCGAGGCAGCACGCTGTAACTTCAATCTCACCGAGGTAGGCAACGCGCTGTTCACCTCACAATCCGGCGTATCCAAGCACATCAAAGACTTGGAAGATGAGCTGGGTGTGGAGTTGTTCGTGCGCAAGGGCAAGCGTCTGCTTGACTTGACCGATCCGGGGCGTGAGCTGCTGGAGATCGTCGAGCGCATTTTGCTGGACGCGAACAACATCAAGAATCTGGTCGAGCAATACAGCAAGCGAGATGAAGGGCAGCTCACCATCGCCGCCACCCATACCCAGGCACGCTATTCGTTGCCACCGGTCATTACCGGGTTCAAGAAAAGTTTTCCAAAGGTGCATCTCAAACTGCATCAGGCCGGGCCTAACGAAATCGTCTCACTGTTGTTGAGCGGTGAAGCCGACATTGGAATGGCGACCGAAGTACTGGCCGATGTCACGAAGCTGGATTCGTTTCCGTTCTATTCCTGGCATCACGCGGTGATCGTTCCTGCCGGACATCCGCTGGAAAAAATTCAGCCGCTGACCTTGCAAGCGCTGGCGGAGTTTCCGATTGTGACCTATCACGAAGGGCTGACCGGCCGCGCCAAGATCGATCAGGCTTTTGCCAATGTGGGCGTGGCGCCGAATATTTCGATGTCTGCACTGGATTCGGATGTAATCAAGACCTATGTTGAGCTGGGTATGGGAATCGGCATCCTTGCATCAATGGCGTTCAACCCTGCCAAGGATATCGATTTACGTTTGCTGAAATGTGAGCACTTGTTCGACGCAAACACAACATACATCGCATTGCGGCGTGGCCACTATTTGCGGAGCTTTGCCTATCGGTTTATCGAGCTGTGCTCCCCTGAATTAGACGAGGCAGCTATACGCGCAGGGTTGGCGCCATATCAAGTACCGAACGTTGCCAAACAATAACCCTTCGTTCGGGCTTATGGCTGGATTGAGAATTCTCATTGGGCACCGCTAATCTAACCGCCCTTGGCTCTTTCCTTTTCTTCTGCAAGCGCCTTGCGGAATTCCTCGAGCCGGGCATGAAAATCCTCCGCCTCGCCGTAATCCAGAAACCGCGCGTAACGTTCGTGCGGCTCCAGTAATTTTTGCGCGTGCCTGATCGGGCAGAAGTACTGCTCGGTGCGTGCCGTGATTTCGCGGGCGTAGGCAATCACCCCGTTCCCATAAGAGCAATACAGGCAATGAATCTTTTCGATTACATTGAGGTAGGCCAGATGCTGGTGGTCCATCACGACGTAATCGGATCGGCGCACCCTGGGTATGCCGTAGATCGGGAAGCAGGTCACCTGATAGAACGTAACGCACAAGTCGAAGAAAACCAGCGGGACTATCAGGGAATAAATGATGGGCGCGGTAAGGAAGTTCTGCGGGCGGACAGTAAGGAACCAGCGGAACACTCCCACCTTGAGCTGCTGGTGCGCTTCCCGGATGGCCTGCTCGAACTTGATGCGGCCGTCTTCAATCCTGTAAAACAAGCGGCTTTCCTGCTCGTGCAACTCTCTCCGCAATTCGTCTTCAAGGGCAGTTATTTTATTGAGTATGAGGCGAATCTTTTCTTGCATTGCACTTTCCCTTCTTGTCAGGCTGCTGCAATTGCGAATGGATTGTGGAGTGATGGCGCGGGGTACGATCGTATGAACTTTACCTGATATTCCGCGTGCATCTGACGATAATTCCGGGGTGAGGTAAAACAAAAAGCCGGGCTAGGCCCCAGCCGTTTACTTAAAGTGTTGGGATTTGAATAAAACGGCGTAGAATCCCCTTATGTCTTTTGACGTAAGGGGATTTTTTGATGTCCAAAATTTCAACGCTGATTAAGCCGACGCGCATTCCCGCCGCAGCTGGTGGAATTCAGATCAACTACTGCAAAAACCCGGCCTGCCAAAACTATGGCGTCCCGGCACTAGAAAAGCAATCTGGCCGCAAGCAAATGAATGATGGCTACATGGCTTCTGGAGGGGGAGCGAGCATTCCTGTCCTGAAGTGCAAGCTCTGCGGCGAATTCCCTCCCATCAAAAGCAACATCGCGGTTTCCGAAGAATTGGCCCGGCTGCTGGCCGACCTGATCCCGGCATCAGATCCGTCTTGCCCGGATTTGCAGTGCGCCAGCCATAATATTCCGGTGAACTCGGGCAAGGGGCATTACCAGTCCTACGGGATGACGCATTCGGGTTCGAAGCGGTATCTGTGCAAGGGATGCGGAAAAACCTTTACCGTTTCCTCCGTGTCCACGCTACGCCAGCGCCATTCTGACAAGAACCAGATGATCTTCTCGCTGCTGATGAACAAATCGCCCATGCGGCGCATCTGCGAAGTAGCGGAAATCAACCCCAGAACCCTGTACCAGCGTATCGACTTTTTCCACGAGCAATGCAAAGCATTTGTGGCAGCCCATGAGCGGCCATTGCTTGAAGGAATGGCAATACCGCGTTTATACATCGCCGTGGACCGGCAGGACTACACGGTGAACTGGTCGAACCAGCACGACAAGCGGAACGTCGTCATGCACGCTGTGGGGAGTGCTGACCATGGCACCGGGTATGTGTTCGGCATGCATCTCGATTTCGATCCATCTCTGGATCCTGCTCAGATAGAAGTTGACGCCGCCACACTAAATGACCAAGCCATCAGCTATCCTTTCCGCCGATATGCCCGGCTGTGGCTAAAGTCCGACTACACTGATCACATGCGACAGCGTAGCCGTATGAGAAAGCGTAAAAGTGGTGTGGCGCGGGATGTGACCACCGATGTGGCGGATACCTATGACGCGTTCGCCGACCGGCTGGATGTGGAAGTCCCGCTGTCACAGTCGTTTGACACGACATTGCCTGACAAGGGAATGCAGGTACATGGCGAATACACGCTCTACGGGCATTTCTTATACCTCAAGCGCTTGTTCGGCGGCGTCGAGAAAGTGCGCTTCTTCATGGATCAGGAGTCGGGCATCCGGGCCGCATGCCTGTCGGCATTTTGCGACGAAGTAAAAGCGCGTAAGACCGATGCCTTCTATGTGCGTATCAACAAGGATTTGACGGTCAATGAGCGCAGGCATGCGATAGCGATCAGCCGAAGTGAATTTGATATTGCCAAAAGCAACCATCCGGGACTAAAGGACAGCGAAGTTGAAATACAGTTAATTCAAAATCGGCTGCTTAACATGGCTGCCATCGGCAAGTGGAGCGATCGCTGGCTGCTGCATCCGTTTCCCAGCATGAGTGAGCCGGAAAAGGCAATCTGTTACCTGACTGACTACGGTGATTATGCCGCAGATCATCTTGCCAGGCTGTATTCAAAGGCCAGCCTGCACTCCATTGACCGTTTCTTCATGCAGTTGCGGCGGCGGGTATCGCTATTCGAGCGGCCCATAACCACATCAAGCGCACAAGGGTGTTCATGGTTTGGCTACAGTCCATACAACCCAGAAGTAGCGATGAAGCTGCTGATGATATTTCGGGTGTTCTACAACTACGTCGCTGTTGGTAAGGATAAAAAGACGCCGGCGATGCGGTTGGGGTTGGCGAAAAAGAAGGTCTGCATGGATGACATAATTAGCTTCTCGCCTAACTAAATCTATGGATGGGGTGGGTGGATTCCAAAGCCCTTTAAATCGTTTCACTTTGCCTATGGACGACCCTGCCTAATATGTAGCAATGCTTAGCGATAAACTGTTTTTTCGGAAAGCGCTGCGCATCGGGGTTGTCGCAATACAGCCACCAAGTCCCCGCATCTCGCACAAGACGGCGGATACGCAAATCCCCCTCATAATTAACCGCAAAAACCACAGCATCATCCAATTTTCTGTCGGCAGTATTGATTACAACTAAATCACCACTGGCTACGGTCGGCTTCATTCCATCGTCATTCACCTGCACCGCCAAAAGGCGCGCGCTAACTAAACATTTAGTTTTTAGCCAATCATGCCGAAATGCAATAAATGCTCCGCTCGCCCCCAGTGGCGTGGCCTTATAACCTTGCTTATTTGCCTGTAGCTGCATATCAACGCACTGCACCCGCGCGTATTCTGACGACTGGGCTGCGCTGGCTTGTGCCTGCGGCAGAGCCTTTAGCGCCAACTCTAACTCATCAGCCAGCCTTGGGCTAATAGCGCGCAGATCGACTCCCATTCCGGTCGCAAATTTAACTCCGGCAAGGAGTCCAAGAGTGCGCCTGGCTTTCAGATATTGATTCACCATTGATGAACTGCCTAGGCCATACTTGCGGCCAAACGCCGCCTGTGACATTGCAGCATGCCTCTCAAAGAGCTTGCTCAATTGCTTCGCCTCAGCTTCAGCGTTTACTTTGGATGACATATAGCAATGCTACATTATTAAATGTACTATTGACAAGTATCATGTAGCATAGCTACAATGCTATTATCGTGTATGTTTTTAATTCCGCTGCCGCCATATCAACGATCTGAGGCCTTGTGACCATATCAATCGAAACAGCCGAAGATCCACTGAACACCGTGCTAAACCTGATCGGTGCCGTTCAGGATCGGGTGGTGAGGTTGGCACCGGAAGACGGGATTACAGCCGCCAACTTCGAGTATTCAGATCTTATTCAAGGATCACACTCGGGCGCTGTGCAGGCCGTTGTAGAAAAAGATGGTAGCCCATTGCTCTACATCGCAAGAAGTGGCATTCGCTCGGTAGATGAGGAACGAGAGCTGGCCAGTCTTTTGGCTAACCGTGGCGAAACTGCTCTACTTCTTTCCATGCTTCCGGCGTCAGCCAAAACCTCAAAAGCGCACATCTGGCATTGCAGTCTGGATAAGGCCGCTAGCCAAGAAGTTGATCTCGCCAACCCTATGAATGCCCGCACAATCCTGGGCGATATGCAGGGTGGGATGTGGGCAGATCCAACTTTCGGATATCAAGAGCAAAGGTTGCGCGATTTGCTCGTTACTAGCGTCCGGCAAGTCGCGGGTTCGCTATGCCAGAATTCAGGACTCAAAGATAACGATGCGGATCAGCTTGAAGTGCTGGGATTAATCGGACGGGCGCTGTTTGCTCGTTTTTTATTGGACCGGGGGATTCTCTCTAAAGCTAGCGCGCCTGCACTTTGGAATATTTTGGATGGCGATGGAGCAGCAGCCTTTGCCAGTTCCACTCAGGCGGCAGCCACCTGCGAGTGGCTTGATGACACCTTCAATGGTGAATTTATGCCGCTCCCCCTAAATGGCAAAACCTATGATGCCTATTTCGCATCCTTGCAGCGGCATTCAAAGCAAGCGCTGGATCCGCTAGGTTGGATCATGAGTCGCACGGATGCGCATGGACAGATGCCTCTTTGGGAGCGTTTGGATTTTTCGCATATCCCGGTAGGCACCCTCAGTGAGGTCTACGAAGACTACGCTCATCACCGATCGCCGGAAAAAGCAAAGGAAGCCAGTGTCCACTTCACTCCGCGCCATATTGCCCGCATGATGGTGCGGCAAGCTTTCGCAGGGCTTGAAAAAGGGTCGGCAGCTGATGCGCGGCTGCTGGATCCTGCAGCCGGCGCCGCCGTCTTTCTGGGTTTGGGCTTCCGCGAATTAGCGCACCAATATGCATTGGCCCATGGCTGCTGGCCAAATACAAAACAGCTTCGAAGCATTCTGTATGGACAGTTACAAGGGATGGACATCAATCCAGCCGCCTTGAACCTTGCAGCGTTGACACTCTATCTCACCGCGATTGAGTTGGATAACGATCCGTTACCACCCAAGAAGTTGAAATTCTAGAAAAAACTGCTCGGCAACGTGCTGTTCGATGTCTCCACAGAGGATCCAGAGGATAGTGCCGCGAGCAACCTTGGGAGTTTACGCGCAGCTGCGCCAGTTGGCGAAGATTTCTCAGTGGTCATAGGCAATCCGCCATGGACCTCCCGGAAAGGTGCCAAAGGCTTTGAGCAGGTTCTCACGCAGGCGACCGAGTCGCTTGCCAGTAGGTGTATCGCTGAGCGCGCTCCGCAATTAACGACCCGCTACGCGCACCCAGACAAGGTTCCAGACTTGGCGTTCGCCTGGAAGGCTACACAGTGGGCGCGCAAAGGCGGAGTGATTGCATTGGTCATGCACCAGCGGCTGCTTGTGAAGCAGAGTGGGGGCTGGAGTTCAGCCCGGAAGGCTTTATTCTCTTGCATTAAAGTGGATGGCATCCTGAACGCTGGCGAATTTGCCGACGATAACAAGTTGCTCTGGCCCGGCATTGATTCTCCGTTCTGCATTTTGTTTGGTCGAAACGAAATTCCTTCCAAGGATCACCGTACTGTGATTCTCACCCCCACTGTTGAACCTTCACTTTTAGCCAGGCGCCAACTACGGCTGGATCCGAATGCAACGGTGACCCTTAAACTGGATCAGTTAGAGGATCAGCCCAACCCCATTATCTCTCTAGCCAAGGGGTGCGAACTGGATCTCGTGTTCTTGCAGCGGTGCCTCGCCCGAATCGAGAATGAAACCGCCAAGCGCCCGCCAATTCAATTTGATAATGCGCGCAGCTTGCCTATGACCACGCTGGGTGAGTGTCTAAATGCAATTGCTGCAGCCCAACCGGCTCGCGGAATGAAGAAGGGCGACTTAAAAAGCGGGAAAACTCGCTTGCGAACCCCGGAGTGGTATGACGACCTCCCTGAAGGCACATCGGAATTGTCTGCGAAAGGCCGATATGTAGGAATGATCGACGGACGATCACTGCTACCGTTTGAAAAACGTGCAATCCGATCAACGCCACCCCTTTCATATTTCAATGCTCCGCTGAGCTTGTTGCTGCGTGAGGCACCTGGAGACCGTAAGGATCCTGCTCGTGCGTTTCTTCTGAAGCCGCCGCATGGCGGCAAAGTACCGGTGATATATCCGTTCAGTTTTATCGGTGTTCCTCTACAAAACAGCAAGAACTCTGAGCTCTTTGCCAAGTACGTCTGCTTGTGGATCAATAGCTCTTTTTACAGCTATTTCCACACTCTAACCTCATCTCGGTTTGCATATGGAAGACGGGTGATTAATGACGATGAGATGTTTGGGATGCCCATGCTCGGTCCAGAAATGGCGATAGCTTCTGGCTTAACCAGCGAAGTGGAAGTCAACAAACTATTTGATAGTCTTGCAAATTCCGCATCCAAAGTATTGCAGTCGATAGACGCCTGGATTAAGCGTCTTGCCGGATTTAATTCCGACGAATGTTCACTGATCGAAGATACGCTTTCAGTGTCTTATCCAATCGGCAAACCTAAAAAAAGTGGAAGATATTGGGTAGATTCAGCAACGGTAAAGAAATATCTCGAATGCCTTCGCGCTGAAATAAACGATGTCGCACCGGACTCTATTGATATCAACTCACTTCATAGCATCAATGATCTATCACCTTCTATGAATGGGTGGCGCTTTTTAGCGTGGCGCCTTCCTGATGATACAGTCTGCAGTAATGCGCACGTTATTAAAGACCGGCATGAGGAAAGCCTGATACATCTGGTAAGAGCCGAGTACCCCAGTGGCCAAGTCTGGGCGACGACGAATGATGGGTGGCATATTTTTGGACAGATCGCCCTGCAACGCTTGTGGTTGCCTTCTCGTGCCCCGCTTCTTGCGTCAATGATCATTGCTTGGTCAGACCAGAGAGAAGAGTGATGAGCACTGTAACCTCCCACGCGTCAGACCAGAACTCGACAAATGATTTCTTTTTCTTCAAGCCACGGAATAGCATCAATCCAGTAAGGTCAACCCTGAATGCACGGCGATTAAAGGTAATCATCGATGCGATGCATGTCTGCTGGGGTGAAATTAAGACTTTTCCTTACATGAAGTCGCATAAATTCCAATCAAAGGATCTTTTAGACGAAGACGAACTTAGCACCAAGCTGGTCGAAATATTGAATTACAAATTGCAACGCGATGATATCAAGGGGTTCAAAGCCAACGCATTTCAGGATGTAATCCGCGACGGGAAACAAAGTACCGCAAAGACAGATAGCTACGACCAAATGCCCGATATGACGTTTCGTATGATTAAGTATGGCGATAATGAAGATCGTTCAGAATCCGGCCTGTTTGTAGAGTGTAAGCTTGTTTCCAAAACCAATGGTTGCGGTGAATATGTTGCTGAGGGAATGTTCCGATTTGTATCAGGCCGCTATGCACCACAAATGGGGTATGGATTGATGCTCGGCTATGCGACAGAAAACTTCAGCAATCCAGTTGCCGAGCTCCAAAGCTACTTTGCAAAAGCCACAAAAACAGAGAGTGTTCAATGCAATGCCACACTTAACCCAACTAAACTGCATAGCTCATGCTACGCAAGTATTCACAAGCGGCCTACGCCTTGTACACCAGAGTTTTATGCACTGCATATTTGGCTTGTGCGCCCCAATGTCAGTTAAATATATTTTTGGTTTAAACTCAAAGCTGAAGTGCCCTGACTAAACTGCCTACAACAATCTACAGCAACATAAGAACTCAGACACACGGCAAGAATTCATAAGGAATATTCGTGATAGCCATTCATTCCCAATACCTGCCGCTTTCAAAGCTGCTAAACGATCGCTTGTTTCGAATTCCTGAGTGTCAGCGTGCGTATAGCTGGACGTCTAAGGAAAGAGACCTTGCTTGTTTTGGCTAAAGAAGAGTGGTCGGATTGAGACTGTCTAACAAGAAAAAATCCTGGTGGGAAATATTTGAGAAACTACGTTCAAAGCAAAAGCCCCTTATGCCTTACGACATAAGGGGCTTTGTGCTGTATTGCCGACTATCCCAACACTTTAAGTAAACGGCTAGGGCTAGGCCCGGCTTTTTGTTTATTGATGCGGTGGCAGCACGCTTATTCGTCAGCAACCTCGACCGGCTGAGCTTCGGCCGGGCGATCCAGCAGTTCAACCAGTGCCATCGGGGCATTGTCCCCCTTGCGGAAGCCGAACTTGAGTATGCGCGAGTAGCCACCATTGCGGGCTGCATAGCGCGGGCCGAGTTCGTCGAACAACTTGACCACCATCTCGCGGTCGCGCAAACGCGAGAACGCCAGACGGCGGTTTGCCAGGCTGGGGGTCTTGCCAAGAGTCAGGATCGGCTCGGCCACGCGGCGCAGTTCCTTGGCCTTGGGCAAAGTGGTCTTGATGACTTCGTGGCGCAGCAGGGAAACCGTCATGTTGCGCAGCATGGCCAAGCGGTGGCTGCTGGTGCGATTGAGTTTTCGTAGTCCTAAACGGTGACGCATGATTATCCTTTCTTACTTCTCGACAGCCGCAGGCCAGTTTTCCAGTTTCATGCCCAGCGACAGGCCGTGTTCGGCCAGCACCTGCTTGATCTCGTTCAGCGACTTGCGGCCCAGGTTGGGGGTGCGTAGCAGGTCGTTTTCGGTATACTGAATCAGGTCGCCGATGTAATGGATGCTTTGCGCCTTGAGGCAATTGGACGAGCGCGGAGTAAGCTCCAGATCGTCCACCGGGCGCAACAACATCGGGTCAACCTTGGGTGCTTGCGGCTTCTCGACCGGAGCAGGCGTGCCTTCCAGCGCCGCAAACACGGAAAACTGCTCGACCAGGATGCGTGCCGCGTGGCGGATCGCCTCTTCCGGGTCAATCGCGCCGTTGGTCTCGATGTCCATGATCAGCTTGTCCAGATCGGTGCGCTGTTCCACGCGCGCGCTTTCCACGGCGTAGCTGACGCGATGCACCGGGCTGAACGAGGCATCCAGCGCGATGTGGCCGACCGGCCGAGTCTCGCCATAGATCTGGCGCGAAATGGCGGAAACGTAGCCGCGCCCCCGCTCGATCTTGATCTCCATGTCCAGCTTGCCACCCGCAGTCAGATGCGCGATGACGTGGCTCGGGTTGATGACCTCGGTATCGGCATCTATGGTGATGTCGCCCGCCGTGACCACGCCCGCCCCTTCCTTCTTCAGGGTAAGGGTAGCCTCGCTGGCATTGTGCAGCTTGAGCACCAGCCCCTTCAGGTTGAGCAGGATTTCCACGACATCTTCCTGCACGCCGTCAATGGACGAATACTCGTGCAGCACGCCGGCAATCTTGACTTCGGTTGGCGCGAAGCCCTGCATGGACGAGAGCAGGATGCGGCGCATGGCGTTACCCAAAGTGTGGCCGTAGCCGCGCTCGAACGGCTCCATCACCACCTTGGCCTGGGTGCTGGAAACTCTTTGCACATCAATGATGCGGGGTTTCAGAAAATCGTTCTTTTGCATATCCGCCTCCGCGTGGATTACTTGGAATACAGTTCGACCACGAGATGCTCGTTAATCGTCGCGGGCAATTCGGAGCGTTGCGGCTTGGCCTTGAACGTCCCCTTCATTGCTTTGGCGTCAACCTCGATCCATTCCGGGAAACCGCGCTGTTCGGCTGCCTGCAGCGCGGCCTTGATCCGCAAATGCGCCTTGGTCCTGTCGGCAACCTCGATCACGTCTCCCGGGCAGACCTGGTAAGAAGGGATGTTGACGCGTTTGCCGTTTACCAATATGCCGTTATGGCGCACCGTTTGGCGCGCTTCAGAGCGCGATGCGCCAAATCCCATGCGGTAGGAAACATTGTCGAGGCGCGACTCCAGCAACTGCAACAGGTTTTCGCCGGTGATGCCGCGCTGTATTTCTGCAGAACGGTAAATGCGGCGGAACGGCCTTTCCAGCAGGCCGTAGACACGGCGCAGCTTTTGTTTCTCGCGCAACTGGCCACCGTAATCGGACATGCGCTGGTTTTTCTTTTGGCCGTGCTGGCCGGGCGGATAGGCGCGCCGCTCCACCGAACATTTGTCGGTAAAACATTTCTCGCCTTTCAAAAACAGCTTCTCGCCTTCACGGCGGCACTGGCGGCACTTTGGATCAAGGTTTCTAGCCAAGGCACTCTCCTAAAATTAAATACGGCGCTTCTTCGGTGGGCGGCAGCCGTTGTGCGGCACGGGCGTGATGTCGGAAATGCTGGTGATTTTGAAGCCCGCCGCATTCAGGGCGCGAACTGCCGATTCGCGGCCCGGGCCAGGCCCCTTGATGCGTACTTCGAGGTTCTTCACGCCGCACTCCTGCGCCGCCTTGCCCACCTGCTCGGCGGCAATCTGCGCCGCGAACGGCGTACTCTTGCGCGAACCCTTGAAGCCGTTGCTGCCGCTGGTAGACCACGCCAAGGCATTGCCTTGGCGGTCGGTGATTGTCACGATGGTATTGTTAAAAGAAGCGTGTACGTGGGCAATGCCCTCGGCCACGTTCTTTTTGACTTTTTTGCGCACTCGCGTGCTACTGGCTTTGGCCATGTCTCAAATCCTCGGTAAATTACTTCTTGGCGCCGGCGATAGCCTTGCGCGGCCCCTTGCGGGTGCGAGCGTTAGTGCGGGTACGCTGGCCGCGCACCGGCAACCCGCGGCGATGGCGCAGGCCACGATAGCAGCCCAAGTCCATCAGGCGCTTGATGTTCATGGAAATTTCGCGGCGCAAGTCGCCTTCCACGGTAAACCGGCCGACCTCATCGCGCAGCTTGTCCATCTCCGCATCGGTGAGATCCTTGATTTTGGTGGATGTGCTGACGCCAGTGGCGACGCAGATTTTCCGTGCGCGCGTCAGGCCAATTCCATAAATCGCGGTCAGGGCGATTACGGCGTGTTGGTGGTTGGGAATATTTACCCCTGCAATACGAGCCATCCGGCTACCCCATTATTTAAAAAAATGAAAATTATACCATCCATTCCAAAGGCGGTTCAATCAGCCCTGGCGTTGCTTGTGGCGCGGATCGCTGCTGCAGATCACGCGGACGATCCCCTTGCGCCGAACCACCTTGCAGTTGCGGCAAACTTTCTTTACTGATGCCTGTACTTTCATTTGCTTTCTCCACTAAATACGCAACACTACTTGGCACGAAATACGATGCGCCCTTTGGTCAAGTCATACGGTGTCAACTCTACTGTCACCTTGTCACCGGGAAGGATGCGAATGTAGTGCATGCGCATCTTTCCGGAAATATGCCCCAGCACGGTGTGCCCGTTCTCCAGCTTCACGCGGAAGGTCGCATTGGGAAGGGATTCCAGAATCTCCCCCTGCATTTGCAGCACATCTTCCTTGGACATCAGCGAGCAAACCCACCTTTAAAATTAGCCTTCTTCAACAAACTTTCATACTGGTGCGACATCATGTAGGACTGCACTTGTGCCATGAAATCCATGGTTACCACTACAATGATCAACAGCGACGTGCCGCCGAAATAAAACGGCACGTTCCACTTGACTACCAGAAACTCCGGCACCAGGCATACCAGCGTCACATACACCGCGCCGACCAGCGTCAGCCGCATCATTACCTTCTCGACGTAGCGCGCGGTCTGCTCGCCCGGCCTGATTCCAGGCAAAAACGCACCGCTCTTCTTCAAGTTATCCGCCGTATCTTTCGGGCTGAACACCAGCGCCGTGTAAAAGAAGCAGAAGAAAATAATCGCCGCCGCATACAGCAGCACATAGATCGGCTGTCCCGGAGACAGCTTGTCGCTGATGTCTCTCAGCCAGTTCATGCCCGACCCGCTGCCAAACCAGCCCGCCATCGTCGCCGGGAACAGGATGATGCTGGAAGCAAAAATCGGCGGTATCACGCCCGACATGTTCAGCTTCAACGGCAGGTGCGAGCTCTGCCCGCCGTACACCTTGTTGCCAACCTGGCGCTTGGCATAATTAACCAGTATCTTGCGCTGGCCGCGCTCGACAAACACCACCAGCGCGGTGATCGCTATCGCCCCGATCAGCAGGAACAGCACCAGCGGGATGGAAAAAGCGCCGGTTCGCGCCAGCTCCAGCGTACTGCCGATTGCGCTGGGCAACCCCGCTGCGATACCGGCAAATATAATCAGCGAAATGCCGTTACCCAAACCGCGTTCAGTGATCTGCTCTCCCAGCCACATCAGGAACAGTGTGCCGGTCACCAGGGTAATGACCGTCGTAAGCTGGAACATCATGCCTGGATTCGGCACCAGCCCCGGTTGCGCCTGTAGCGCCGCAGAGATGCCGAACGCCTGAAACAGCGCCAGCACCAGTGTGCCGTAGCGCGTGTACTGGGTAATCTTGCGCTTCCCGGCTTCCCCTTCCTTCTTCAATTGCTCCAGATGCGGTACCGCAATTGTCGCGAGCTGCATGATGATGGAAGAAGAGATGTACGGCATTATCCCCAGCGCAAAAATCGTAAAGCGCGACAGCGCACCTCCGGAAAACATGTTGAACATGCCCAGAATTCCGTCCTTCTGCGACTTGAACAGATCGGCCAATACAGCGGCATCTATGCCCGGCACCGGAATATGTGCCCCGATGCGATACACCACCAGCGCGCCCAGCAAAAACCACAGGCGGCGGCTCAAATCGCCATATTTGCCCTTGCCCGCACCTTTATTATCCGCAGCGCCCAAGCTTTCCTTACTCCGCGACGCTGCCGCCGGCAGCCTCAACTGCTGCACGCGCACCCTTGGTCAGCAGCAGCCCGCGCAGTCTGACCGCCCGCTTGATCTCGCCGGCCTTCATCACCTTGGCTGTCAACGCCGTAGCGGGCACTACACCCGCCTGCTTCAGCGCCAGCAAATCAATTTCATCCACCGGCATTTTTTCCAGATCGGACAAGCGTACCTGAGCGCTGTCGTTGCGCGTCAGCGAAACGAAGCCGCGCTTTGGCAAACGGCGTTGCAACGGCATTTGCCCACCCTCAAAGCCGACCTTGTGAAAGCCGCCAGAACGGGATTTCTGGCCATTGTGGCCGCGGCCGCAGGTTTTTCCCAAGCCGCAGCCTATCCCGCGGCCAACGCGGCGCTTGGCGCTCCTGGAACCCGCAGCAGGTTTAATTTGATTGAGCCGCACTTACGCCTCCCACTTGAGCAGGTAATATGCTTTGTTGATCATGCCACGCACCGCCGGGGTATCTTCCACCTCCACGGTCTGGTTCAGTCGGCGCAGGCCCAGCCCGCGCACGCATGCACGGTGCGACTCCTTGGTACCGATCACGCTCTTGATCTGCGTTACCTTGATTTTTTTGGTCTGCGCCATGTTTACCCCGTGATTTCTTCTATGGTCTTACCGCGCTTGGCGGCAATTTCGGACGGAGAATTCAGCGCCTGCAAGCCATTCAAGGTAGCCCGCACCACGTTGTATGGATTGCTCGACCCGATGCATTTGGCCAGGATGTTATGCACGCCCACTGCCTCGAACACGGCGCGCATCGCGCCGCCCGCAATAATCCCGGTACCTTCCGAAGCCGGCTGCATGTACACCTTGGCGGCACCGTGGCGACCGATGACCGTGTGGTGCAAGGTGCCGTTTTTGAGGCTTATCTTGACCATCTTGCGGCGCGCTTCATCCATTGATTTCTGCACCGCCACCGGCACTTCCTTGGATTTGCCCTTGCCCATGCCGATCCGGCCATCACCATCGCCCACCACAGTCAATGCAGCGAAACCCATGATGCGACCGCCCTTCACGACTTTGGTCACACGGTTAATCGAGATCATCTTCTCGATGAGGCCGTCACCGCGATCTTCGGGCTGTTGAACTTTTCCTTGCGCCTTAGCCATCATTTACCCCCGGTTAAAACTTCAAGCCGTGTTCGCGCGCAGCTTCGGCCAGCGCTTTGACGCGACCGTGATATTTGTAGCCGGCGCGGTCAAATGCCACCGTCGCGATACCCGCGCTTTTGGCTTTCTCGGCAATACGCTTGCCCACCACCGCAGCTGCCTTGGCGTTGCCGCCATTGGCCAATTCCTTGCGCACATCCGCTTCCAGGCTGGAAGCGCTGGCCAATATCCTGCTGCCGCAGGCGGAAATCACTTGCGCATATATGTGCAGGTTGGTACGGTGAACCGCTAGGCGGTCTATCTTTTGCTCAGCTATGCGGGCACGGGTTTTGCGTGCTCTGCGCTGGCGCGCTTCATTCTTGTTCAACATAATTGCCTCAATTATTTCTTCTTGGTTTCTTTCAGAATGACCACCTCGTCGGCGTAACGCACACCTTTCCCTTTATAGGGTTCAGGTCCGCGGAACGCGCGTATCTCGGCGGCAACCTGCCCGACCTGCTGCTTGTTGGCGCTTTTCAGCACGATGTCAGTCTGGGTCGGCGTAGCCACGGTAACCCCGGCTGGCATTTTATAAGCCACCGGATGAGAGAAACCGAGGGTCAGATTAAGCGTATCTCCGGCAGCCTGGGCGCGATAGCCAACCCCGACCAGAGCCAGCTTGCGCTCGTAACCTTTGCTCACGCCCACCACCATATTGGCGATTAACGCCCGCACGGTGCCGGACATGGCGTTTGCCTGCATCGAGCCGCTGGCGGCCTTGCACTGCAACTGGGCGCCTTCGCGGTGTACGGTCACATCGCGGCTTAACGCCTGCTTCTGGGTGCCCAACGGCCCCTTCACGGAAACTTCGCCGTCGGCCAGCGTCACCTCGACACCGGCAGGCAACACGATAGGATTTTTAGCGATTCTGGACATGGCTACCCCGTTACGCGACGATACACAGTACTTCGCCGCCACATCCGCTGGCGCGCGCTTTGCGGTCGGTCATCAACCCCTTGGAAGTGGACACGATGGCAATGCCCAAGCCGTTCATCACGTTTGGAATGTCATTGCGCCCCTTGTAAATGCGCAAACCAGGACGGCTGACGCGCTGGATCTTTTCGATCACCGGGCGTCCGGCGTAATACTTCAGGCCGATTTCCAGCACGGGCTTGCCGTTGTTGCTGGAAACGTTAAACCCTTCCACATAACCCTCGTCCTGCAACACCTTGGCGATCGCCACCTTGAGCTTCGAGGAAGGCATCGCAACGGTTGTTTTTTCCGCCATCTGCGCGTTGCGTATGCGCGTCAGCATGTCGGAGATCGGATCACTCATGCTCATAGATTCACCCTTACCAGCTTGCTTTGATCACACCGGGAATTTCGCCGCGCATCGCGATTTCACGCAATTTGGAGCGGCCCAAGCCAAACTTGCTGAACACGCCGCGCGGGCGGCCGGTCAGCGCGCAGCGGTTGCGCAGCCGCACCGGGCTGGCGTCGCGTGGCAGCGCTTGCAGCTTCAGCCGGGCGGCATGCCGCTCTTCCTCGCCCAGCCTGATATTGGTGACAACCGCCAGCAGCGCGGCGCGCTTGGCCGCAAACTTTTTTACCGTGGCGCGACGCTTCTGGTCGCGGTTGATGATAGCAATTTTGGCCATTTCGCCCTCAGCCCTTCAATGGAAATTTGAACGCCAGCAGAAGAGCGCGTGCTTCCGCGTCGGTCTTCGCGCTGGTGGTGATCGTGATATTCATGCCCCGCAACGCATCAATCTTGTCATACTCGATTTCCGGGAAAATGATCTGCTCCCGGATGCCCATGTTGTAGTTGCCGCGACCGTCGAATGCTCTGCCGGACAACCCCCGGAAATCGCGGATGCGTGGTATGGCCACCGTCACCAGGCGATCCAGAAACTCGTACATGTGCGCCCTGCGTAGCGTGACCTTGCAGCCGATCGGGTAGTTTTCGCGGATCTTGAAACCTGCAATGGATTTCTTGGATTTGGTCACAACCGGTTTCTGCCCGGCGATTTTCTGCATATCGCCCACGGCGTGCTCCATCACCTTCTTGTCGGCCACCGCTTCGCCTACCCCCATGTTCAGGGTGATCTTCTCGATGCGCGGCACTTCCATCACTGACTTGTAGCCGAACTTTTTCATCAGTTCGGGCGCCACCTTGTCTTTGTAATAATCAAACAGACGAGCCATGCTTACTCCTTAAGCGCCTATCACTTCACCGCTGGACTTGAAAATGCGCACCTTGCGCCCGTCTTCCAGCATCTTGATGCCTACGCGGTCAGCTTTTTTCGCCGCAGCGTTGTAAATGGCCACATTGGAAATGTGGATGGACATTTCCCGCTCCACAATGCCACCGGCCTCGCCCTTTACCGGGTTCGGCTTCTGGTGCTTCTTGACCTTGTTGATGCCGCTCACCAGCACGCGATCCCCAAGTACACTCAGCACGCTGCCGCGGTTGCCCTTGTCCTTCCCGGCGATGACGATGACATCATCGTTCTTTTTGATCTTGCGCATGATTTTTCCTTGTCAGCACTTACAGCACTTCGGGGGCCAGCGACACGATCTTCATGAAACGCTCGGTGCGCAGCTCACGCGTCACCGGGCCGAAA
>JACRAQ010000092.1 GCA_016213335.1 Nitrosomonadales bacterium
AAACGGGGCTTTACCCGATAATGCTGCGGCTTGGCGGCAGCCCTGTGCGGCCGCTGGGCGCTTACTTTTGGAAGCCCATTGAACATCAAATTCCAACGCGCGGTTGATCGTCTCGCGGGCGTACCGATCTGCGCGCTGCTCTCTCTGGTTAACCGCTTCGGCAATATTTTCAGAACCGCAGCCCACCCTGCCCCGCCGCAGCGGATTCTGGTGATCCTGCTTTCGGAAATGGGCAGCCTGGTGCTCGCGCACCCGATGTTCGCCCACCTGAAGCAGCGCTATCCCGATGCCTCGCTGCATGTCATGCTGTTCGGCAAGAACCGCGAGGTGCTGGATTTGATGGAAGTGATCCCGAGGGAAAATGTGCTGACGATCAACGACCGCACGCTGCCGGGCTTTGCGCGGGACAGCCTGGCGGCAATCGGCAGGATGCGCGCCCTCAAGTTCGATGCGGTAATAGATTGCGAGCTGTTCTCGCGCGTGAGCAGCATTTTTTCCTACCTTTCCGGCGCGCCGGTACGGGTGGGATTTCACCGCCACACCCAGGAAGGGCTCTATCGCGGCTCCTTCATCAACCGCCCGGTGCTGTACAACCCCTACCGCCACTTGTCGCAGCAGTTTCTGACGATGGCCGCAGCGATAGAGTCGGTGTCGGTGCCGACGGCAAAGGGCGCGCCTGCTGCGGAAGCGATCATCCCCCCTTCCCTGAATTTTGCCGACGGCGAATTGCAACAGGTCTTCGCGCAGTTGCATGATGATTTTCCCGAGATCAGGGAAAAAGAATTGGTGCTGGTCTATCCCAGCGGCGGCATCCTGCCGATTCGCGCCTGGCCGCTGGAGAATTACCGCCAGCTTTGTGCCAGCCTGCTGGGCGATGGCCGCGCGGTCGGGGTGATCGGCCTGAAGGAGGACAAACCATACGGCCAGGACATCGTGGCGCACTGCCAAAGCCCGCATTGTGTAGACCTGACCGGGTACACGAAATCGGTGCGGCATCTGCTGGCGCTGTTTCACCGGGCATCGCTGCTGGTAACCAACGATGGCGGCCCCGGCCAGTTTGCGGCGCTCACGCCGATCCCCTCGCTGGTATTCTTTGGCCCGGAAACGCCGATGCTGTACGGCTCGCTGGCAAGAAACAGCCACGGTTTTTTCGCGTCGCTGTCCTGTTCGCCGTGCCTGACCGCATACAACCACCGCTCTTCGCCCTGTGATGGCGATAACCAGTGCCTGAAACGGATTACGCCGGACCAGGTGATGGCGAAGGTGCGCGAAATATTCGAGGCTGCGGCGGCAACCCGCTTCCCCCACCCCAACCCTCCCCCGGCGGGAGAGGGGGCGATCGCCCTTTCCCCCTCCGGGGGAAAGTTGGATAGGGGGCTGGGGGCAAACGACTCGCTGCGCGAACTTCATACTACGATCGCATGAAGCCGGCGCTTAACATCAGGCTTTCCATCGCTTCGCTGCTGCGCCGCGTGCTGTCATGGCGTTTCCTGAAATTCGGCATCGTGGGTGCCTCCGGCACCGTGGTCAACCTGGGGCTGCTCTACTATGCGCGCGAGCATCTCTTTGCCGATGTGCAATCACCCGAGTTGCGGCTGAACCTGGCGCTTGCCCTGGCGATTTTTATCGCAACGCTGAATAATTTCTGCTGGAACCGCGCATGGACGTGGGCCGACCGCAAGCAGCATTATGGCAGGCCGATCATCGTGCAGTTCGGGCAGTATATGCTGTCGTGCTGGCTCAGCATCGCATTGCAGGCAGTCTTCACCAATTTGCTCGCCGTGCATTTCTACTATCTGATGGCAAACCTGATCGCAATAGCAATGACCAGCATCCTGAATTTTGTGCTGAACGATATCTGGACGTTTGGCCGCCTGAAGCTGTTGCGCGCGCAACCGCACCACCATGCTCCATCTGCCGAACAGCGGGCGAAGGTGCTCAACGAAAAGCCATGACCGCCCAACCCACCGAATCCCGCCTGCGCCTGGCCTGGTACATATTTGCCACGCTGCTCGCCGTTTTTACCTATTTCTATGGCCTCGACAGCGACCACATTCCCAAGAACGGCGACGAATATCCTTACGAGCACATCACCCGCCTTACCGCAGACAGCGGCAAGCTGCTCCCGCTCCAGTCGCAACTGATCGGGCAGCGCAATACCAAGCCGCCGCTGCTGTTCTGGCAGGGCATCGCCTCCACTAACTGGGGGCAGGACTGGACGCTGTGGCATTTGCGCTACCCGAGTGTCATCTATACCCTGCTCACCGGCCTGATGGTGTTCCTGCTGGGATGGAAGCTGTCGCGCCAGCTGGAAACCGGCTTTCTGGGGTTGCTCGCCTTTCTCGCCTTTTTCAACACCTACCGCTACGGCCGGCCTTTCCTGACCAACCCCCCGGAGGTTTTCTGGCTGTTCCTGCCGTTTTTCGCGTTGCTGTACTGGCGCCCGGCGTCGTTCGAATCGCGCTTCATCGCGCCGGTCCTGCTGGGCATCAGCATCGGCCTCGGCCTGCTGTATAAATCATTCGCGCTGCTGATGCCGGTGGGCCTCGCCCTGTCGCTGTGGTACCTGCATTACCGCGACTATCGCTTGATGGCATTCCTGGCGAAGGATGCGGTCAAGGTTACCGTCACCTCGGTGGTGGCGCTTGCCATGTTCGGCCTGTGGTTCGCGCTGGACCCGGATCCGCTGGCGATCTGGAAAGAATTCGTGGTCGGGGAAAACATCGGCAAGTTCGATCCGCAGAACACCAGCTATCTGGGCAAGCTGTTATGGGGCACGTCCAGCGTGTGGAGCCTCGCGCTGGCGCTCATCTCCAACGCGGGCCTGCTGGCCTTCCCCGTGGCGGCGTTGTTTTACCTCGGCTTCAAGCGCCGCCACCAGATGGAAGACTGGGAGAAGCTGCTGTGGCTCTGGGTCATCACGCTGTTTGTCGTTTTCGCCCTGCCCAGTCAGCGCTCCAGCCGCTACCTGCTGGCTTCCATGCCGGCCATTGCCGTGCTGTGCGCGCTCAACTGGCATCGCATCAGCCGCAAGGCGTTTGTCGTCAGCCTTGCCGTTGCGCTGGGCGTCATCGCGGTGCTGGCTTTCTTCTCGGTACGCCTGCAACACGAACTGGGCAACGCCCGGCTCTACCCCCTGGCTTACTGGCTGCTGCTGGCCGGTACGGGAGCGCTCGCGCTCCTTGCGATGTTCCGGCCGGAGCTCACCCGCCCGGTTGTCAGCGTGGTGGTGATCCTGGTGCTGCTTTCGCTGGCTGCTTTCATGCGGCCCTTCGATGGCCCGCTCGGCACGTATGATGCTACCGTACAGCAACAGGCGCGCGGCAAGGATGTGTGGACGCCGTGCAATTTCAGGGCCAAGGACGAGGGTTACCGTTTTATCCTGCCTGGCTCCAAGGCCCACGGCTACCGCGACGATCATGGGCTGACGGACGCGCAACTGGCCGAGCGCTACCCGCTGTTCGCCATTCAGATGCCGCTGCAAAAAACCGCGCCTGCCTGCACGGACTGCAAGATACTCGGCCAGCGCCTGGATATGCGCAGCCGCCAGAGCACGGCGGAGATGAAGGAGATGTTCCTGCACGGAAAAGTGTTCGAGCACCTGTTCGTCAAGGAATTTCTGATCGAGGCGCCGGAAACCAGCCAGAAGATCGCACCCATTCCCGCGAACGAAGGGTGCCGCTGAAATGTCCGGTGCCCCGCTGCCAGGCCGGCTGCTGGTAGGCTGTGTCATCCTGGCATGTTTCGGCGCCGGGTTCGCCAAAGTGTCCGGGCAACCTGCCGCTGCAGGCTTTCAGGCTCCTCCCGCAACGGCGGCACACAGCGGCGAGCCGTCTTTTCAGAGCCGCTTCGCTTCCTCCATGCTGCACACGCAAACTCATGCCGCTTCCGCGATCGAGCTGAAGGACGGGCGCATCCGCGCCTTCTGGTTTGCGGGCAGCCGCGAAGGCGCGCGCGATGTCGCAATCCGCAGCGCGGTATTCGATCCGGCCAAAGGGTCGTGGGGCGCGGAGCAGACCGTGGCCTCCCGCGAGAGCACGCAACTGTCACTGCACCGTTATATCAGCAAGCTGGGCAATCCGGTGGCGGGCCGCGCGGCGGACGGCACGCTGTGGCTGTATTACGTGACGGTGACGCTGGGCGGCTGGGCAGGCAGCTCCATCACGGCGCTGGCTTCGCGCGATGAAGGTGAAACGTGGAGTCCGCCACGGCGGCTGATTACCTCGCCATTCCTGAACATCAGCACGCTGGTCAAGGGCGCGCCGTTCCTCTATGGCGACGGTTCCATCGGGTTGCCGGTATATCACGAGTTCATTGCCAAATTTGGCGAGATTGTGCGCCTCGATAATAGCGGGGTAGTGCTGGACAAACAGCGCCTGAGCGCGGGTGGCGGCGGCGCGCTCCAGCCGGTGGTGCTGGTAAGAAATTCCGGCGAAGCGCTCGCGCTGATGCGCTACTCGGGCGCAACAGCGCCCCGCCGTGTAATCACTGTCGCCACTCGCGACGGGGGGCGGCACTGGACCGCGCCCGAAAAGTCCGCGCTGGCTAACCCCAACTCGGCACTGGCGGCAATTGCGTTGCCGGACGGCCGCCTCCTTGCCGTGCTGAACAACCAGGAAGCCGGGCGCGACGCCTTGTCGCTGATGGTTTCGGCGGATGGAGGCAACCACTGGAAAACCGTTTACCAGCTCGAAGACCAGTCGGCCATGCGCGGCCAGCCGCCGGATGAGCCCGCCTTCCTCAAGGCAGCCGCACAACTGGCCAGGGAGGCCGGGGCACAAGCTGCCGATGCGGGCGCGTATGCCGAATCGGCAAGGCGCCAGGTATGCGCGGGGCAGGGCTGCCGCTACGAGTTCTCCTACCCCTGTCTGATCCGGGCGCAAAGCGGCGACTTCCACCTCGTCTATACCTGGAACCGGAGTTTTATCAAGCACGTCACGTTTACCGGAGCATGGCTGGATCAGCGCATGCAGGCAGGCAGCCCGTGATTGCCTTCACCGATCTGACCGGCCTGGCGGGCGGCGCCATTGTGCTGGCCGCAGCGGCCACCCGCTTGCCCGGCGTGGCACGCATCCAGAAATCCCGGCGTATTTTGCTGGCGGGTGGCGTGGCCGTCGCGGCACTCATTCCTTTCGGCGGATTGCCGCTGGCTGGCTATCTGCGCGGCGCGACCGGAGACTTGAGTATCATCTCACTGTTGCTGTTGGCGCTGGCGCTCACGCGCTTTATGGTCGCGCCTATGCCGGAGGGTGAATCCAGTGCGCCTTCTTTCCGCAATTCTGAGGGTGGGAAAGGCCGACAGGCGCTGCTGCTTCTGGTTGCGCTGGCCGCAGCGTGGCTGTATCCAATGGCCTTGGGTATTGGCTTGTTTGATCCCTACCGGCTGGGCTATGGGAGCCCGTGGCTCGTGGGCGGCCTGTTGCTGCTGGCGCTGGCAGCCTGTTTCCGGGGGCTGTTCTGGGTGGCGCTGCCGATTGCGCTGGCCGTGCTCGCGTGGGCCATCGGCTGGCACGAATCCGGCAACTTATGGGATTATCTGCTCGACCCGCTGCTGGCAATTTACGCGGCCGTCGCGTTGGCAAGGCGAGGCGCCCGGGCGCTATTGAAGTAGCCGCAGTGTTGCGCGGGCGGAGATGCCTTGCCGGGAGGGCGAAGATCGGGATGGCGTTGCGGAAGCTCCGGCGGCCCGTTTCCGGCATCAACCTGATGGTAGCGAGTTTATTCTGAGCGAGGAATTGACATGGTTTCCGGCACCGCCAAACTGGAGTGGTTAAAGAATCTGTACCCCGGGTATTTTTCCTTGACCATGGCGACGGGGATCATCGCTATCGCGCTGGGCATGCTCGAGATGCCGGGGCTGTCAAACGTGATGTACGTGATTACGCTGCTTTCATGGTGCGTACTGACCGGGCTGTATTCCTTGCGGTTCTTGCTGTTCCCGAAAGACGTATGGACCGATCTGTTGAGTCCGCGCACAACTTTTTTCTTTTTTTCCTTTGTTGCGGCCACCAATATCGCCGGAACGCTGTTTGATCTTCACGCCTTGACCAATCTGGCGCTTGCGTGCTGGATTTGCGCATTCCTTGTCTGGTCGGCGCTGCTCCATTGCAGCTTCAGCGTGCTGACACTGCGCCATGCCGAACGCAAGGCGAGCGTTGTCCACGGCGGCTGGCTGATGTGCATAGTCGGTACGCAGTCGCTGGTTCTGCACGGCTTGAATGTTGTTCATCATCTGGGAGATTATGCCGACCACATGATGGTGATAATTTACATGTTGTGGGGGATCGGGCTGATTCTTTACGGCATCTTCGTGACCCTGTTTTGCTATCGTATTTTCTTTCTGGACATGAGCGATGATGACTACACCCCGCTGATGTGGGTCATCATGGGAGCAGCGGCCATCAGCGCCAACGCCAGCAGCGCACTGGCTTTATCCTATCCGACCAAGCTGGTTCTTGTTGCTTTCCACCCCATAGTGGACATGGTGGCCCTTGTTTCCTGGGCGTGGGCTACCTGGTGGATTCCCCTGCTGGTTGTCATCGGGTACTGGAAGCATTTTATCAGGCGCATCCCGCTGCACTACGAGCCCACGCAATGGAGCATCGTATTCCCTCTCGGCATGTATGCCGTAACCAGCTTCCGGCTCGCGCTGGCTGCAGAATTTGAGCCGCTGCATTGGGTTTCTCACGTCATGCTATGGGTGGCCCTTTCCTTGTGGTGTCTGGTGATGTTTTGCCTGCTTCGCCGCCTGGCACGGGGGGTGGCCAACTTCTAAATCTTCCTGGCTTGTCTGGCCGCGCCCAGGCTTCAGCAATTCCCATAGCTGCATTCCGGGCAGCCTCAATCATTCCGCAACCCGGCCGCTTTTGGTTATACTCCGCACTCTTCAGGAAGCTGGACATGGATTCGCTGAACATCGTCATTCTCGCTGCCGGCAAAGGCAAGCGCATGCATTCGGATTTACCCAAGGTGCTGCATCCCCTTGCCGGCCGCCCGTTGTTGCAGCACGTGCTGGATTGTGCGGTCTCGCTCCAGCCGCAACAGATTTGCGTGGTGTACGGGCATGGCGGCGAAGCGGTGCCGCAGGCGATGAGCCGGTACGCCGCCCGGTTTGTTTTGCAGGAGCCGCAGCTCGGCACCGGGCACGCGGTGCAGCAGGCGCTGCCGCATCTTGCCGGCGAGAGCCGGACTCTGGTGCTGTACGGCGACGTGCCGTTGATCCAGCGCAATACTTTGCACCAGATGCAGCAGGCGGCGGGCGATGGCCTGGTGCTGCTGACCATCCACTTGGGCAATCCGGCCGGCTACGGCCGCATCGTGCGCGATGCTCAGGGCGATGTGCTTGGCATCGTCGAGGAGAAGGACGCCACGGCAGAGGAGCGCGAAATCGGGGAGGTGAACACCGGCATCGTGCTCGCACCCACCCAATACCTGCGCGAGTGGCTGGCAAAGTTGCGGAACAATAATGCCCAGGGTGAGTACTACCTCACCGATATAGTCAGCATGGCAGTCAAGCAAGGTATCGCGGTACATACGGCGCAGCCCGCACACGAATGGGAAATTCTGGGCATCAACAGCAAGGTGCAACTGGCTGCGCTGGAGCGTATCTGGCAGCGCGAGCAGGCGCAACGCCTGCTGGAGCAGGGCGCCACTCTGGCCGATCCGGCACGCCTGGATGTGCGCGGTACGCTGGCTTGCGGGCGCGACGTAGCGATTGACGTCGGGTGCATTTTCGAGGGAGAAGTGAATCTCGGTGATGGAGTGCGAGTGGGCGCTTACAGCGTGATCCGCGACGCGCGCATTGCTTCCGGCACGCATATCGAACCCTACAGCCACATCGTTCAAACCGAAATCGGCGAAAATTGCCGCATCGGCCCCTACGCGCGGCTCCGCCCCGGCAGCAAACTGGGCGACGGGGTGCACATCGGCAATTTTGTCGAGGTGAAAAACAGCGACATCGCGGCGAACAGCAAAGCCAATCACCTGAGCTACATCGGCGACAGCAGCGTGGGCAGCCGCGTCAATGTCGGCGCGGGCACCATCACCTGCAATTACGACGGCGCAAACAAGCACCGCACGGTCATCGAGGACGACGTGTTCATCGGCTCGGACACACAGTTGGTGGCGCCGGTAATCGTCAAGCGCGGCGCCACAATTGGCGCCGGTTCCACCATCACGCGCGACGCGCCGGAAAACGCCTTGACTTTGTCGCGCGCCAAACAGGCCACGGTGCCGGGCTGGCAGCGGCCAACCAAAGGGAAATCATAAGATGTGCGGGATCGTCGGCGCAGTAGCGCAACGCAATGTCGTGCCCATCCTGCTGCAGGGTTTGCAGCGGCTCGAATATCGCGGGTACGATTCGGCCGGGCTGGTGGTGGTCAACAACAACCGGCTGGAGCGCGAGCGCAGTACCGGGCGCGTGGCGGAGCTGGCGGCGAAAAGCGCCCGCTCCAGCGGCCAGCTCGGCATCGGCCATACGCGCTGGGCCACGCACGGTGCGCCGAGCGAGCGCAACGCCCATCCGCTCATCAGCGGCGGCCTGGTCGCGGTGGCGCACAACGGCATCATCGAAAATTACGAAGTTCTGCGTGCGCGCCTCAGCGCCGAGGGCTACGAATTCGCTTCCGATACCGACACCGAGGTCATCGCACACCTCATCCACAGCCACTATGCGCGCGGCAACAGCTTGCTGGCTGCAACCCGGTCGGCGCTTGCCGAGCTGGTGGGTGCTTACGCCATTGGCGTGGTGGCCGCAGATAACCCCGCGCAACTGGTTTGCGCGCGCAGGGGCAGCCCGCTGTTGCTGGGGGTGGGCGACGGTGAGCGTTTCATCGCCTCGGACGTGTCGGCACTGCTGGAAGTGACCCGGAATGTGGTGTATCTGGAAGAAGGCGATGTAGCCGAAGTCAACCTGCGCAGCCACCGCATTTTTGACGCGAGCGGCGAAGCGGTGGAGCGCCCTGTGCATGTCAGCACGCTCAGCAGCGACAGCATGGAACTGGGCGAATACCGCCACTATATGCAAAAGGAAATTTTCGAGCAGCCGCAGGCGCTGGCCGACACGCTGGAAGCCGTGTGTTACAGCCAGTCGCTGGTGCCAGGCATTTTCGGCGCAGAAGCGGCCGCCGCATTTTCTCAAATTGACAGCATCCTCATTCTGGCCTGCGGCACCAGCCACCATGCAGGCCTGGTGGCGCGTTACTGGCTGGAAGAGATCGCGGGGCTGCCGTGCAGCGTGGAAATTGCCAGCGAATACCGCTATCGCGTGAGCGTGCCTAACCCGAAAACGCTGGTCGTGACCATTTCGCAGTCGGGCGAAACCGCCGACACGCTGGCCGCACTCAGCCACGCCAAAGCGATGGGGCATACGCACACGCTCTCGATTTGCAACGTGCCGGAAAGCGCGCTGGTCAGGCTGTCCAGGCTGCGCATGCTGACGCGCGCCGGCCCGGAAATCGGAGTGGCATCCACCAAGGCTTTCACCACGCAACTGGCCGCGCTTTTTCTGCTGACTCTGGTTCTGGCCAAGCAGCGCGGCAGGTTGAGCGCGGAAGAAGAGCAGCGGCATTTGCACGAGTTGCGCCATCTGCCGAGCGCCGCGCAAGCCGTGCTGAAACTCGAAGGCGATATCGCGCGGCTGGCCGAAAATTTTGCCGCCAAGCAGCATGCCCTGTTCCTGGGGCGGGGCATGCATTACCCGATCGCCCTGGAAGGCGCGCTGAAGCTCAAGGAAATCTCCTACATCCACGCCGAGGCCTATCCTGCAGGAGAGTTGAAGCATGGACCGCTGGCGCTGGTGGATAAGGACATGCCGGTTATCGCCGTGGCGCCCAACGATGCGCTGCTGGAAAAGCTCAAATCCAACCTCCAGGAAGTGCGCGCGCGCGGCGGCGAGCTGTATGTGTTCGCCGATGCGGGGACGCGCTTGCATTCGAGCGATGGCGTGCATCTCATGCAAATGCCTGAACACGCCGGGTATTTGAGCCCTATTCTGCACACCATCCCGCTGCAACTGCTGGCATATTACGTGGCGCTGCAAAAGGGAACCGATGTTGACAAGCCGAGGAACCTCGCAAAATCCGTAACGGTGGAATAATCATCCATCTTTGTTGCGATGGTTCATCGGCTTGCGGCGAAAGCTGACGTGAGCGTAGCGAACGTTAAGGGGCAACGCCCCGGCTGAAGCCACAAGCCACGCAATCTTGCCAAATCCGTTACCGTCGAGTGACGGATTTAGCGCGTGGCTTGCGATGGAAGCCAGCTTGCGCAGCAAGTTAAGCCCGTAGGGCGGCCGAAACCACAAGCCAGGAAATCTCGCCAGATCTGCCACGGTGGAGGCGCGCGGTTTGTGAAGTGGCCGGTTCGGCGCGAGTTTTGAAGCAAATCTGCATCTAATCTTGGATCTGCCCCCGCATGGCGGTCATTGCTGTTTTCAACCAGAAGGGCGGAGTGGGCAAAACCACCACCTGCCTGAATCTTACTGCTGCGCTGGCCATGATGCAGCGCCACCCTATTGCCATTGACATGGACCCGCAAGGCCACTTGAGCCTGGCTTGCGGCCTGAAAAATGCTGCCGCGCCGGAAGCGGGCATCCTGGCTTTTTTCAAGAACCGGACACCGCTCGCCAAATTGCTGCGCGACACCAGCGGAAACTGGCAAATCATTTCCTCGACGCTGGGGCTGTCCAAGGTGGATGCGCTATACGGCAGCGACCCCAAGGCAGCCACCTTGCTGAAGCAGGGCTTGCTGGAAGATCTGGCGCTGACCGGCGAGCCCATCCTGATAGATTGCTGCCCGATGCTGGGGGTGCTGACACTCAACGCCTTGCTTGCCGCTGACCGGGTGCTGATCCCGGTTTCGGCCGATTTCCTCTCACTGCAAGGGGTGCATCGCCTGGATGCCGCGCTCGGCGCGCTGGAAGCCAGGCTCGAGCGCCCATTCGAGCGCCGCATCGTGGTCACCCGCTTCGATCACCGGCGCAGGCTCTCTTACGAGATTTTCGACAAGCTCAAGGAGCGCTATGGGCAACTGGTTTGCAACACGCGCATCGGCGAGAACGTGGCGCTCGCCTCCAGCCCCATGCACGGCAAGGATGTGTTCACTTACGCTCCGCACAGCCAAGGCGCCGCAGAATACAAGGCACTGACAGTGGAGTTGGCCGACAGCGGGTTTTTCGATGCGGGAAAAATGCTGGCCGGGTAATACCGGCTCTCGCCTACAGCAGATCAGGCCACTTGGAGCCACAACAGTCCGCACGCCGCCAGCGACGACACGGCGATCAGCATCAGCCACAGGTTCCTGCGCCGCTGCTGGATCACCAGTTCGCGCAATACGGCCTCAGTCTGTCCGCCGGGTGGGGCGTTCAGGCGCTGGTGCAACAGCCTCGGCAGCTGCGGCAGCAGGGTGGCGTAGTTCGGCGCTTCACGGCGCATGGCCTTGAGGAAGCCGCGCCAGCCCACCTGTTCGCTCATCCAGCGTTCCAGCCAGGGCTTGGCGGTTTTCCACAAATCCAGTTCGGGGTCGAGCTGCAGCCCCAGGCCTTCGATATTGAGCAGCGTCTTTTGCAGCAGCACGAGCTGCGGCTGCACCTCGATACCGAACCGCCGCGAGGTCTGGAACAGGCGCAACAGCACGCGCCCGAAGGAAACCTCGCGTAGCGGCTTGTCGAAGATCGGCTCGCATACCGCGCGGATAGCCGCTTCCAGTTCGTCCACCCGGGTATCAGGGGGCGCCCAGCCGCATTCGATATGCGCTTCGGCAACCCGCTTGTAATCGCGCTGGAAAAAAGCGATGAAGTTCTGCGCGAGATAATGCTTGTCGGTATCGGTGAGTGTACCCATGATGCCGAAATCCAGCGCGATGTAGCGCCCATCCGTTGCCACCTGCACGTTGCCGGGATGCATGTCGGCGTGGAAAAACCCGTCGCGGAACACCTGCGTATAAAAAATCTCCACGCCATTGGCGGCAAGTTTCGGAATGTCTATGCCCAGCGCGCGCAACGTGTCCACGCGGCTGACTGGGATGCCTTTCATGCGTTCCATCACCATCACTTCGCTGGTGCACCAATCCCAGTATACTTCCGGCACGGCCAGCAAATCGGAGTCGGCAAAATTACGTTTCAACTGGCTGGCGCAGGCGGCTTCGCGCATCAGGTCCAGCTCGTCGTGCAAATATTTCTTGAATTCTTCCACCACCAGGCGCGGTTTGAGCCGCTTGCCATCCTCCCACCAGCTTTCAATCAGTCCGGCGCAGATGTCGAGCAGCGAAACGTCGTGGGAGATGATGCGCGTGATGCCGGGCCGCAAAATTTTCACAGCGGCATCCCGCCCGTCCGGCAGCACGGCAAAATGCACTTGCGCTACCGAAGCGCTGGCTATGGGTGTTTCGTCGAAGCTGCGGAACACCCCGGACAGCTTCTTTTTATAGATGCCCTCCAGCAGCGCAACCGCCTGCGCGGAGGGGAATGGCGGCACCTGATCCTGGAGTTTGGCGAGTTCGTCGGCGATGTCAGAGGGAAGCAGGTCGCGCCGCGTCGAGAGCAGCTGGCCGAATTTGACAAAAATCGGCCCCAGGCTTTCCAGCGCGAGGCGCAATCTTTCCGCGCGCGGCGCGGAGGTATCGCGGAAAAACAGCAGGAAATTGAGTGGCGTCAGCAGCCAGCGGGTGCGCGCGTGCGCGAGCAGAAACTCGTCCAGCCCGAAGCGCAGCACCACAAAGATTATTTTTAGCAGGCGTAGCAGTCGCATCACTTGGGGCGGGAGCGGGTTAGCCAGCCGGCCGTGAGCCTGAAGCGGCCGGCTTTTCGTCCGTAAGCATCCGAATCAACCGGCGGCCAGGGTATTTTTCAGATAACCATGCGAGCGAAGTTACGCGATCTGCTGAATGCCGGACAGCAGCCACACCGATTTTTCATTCCGCAGGTTTTTCTGGACATGCCACACTTCATCGAAACTCTCCGGGGTGCCGTTGTTTTCGCGCAACTGGCCGCTCATGCGCACGCTGGCGACGGAATGATCGCTATCTGAAACCACTTCCAGCAGCGCGGTGTTGATTGCCAGTACATCGGTTTTCTGTGGCGCGCTATCGCGCTCCCGTATCTGCATGGAGATTTCGGCGAACATTTCCGGCGTGGTGTACTCGCGGATATCGTCCAGATCCTTGCGGTCGTTTGCCGCTTGCAGGCGGATGAACGAGGTCTTGGCGCTACGCAGAAACGCCTCTACCGGGAAGCCGTCGGGAATGTTTCCGGCTGGCGCGCTGCCAGCACTTCCAGCCGGGCTGCCTCCGGCTGGCGCCTGAATGGGCTCGGGTTGCGGGATGTAAGGTGCGCCGCTCCCCGCGTATTGCATGGCGGGTTGTGCTTGCGGTTTGCGGAATTTTGCGATCAGGAACAGGATCAGCCCTGCGGCCAGCAGCGCCATCAGGATGCCTCCCAGCGCCCCGCCCAGGCCGCTGCCGGCAAACAGCGCCCCCAGGCCCGCACCAATTGCCAGGCCTGCCAAGGGGCCGAGCCATTTGTTGCCTTGCGGCGGGGTAGTTGTCGCAGCACCCGGGGCGGGCGAAGCCGGTGCCGCATTTGGTGTGGCAGGCGCAGGGGCCGTAGCGGGGGCCTTCTGGGTTTGCTCAGGGCTCATGGTGCGCTGCTTGCCGATGCTGCCGCCGCCGCCGAAGCGCCTGGCTTCAGCGTTTGCCGCAAACAGCGAAAGACTGGTCAGGATGATTGTCAATAACATCAAAAAGCGCTTCATGTGCATCCTCATGGTCAGGTAAAAATCAAGTGCGAGTATAACATTCGGCATAATCAAGCGGGTCGCTCTGAATCCCTCTTAGAGTACCCTCAGGCAGGAAAGGCTTGCGGCACCGCAAGCCTTTCCTGTTGCTCCGGCCCGGCTTAATTCCCGGCGCGTAACGCCGCGATGCGCTCATCCAGCGGCGGGTGGGTCATAAACAGTTTGGAAAACCCGCTGCCGCCCGAGATGCCGAAGGCGGCCATCTTTTCCGGCAGGGTGGCCTGCTCGTGGTTGATTTTCAGCCGCTCCAGCGCGGCGATCATCTTGTTGCGCCCGGCAAGGCTGGCGCCGCCCGCATCGGCCCGGAATTCGCGCTGGCGCGAGAACCACATGACGATGACGCTGGCCAGCACACCCAATACAACTTGCGCGACCATTTCGGCGACGAAGGCGCCGATACCGCGCCCGTGGCGCCCGTCGTTCTTGAGCAGCACGCGATCCACCAGGAGGCCGAACAGTTTGGCAAAGAAAATCACGAACGTGTTCACCACGCCCTGGATCAGCGCCAGCGTCACCATGTCGCCGTTGGCGACATGGCTGACCTCATGGGCCAGCACGGCTTCCGCCTCGTCGCGGCTCATGTTGCGCAGCAGGCCGGTGCTCACTGCCACCAGCGCGGCATTGCGGTTCCAGCCAGTGGCGAAGGCATTCACGTCCGGTGCGTCGTAAATTGCCATTTCCGGCATGCCGATACCCGCTGCATTTGCCTGTCTGCGCACGGTTTCCACCAGCCAGCGTTCGGTCGGGTCAATCGGATCGGTGATGGTCTGCGCGCCTACCATGCGCTTTGCCGACCACTTGGACATGAACAGCGAAATCAGGGAGCCGGCAAAACCCATCACCGCTGACATAACCAGCAGCGCGTTGAAGTTGATGGCACCGCTCTGATCCAGCACCCTGTCTACGCCGAGCAGGCGCAGGGAAATGTTGATGACGACCAGCACGGCCAGGTTGGTCAGAATGAAAAGGAAAATCCGTTTCATTAATAGCTTCTCCTAAGAAGATACAGAAATTGCGACGCACAGTTTATCACTGTTGCCGCAGGGCATTACATTGGGGGGCGGCGTTAATTTTCAATAGCCGGCGCGGTTGCCTGCTTTCGGGTTGACCGGCGTCAACGGAAAGAATAATTCTGGCTGGAAAACCACAGGTTCAGCAGGGGGATGTTTACTTGAAAATTTTCGGCTGCCGCCGCAGGCGTGCAAAATCGTGGGTGGACAGGATGTTTTCCAGAAATGACTGGTTACGCTGGATGGCCTCTTCCCAAGGATTTGGGCCGCCGGTATGGAGCTTGATCAGATGGTATTCGCCTGCAAATTCATCCTCGAGCCGCTGATGGAGAATCTTGGAAACAAAACCGGGTGTCATGGCCAGCAAGGTTTCCTTGTCGGGGTAGGGGCTGTCCGTTTTGCCGGCGAGTCCGAAAGCGCTGAATTCCACAAATAGAAAGTCGCGGCACTTTTCCAGATAGCAGCGATCCGAGAACTGGCTCAGCAAATCGGCCGATGCCACCATACCGGCCAGTTTCCGGTCGGGTATGCTCCAAGTGTGCGGCATGCTGAATACAAGCTTGGTTGCCATTATCAGCTCGGATTTTTCCGCAAGATGGGCAAGTTTGGTCCGCGACAGGTATTGGCGCATGAACTCGACACCGCGTTCTTCGTGGACCGGCGTCAGCGCCGCTCCAAAAAGGTGGCTCTCCGTTTCGCGCCTAAGCAGCCCGATATCGTGGAACAAGGCGAGGAGCACCGCCAGCAAAGCATGGTCTCCATTGAAGTGCTCGGGGCTGTCCGGCGCCAGGGATTTTGCGTAGCCATCAAACAGGCGTGCAGCAGTTAAGCCGGTTTCAAGCGCATGTCGCAGATCATGGTAAAGCGTATCGCTGCTGAGCAACCCTGGATAGCTGCCGCGGTATGCATTCACCAGATCACGGATTGCATTCGAGAGCAGCGAAACATCGTAGCCGCTGGAGTAAAGCGGATCCAGGATAGAGCGGATAGCGCTCTCGACTGCCGCCGGATCATCGAGATAAACCTCCCCCGTGGGATCCAGCTGAGCCAAACGGTCATCCAGTTTGCCGGCGCTATTTGTGTAGTTCACGAAAGTCACAGTTCATGTTGCCTGTTGTATATGTTCTGGCCAGTGTTTGGCATCACCATGAGGAGCAAGTTGCTCCAGAGCTCAAGCTATTCTGCGGGAATTAGCGAAATATTGGAATGCTGTCTGATGGGTTTTATCGGCAGCAGGGGCGATGAATTGAGGTGAAATTTTTTTCACCGTTCAATTAGGCTGTCTGGTTGCAGTGACGAAATTGGTCATCCCGCGCGCAATAACGTCAGGTCAACAGCCGCACACTTCTCTAACCTGTTGATTGCATAATATGTATTATGCTGGCACGGTGATTGCGTACAAGCTGGATTGATTGCCTTCCATCCCGATATCACAGAGCTGCTGCTCTGTATTGCCGTTTGCCACCGGAATTTCACCACTCATCCCGCTTTTCATCCCATTTGTCCCGCCTGCGTGTGGCTGCCATATGGATTTGGGTTGCTTCCCGGATTCTTGCTAATGTGTGCACACGCAAGGCGGAAACAGGTGAGGAAATGAGATATCACAACGGCGTGCTTCGGGATGAGCGGGACACTACTCTCAGGCTGAAGCCCATTGGAAAGAAAAGAAAACTGCCGTGGCGGGAGTATGTTCCTCTCATTATTCTATGTGTTTTGGCCGCAGGATTATTGCTGAAAGGAATTTATCATGGTTAATCTTAATGTGGGTAAAGATTGGAGCCCGGTTTGCAGCGCTTCTTTATATGAAATTCCAACTGACTATGTCGTGATACGCATGGAGAATAAAAAAACCAAGGAACACGCTTACTACGATGTTGAAAAGGGCAAGTTTCTTACCCAACAAGAAGCCTTCGATGTGTTGAATGGCTATCGGAGGTAATGACCGCTGCCCGGCGAACGGAAGCTTCAAGCCGGGCAAGAACTTGTCAGCCAGTCGCAACCTGTAGCGTCGCAGCGCAACGCGTTCCCCGTTTCAAGCCAATCGCCCAGCACCCAGCGCTCGCAGTCCCGGTTATCCACCGCAAGCCGGTGGCGCATGAGCCGGTGGGTGTGGCCATGAATCAGGCGGGGATAACCATACTCCCGTAACAAATCAGCCACCGCCGCATCGCTCACATCCATGAGTTCGCCGCTTTTTTGGCGCTTTTCGTTTTCGCTGTGCGAACGCAGTTGCTCGATCAGGGACTTGCGCTGTGCCAGCGGCTGCGCCAGAAACTGCTGCTGCCAGGCTGGCTCATGCACCTGGCTGCGATAGCTTTGATAATCGGTATCACCGGTGCATAAGGTATCGCCGTGGGTGAGCAGCGTCGGTGTGCCGTACAGATCGAGCAATGCCGGGTCACCCAGCAATGAGGCGCGGCATGCCCCGGCGAGTTTTTCAGCCATCAGGAAATCGCGGTTGCCATGCATGATATACAACCGCGTGCCGCTGTCGGCCAAGGCGCGCAATAAGCGGGTTATTCGCTGGTGAAACGGATCATCGAGATCATCGTCACCCGCCCAGGACTCGAACAGGTCACCCAGAATGTACAGCGCTTCCGCCTTGGGAGCGATATGCTGCACGAAGCGCGTGAAAAGCTGTGTGATGTGCGGTTTATTCGCGCCGAGATGCAGGTCGGAAATAAACAGAGTGTGTGTCATGAAGGCAGGAAACAACTATGCCTGCTACCCCAAAAGAATGCGGCAGCCCATCGTGGCGCATTCTTCACAAAACAATCTCTTTGCAATGCGTTTTCTATACGGCAAAGCCGCAACAAATGGCCGGCATCGCCTGGGTTACTGGAGCGCTTCCGCTTTGGTGATAATGACGTCTTCCACTGGCACGTCCTGGAAGCCGTTGCGGAAGCCGGTGCTGACTTTGCGGATGGCGTCCACAACTTCCTTGCCTTCCACCACTTCGCCAAATACCGCGTACCCCCAGCCGTCCTGTCCCGGGTAGTTGAGAAAATCGTTGTTCTTGACGTTGATGAAAAACTGCGCCGTGGCGGAATGCGGGTCGCTGGTGCGCGCCATGGCGACGGTGTAGTTGTTGTTTTTCAGGCCGTTCGCCGCCTCGTTCTGGATCGGTGCCTTGGTCGCTTTGTGTTTCAGGCCGGGTTCAAAACCCCCGCCCTGGATCATGAAATTGCCTATTACGCGATGGAAAATGGTGCCGTCATAAAAACCGCTTTTCACATAATCCAGAAAATTCCTGACCGAGATCGGAGCTTTTTCGGCATTCAGCTTGATAGTGATATTGCCGTGGTTGGTATGCAGTCTGACCATGCTGTGCTTTCCTTTTTTTGCGGTGGGTTGGGAATCTGTTGCGGCTTGCGCATTGAAACATAGCAGGGAGCCAAGAATAAATAGCGCGGATACGTGTTTCAAAATCATAGCGGGTTCCTCTGGAGTGAAAAAACGTGGCGGACTAGGCCGCGCCCTCATAAACAATTTGCCAGCGGTCGTTGTGTTTCATCCAGTATTGGCGCTTTTTCATGCGGTTGGACAGATTGCTGCTGGAGTAATCCTGTTCGAAACTGACAACCACCAAGCCAGGCTGGGTGGGGTAGGCAAATGCGCTGATATTGGAAATGCTGACTTTGATCCATGACTTGGCGGCGTTGACCTGTTTCTTCTGCTGCGCCCAAGCGGAAAAATCCATCCCGCCGCTGGAAAAATTCTGCGCGTAATGTTCGAGGTAGCGGCTGGTGTCGAGGCTAGCCCAGTCGGCGCGCCATTGCTCGATCTCGCGCAACAGCGCGGCACGTTCGGCCTGATCCTGCTCTCCGCTCCAGTCCATCTGGCTGGTGATGATGACCGGGGTGACACCGGCCTGCAACACCTTGCCGAGACTTTCCAGGTCGTCGTTGGAAAGCACCACGCAGCCGTTGCTGGCGCGGGGCGGGCGGCTGTAGGTATCGCTCGGCGTGCCGTGCAACCAGATGCCGTGCCCATTGCGGCCATGCCTGCGATCCCATTCGTTGGGGTAGCTCAGCGGATAGGCGCCACTGCCATAGAAATCGGTGAGCTTGCTCCTGGGCAGGCTGGCATTGACGAAATAGACGCCGAGCGGGGTTTTCTGGTCCCCCTCGGCAATCTTCTCGGCGCCTTTCTTGCCGGTGCTGATGTAATAATCCGCCACGTAACGCGGCTGGCCGTTGACGTTTTCGTACAGGTATAGCGAGGACTTGCTGGTGTCAACCACGATGGCGTGGCGCTGTTGCTCGTTGAGCTGCCACAGGAATTTTGGCGCAAGCGCGGTGGGCGGCTGCTCGTTGAAACGCTGCAGGCGCGCGCGCGCCTCATCGCGGAAATCTTCCAGGCGCTCTTCCGCGCCCGGCACGTTGCCCAGCGTGTCGAGAGGGCGCGCGCGCGCCAGCAGCACATCGCCCCGTATCAGTTGCGCGAGCTTGAATTTGGGGTTGATCTTGAGCAGCGAGTCTACTTCACTCAGCGCGGTATCCAGCTTGCTGCTGGAAACTGACAGCATGCTTTCCACCAGCAGCGCTTCCAGGTCGCGCGAGCCGGGCGCGCCGCCGCGCTCCCCGGCGTGTGCCGGATGAAGCGACGGAGCCAGGGCGAGCAACAGGAGAAAGATGCGCATGCTGCTATTTTCCGGAACGCTCTTCCTGAATCAGCCAGCTGCCGCTGGACTTCACCATTACCAGCGTCTTGCTGGAAACATTATGCAGGTGGCTGGCGCGGTAGATCTGCTTGAACGACACGCTGGCGTGGGTGCTGTCACTGAATTTGACGCGGGCATCCTTGATACCAACGCTGATGGTCTTGGGGCCGGCGATGCGCTCCCGGCGCTGCGCTTCCCAGTCGCTGCGCTTTTCCCCGCCAGGCGCCCTGAAATCCACGGAATAAAATGCGAGGTAGCGTTTCGCATCCTTGGATGACCAGGCGGCGGCCCACTCCCGGACAACTTTGAGCACCTCGTTGCCATTGCCATCGGTCGGTTTTATGGCGGCGGCCTGTTTTGCTGCGGGCACGGCTGGTTCAGGCACGCTGGGGGCTGGTGCGGCTGCGGCCGGTTTTTCCTCGACAGGCGCTGGCGCCGGTGCGGCAACAGCGGCAGCGGGTGCGGGTTCCGCCGCCGGTTGGGGTGCAGCAACGGTTGCGGCTTCGGTCAGCGGCGCTACGCCGGGTTTGCCGCTCTTGGCGGCGCCGGAGAACAGATCTTTTATCAGAGCCAGCTTGGTTTGCGTGGCGGCGTTGTTGCGGTCGAGCTGCAGCGCGCGGTCATATGCCTGGCTTGCCATCTTGGCGTAAATGTCGCCCAGGTTCTCGTGCGCGGTGGCATAGCTGGGATGGGTGCGTATCGCCATTTCCAGCGCGATCTTGGCCTTGTCGTACTGGCCTTGGCTGGCATACAGCACGGCAAGGTTGTTGTAGGGCTCGGGCAGCTCCGGATAGTCCTCGGTCAGGCCGGAAAAAACCCGGATGGCATCGCCGGACTTGCCTTGTTCGGTGAGAATCAGCCCTTTCAGAAACCGCGCCTGCGCGTCTTTGGGTTTGCCGGCAAGGTAGCTATTCACCCGTCCCAGCGCCTGCTCTTGCTGCCCCTGCCGGAACAGCTTGTTGATGTCCTGGATTTCGTCGGCAAATGCTGCGGGGGTAAAAACCAGCAACAGCGAGCCGGCACATAAAGCGAGATACAGCTTCAAACGGTTAAGCATTTTCATAAGAATGGTGTTTCCCGAGATACTCGCGGCAAGCGGGCACGATTATACGTGCGCCGCCCAAAGTGGGCCGGATTCTACCAAATAAGGACACATGTTTCACGGAGTATCGCATGCCGGCCGCGCCGCAGCGGGGCTAATTGCGCACATCTGGCGCGGATCGTGCCGGGCTCAGGCACTGGCTTCCTCCTCGGGCAACGGCAAGCGCCGCTTCGCCGGAAAGGCGATGCTGAAAGTGCTGCCCTTGCCTTCCTCGCTGGCGATTTCCAGCCGCGCCTGGTGCCGGTTCGCCACATGTTTGACGATGGCCAGCCCCAAACCCGTGCCGCCGGTTTCGCGCGAGCGGCTGCGGTCCACGCGATAAAAGCGCTCCGTCAGGCGCGGGATATGCTGTGGCGCGATACCGATGCCGCTGTCCCGCACGCTGAACACCGGCTGGCCGTCCTGCTCCCACCAGCGCAGCATGATTTCGCCGCCCTGCGGCGTGTAGCGGATGGCGTTGGATACCAGGTTGCTGAAAGCGCTGCGCAATTCCTCGGCGTTGCCCAGCACCGCGCAGCTGCTCTCCAGCTCCAGCTGCAAGGAGTGCCGGTTGCCGCTCAGCGCTTGTCCTTCATGGTACAGCGCGCGCAGCAGCGCGGCCATGTCCACTTTTTCCTCCTGCAGCGCATTCAGCGCGTTGTCCAGCTTGGACAGGGTAAGCAGATCGTTCACCAGCCGTTCCATGCGTTGCGTCTGCTCGCCCATCAGATGCAGCGCGCGGCGCGCCATGTCGTTTTCCAGGCTGGGCATGTCGTGCAAGGTTTCGACAAAACCGTTCACCACCGTCAGCGGGGTGCGCAGCTCGTGCGACACGTTGGCGACAAAATCGCGGCGCATGGTCTCGATGCGCTCGAATCGGGTATTGTCGCGGCTGATCAGCAGCTTCTTGTTGCCGCTGTAGGGAATGAGCTTGATGGAAAGCGTCAGCCCGTCCTGGCGCGCGCCGCGCAACACCAGCGGCTCGCTGAAATTGCGCATCGCCAGATACTGCACAAATTCGGGCTGGCGCGCCATGTAAGTGATTTGCTGCCCGATGTCGCGCACGCAGTCCAGGCCGAAATGTTGCTCGGCGAGCGGGTTGCACCACTCGATATGATCCGCCTCGTCGAGCATGACCACGCCTTCCGGCAATGCCGAAGTGGCTTGTTCCATGTGCTGCAACGCGGCATTGTGCCGTGCGCGCTCTACGCGGTTCAGGCGCATCATCCGGTTGAGCCGCGCGAAGACCTCCTCCCACAAGCCCGTGTCATCCGGTGCCGGCCGTCCTTCGGGGTCGGCCAGCCAGTATTCCAGCAAGCCGAGCTGGCGCAGGTGGAAAACCAGGCGCGCCAGCAGAAAAACACCGAAGAACAGCGCAGCGGGCAGCGCGCCCGCCAACGCCCACAGCAGCAGCGAAACCAGCAACAGTGCAAACGGGAATACCAGCGCGCGACGCCAGAAATCAATCACGGTTATCATTTTTCGGGTTGTGTTGCGACATTATACGGCGTGCGTCAGCGCGGCAAGGCAGGTTTTGCGGGTGCGCCCGGGGGGTCGCCCCGCCGGAACGGCGCATTGTGCGGCTCAGTCTGGCGAAAAGCGGTACCCGCTCCCGCGCCCCGTCTGGATCAGGCTGTCGCAACCGGAAGGCTCCAGTGCCTTGCGCAAGCGCCGGATATGCACGTCTACCGTGCGCTCCTCCACAAACACATGGTCGCCCCACACCTGGTCCAGCAATTGCGAGCGCCCATAAACGCGGCCGCTATGCGTCATGAAGAAATGCAGCAGCCGGAATTCGGTCGGTCCCAGATCAATCGCCTCGCCATTGGCGCTGACGCGGTGCGTGGCCGCAGACAATTCCAGCCCGCCCGCCGATACCGTCTCGTCAGTCGCATGCGGCGCGCGGCGGCGCAGCACGGCGCGGATGCGCGCCATCAGCTCGCGCGGCGAAAAGGGCTTGGTGAGGTAATCGTCCGCGCCGGATTCCAGCCCGATCACCTTGTCGCGTTCGTCGCTGCGCGCAGTCAGCATGATGAGGGGAATGTCCCGCGTGCGGCTGTCGGCGCGCAGGCGGCGTGCCAGTTCCACGCCGCTGACATCGGGCAGCATCCAGTCCAGCAGGATCAGGTCGGGCAGCTCGCGGTTGATGTGCGCCATGGCGCTGGTGGCATCGAGCGCCTGGATCGCGCGGTAGCCGCTTTGCGCCAGGTTGAACGCCAGCAGCTCCTGTATTGCGGGCTCATCTTCCACCAGCAGGATAGTTGCCGCCACGGTTCCTCCGTTACACTTATTCAAATGCTCCGATGGTATGGAAGAATTGTGTCAGCAACATGACAGCCGCCGTTAATGCCCGCCATGGTGCGGTGGGTGATGGTGCGGGTGCTCCGCCACGTGATCGGTATGGCTGGCGGCGTGATGGTGCAGCACCGCGTGTTCCGGTTCTTGCGGCAACGGCTTGCCCACCACGCTGGGCAGCAGGGAACCGGCGACCATGCCGGCTATGCTCGCTAGCAGGCCGACCAGTTGCGGCGGCCAGACCTCGGAGGGCTCGAACACTTCGCACATGCCCCAGGTTGCCAGCCCGAACGCCATCGCCATCAGCGCGCCCTGGGTGGTGGCGCGCTTCCAGTACAGGCCGAAAGCCAGCGGCACGAACGCCGCCACCAGCGTGATCTTGTAGGCGCTCTCCACCATCTTGAAAATGCTCAGCTCGGAATTCAGCGCCACCGTCAGCACCACGCCGCCGAAGCCCCACAGCGTGATGCGCATCGCCAGCAGGAACTGGCGGTCGGTCATGTTCTTGAGGATGAAATGCTTGAGGATGTTTTCGGTGAACGCCACCGAAGGCGCCAGCAGCGTTGCCGAGGAACAGCTCATGATCGCCGAGAGCAGAGCGCCGAAGAAAATCACCTGCGCAAATACCGGCGTGTGTTGCAGGATCAGCGTCGGCAGCACCAGTTGCGAATCCTGCTCCAGCAGCTCGCCGAACATCCTGGGGTCAACCAGCGTGGCGGAATAGGCCAGGAACATTGGCACGAAGGCGAACAGGAAATACAGCGAGCCGCCCAGCACCGAGCCGCGCACCGCTGTCTTTTCGTTCTTCGCCGCCGTGATGCGCTGGAACACGTCCTGCTGCGGGATCGAACCCAGCATCATGGTCAGCCACGCCCCGATGAACGGCACCCACTGCGTGTAGTCGCCCCTGGGGAAGAAATCCAGCTTGCCGGCCGCTTCCGCGTGCGCGACCACTGCGCCCACCCCGCCGGTCATGCCGCTGACCAGCCAGGCGATGAACAGCATGCCGCACATGATCACCGTCATCTGCACGAAATCGAGCAGCGCCACCGACCACATGCCGCCGAAGGTGGTGTAGGTCAGCACGATCAGCATCCCGATCACCATGCCCGTTTCCCGGGGGATCATGCCGCCGCTG
>JACRAQ010000094.1 GCA_016213335.1 Nitrosomonadales bacterium
GATGCTGGAATCCTTCTCGATATACACATCGCGCGACGGCACATAGGCCTCGGGCTGGTAATAGTCGTAGTAGGAGACGAAATACTCCACCGCGTTCTCGGGAAAGAAATCGCGCAGCTCGGAATACAACTGCGCCGCCAGCGTCTTGTTCGGCGCCATGATGATCGCGGGCCGCCCGGTACGCGCGATGACGTTGGCCATGGTGAATGTCTTGCCGGAGCCGGTTACACCGAGCAGCGTCTGGAACGCGAGGCCATCCTCGATACCCTCCACCAGTTGCGCGATGGCCATGGGCTGATCACCCGCCGGTTCAAACGGCTGGTGCAGACGCCAGGGGCTGTCGGGGAAGGAGATGATGGCCATGGTGAGCGGCATATTGTACGGGGAATGGTGGGGCCATGAACCGTTGTTGACAATAAATTCTGGTTACGCCGATACTTGCCCGGGCTATGTGACAAGGATGATCAAGGTGAGCCAACAAGGCAACGATTCCGATAACGCGCGGCTGATGCTTGACGCGATCCGGCAAGCTCAGTCCCGCTTTATTGTTGAAGCGAACCCAAGGCATTCATTTGAGGTTTTGCTGGAGGTGCTGCTTTCCTTGACGGAAAGCGAGTATGGATTCATCGGTGAAGTGTTCCACAAGCCTGATGGGGCGCCCTACCTGAAAGAGCATGCCATAACCAATATTTCATGGAACGAGGAAACGCGCGCCTTGTATGAAAAGCAAGCCAGGGAAGGCCTGGAGTTCCATAACCTCAAGACATTGTTTGGCGCAGTTTTAACTACCGGCGAAACGGTGATTGCCAACGACCCGGCAAACGACCGCCGATCCGGCGGCCTGCCTCCAGGGCATCCGGCAATGTACTGCTTCATGGGCCTGCCGGTTTTCTCGAACGAAATCCTGATAGGCATGATCGGTGTCGCCAATCGCCCTGGGGGATACACACAGGAACTGGCTGCATGGCTGGAGCCCATCTTGAGCACCTGCTCCACATTGATTACCGCGTTCCAGAATGCCCGGAAAAAGAAGCAGGCCGAGCAGACGCTATCTGAGAGCGAGAGCCGCTTCCGCGAGATATTCAACACAGCCAACGATGCAATCTTCATTCACGACGCGAAAACCGGTGCGATCCTTGATGTCAATCAGCGCATGTGCGAAATGTATGGCTATACCCATGAAGAAGCGCTCCTCTGCGGCCCGGATGATCTTAGCTCAGGCGTACCGCCTTATTCAACCGCCGAGGCTGTAAAGAAAATCCGGCTTGCGTTCACCGATGGCCCGCAGATTTTCGAATGGCTTGCCCGTGCCCGTGACGGCCACCTGTTCTGGGTTGAAGTGGGCCTTCGGTTGACCACCATCGGTAATCGGCAAGTGATTCTGGCTGCCGTACGCGATATTAATGCCCGCAAACAAACCGAGACCGAGCTCCGCATCGCCTCGGTCGCCTTCGAGTCACATGAAAGCATGATCATCACGGATACCAATGGAACGATCCTGAGGGTCAACCATGCTTTTATCGAGAGCACCGGTTACAGCGCGGAGGAAGCGACCGGGCAGACGCCGCGCATTCTCAAGTCCGGGCGCCATGATGTGAATTTTTATCGGGCAATGTGGGATACCCTGATCAAAACCGGAAAATGGCAGGGAGAAATCTGGGATCGCCGCACGAATGGCGAGATCTTCCCCAAATGGCTCACCATCTCTGCGGTTAAGGGCGCGGACGGGACTGTCTCCCATTATGTCGGATCGCATATAGACATTTCCGAGAGCAAGGCCGCGCAGGAAGAAATCAAGAATCTGGCGTTCTATGATTCCCTTACGCAACTGCCCAACCGGCGGCTGCTGATTGACCGGCTTCAGCAAGCCCTGGCTTCCAGTGGCCGCGATGGACGGGCGGGGGCGTTGATGTTCATAGACATTGACCACTTCAAAGTCCTTAACGACACGCTGGGCCACACCACGGGTGACATGCTGCTGCAACAGGTTGCGCGCCGCCTGGAGTCCTGCATCCGTGAAGGCGATACCGTATCCCGCCTGGGAGGGGATGAATTTGTGGTAATGCTGGAAGGCCTGAGCAGGCAATCCATCGAAGCTGCGGCGCAGATCGAGGGCCTGGGCGAAAAAATACTCACCTCCCTCAACCAGCCCTATCAGCTCGCATCACACGAACACCACAGCACATCCAGCATCGGCGCAACCGTGTTCCACGGCAACGAACATGCAATAGAAGACCTGCTCAAACAGGCCGACATAGCCATGTACCAGGCCAAAAAGGCCGGGCGCAACACCTTGCGCTTCTTTGATTCGCAGATGCAGGATGCCATCAACGCTCGCGCAGTCCTCGAGGGCGAACTGCGCAAGGCGCTTAATCTGAAGCAATTCCATTTGTATTACCAGGTTCAGGTGGACAACTCATTACGCACATTGGGAGCAGAAGCCCTGATTCGCTGGATGCACCCTGAGCGCGGCCTGGTATCACCCGCAGAATTCATCCCGCTGGCCGAAGAAACCGGGTTGATACTGCCCATCGGCCGATGGGTGCTGGATTCGGCGTGCGCCCAGCTCAAGGCCTGGCAAGGGAATGCCCTGACCAGGGGGCTGGTTTTATCGGTGAACGTCAGCGCCACGGAATTCCGGCAAGCCAGCTTCATGGCGCAAGTGCAGGCTTCCGTAAAACTTCATGGGATAAACCCGGCTCTGCTCAAGCTGGAGCTGACTGAGGGCATGCTGGTGGAGAACATGGAAAACGCCATCGAAACCATGCACGCCCTGAAAAAAACAGGCATCCAGTTCTCGCTGGATGATTTCGGTACCGGCTATTCGTCCTTGCAATATTTAAAACGGCTGCCGCTCGATCAGCTCAAGATAGACCAGTCGTTCGTCCGCAACCTCGGCTCCAGCAACAGCGATCAGGCCATTGTTCGCACCATTATCGCCATGGCAGCCAGCCTTAACCTAGAAATCATTGCAGAGGGGGTGGAGACGGAAGAGCAGCAGCAGTTTCTCAAGGACAAGGGCTGTTCCCAGTATCAGGGCTATCTGTTTGGCAAACCGATGCCAATTGGGCAGTTCGAGGCAGCCCTGACGCAGGGCCCAATCGCATAACTGAGGTGTCTGCTGGCGGCTCGGCATGAAACTCGATCATTTGCCTGGCTCGCTAACAGCTTCCCCTTGCTGCTGATCGTCTGCGGGTGATTGGGGCGGGGAGAATTCAGGAAGCGGTGCCGCATCGATTGCCGGACTGCTTGCAGACGGCGGCTCGGAGCGGTCGGTTTCCGTAACTGCCGGTGCATCGGTTGCCAGGCTGCTTGCTGCGGGCGACTTGCCGGGAGGAGGCTCAACCGCCGTGGCGGCGGACGCCTGCGGTTTGAGGGCTGGCAAGGGCTGGACCATAGCCGGTTTCGCAGCCACTGGCTCGGGCGCCTTGATGGGCGGTTGCGGTGGCGCACTTTTCTGAACGGTAGCCGGGGCCTTGATGTCGGCTGGCAGTGGCATTGCCGGTTTGTTTTGCACTGGCGGCGCAACATCCCGAAGAGGGGCGGGTGCAGACTGGATGGCAGGCGCCTCGAGCGGCGCTACGCCGCTCGAGGCAGGTTCATTGACTGCGCTCTGCTGCGGCTCGACTTGGCGAATGCCGGTCCAGCCCTGCCAGATGGCGGCCATTGCCACCAGCACTGCCAGCGTTGCCAGCAGCAATGCGCGGCGGATATTGTCTTTTTTCCGGATGATACGTACCCTGGCCCTGCCGAAAATCGTGTGGGTAACCTGTGCCTCGCCGATATCTGTCCACGTGTTTTTCCTCGGCTGCGTATCGGTTATCAGCAGTTGGCGTTTCAAGTCGTCGAATTGGCCGGCCTCTTGTGTCATTCACTCCGCTCCCTGAGCTTGCAGCTGGACGGCAGCATGATAACAAGTATTATTCGGCTTATTGCAGATAGCGGTGCATTGCGCATAAACCTGTAACGAGCTTGGCCAGTTATGCAATGCGGAATCTGCCAACTGCCGGGTTCAGGTTAAACTCATCAACATGGCACCAGTACCAGAATGGAACAGGGAAGCGCTGCTGCAGTCGCCGCTGTTTGCACCGCTGCACCTGGCGCTTGCCGGCCTTGATGCGACCGCCTTCCCGACGCTGCAGGATTGCAATGCGCTGCTTGCCGCACGCTGCCCGATCATCACGGTGCAGAGCGGCCTCCCCTTGCGCTTCGTGCCGCAGGAATACGACACGCTGCCGTTCGAGCGGCAATATGAGCCACGCTGTTACCTCAAGGGCGAGGTGCCCACACGCGCAGACAACTGGCACGACCTGCTCAATGCGCTGGTGTGGCTGACTTTCCCCAAGGCCAAGGCAGCGATCAATGCGCGCCATTATCATGCGCTGACAAATCGGGATGCCGAACCGGGTGGCATATCGGGCAGCCAGCGCGGCGCAGTGCGCGATGTGAATACGCTGCTGGATGAGTCCGGCGTGATCGTGGTGGCTGCCGACGGGGAGCTGGCCAGACTGTTGCGCAACTTCCGGTGGAAGGAATTGTTCTGGCAGCGGCGCGAACAAGTGAAAACCGGAATGAGCTTCTATTTGTTCGGCCACGGGCTGTACGAGAAAGCGCTGCAGCCTTATATCGGCATGACCGGGCAAGGGCTGTTGCTGGCAGTGGGGCAGGAATTTTTCGGCTGGCCATTGGCACAGCGTCTGGCGCATCTGGACACGCTGCTGGCGAACCATCTGGCCGCACCGGAGCATTGCCGCAGCACCCGCGACCTTTCACCGGTGCCACTGCTGGGTGTGCCGGGCTGGGCGGCAGGCAACAACGATGCGGCGTATTACGACAACACCGCGTATTTCCGGCCCGGCAGGCGCGGGTAGCGAGTCAGCTGCGGCAACTGCACGTGGGCGCGCAGGTTTCCTGGTTGTCACCGCTCACCCGTTCGTCGAACAGGAAGCCGGAAAGCATGGCCAGGCCCTGTCCCGTGAAGGCGTAAGGTGCTGCCTGGCCTGGAATCGCAAACCGTGATTGCAGGCCGGCAAATTCTTCGTGGCTCAACCGGAACACGGTGCCTTCCGGAAAGCGCGCGATGTTGCGTTCCACGGCCAAGTCGAGCGCAGCCGGATCGAGCTCATATATTTCCGCGAGGTGCACACCCAGCAGGACCTGCTGGCCGCGGACAAGAAATGTCTGCAATTCTGGTGGTTTCTCAAGAGCGATTTGATTAGCGCCTGTCATGTGCCATCTCCATCTCGCGGTATTTTACCCAAGTTGCCATTCGCGCGTAACCATCGGTGGCTGCCCGGGAAAAATCCAATTGCCAAACAGCCAGGAGTGACAGAAAATCCGCTGCCGCAAAAATCACCCTCCACACGCCCCGATGCTGAGCAAACTCAATCCCGCGCAACGCAAAGCAGTGAAATATCTCGATGGCCCCCTGCTGGTGCTCGCCGGAGCAGGCAGCGGCAAGACGCGCGTCATCACCCACAAATTGGCTTACCTGATCGAGCAATGCGGCTATGCGCCGCGCAACCTCGCCGCCATCACCTTCACCAACAGGGCAGCGAACGAAATGCGCGAACGCGTGGGCAAGCTGCTGGCCGGGCGCAATGCCAAGGAGCTGACCGTCAGCACCTTCCACGCGCTGGGCATGCAAATCCTGCGCGCTGAAGCCGGACTGCTCGGTTACAAGAAGCAGTTCTCGATTTTTGACAGCGCGGATACGGCGAAAATCATCAGCGAGCTGATGGGCACGCCGGGCAAGGATGAGATCCGCATCGCGCAAAGCGTCATCTCCGGCTGGAAAGCCTCCTTCACTTCTCCCGAGCAAGCGTTATGCCGGGCAGAAAACGAATTGCAGCAACACACGGCGCGACTCTATGCGCGCTATCAGGAAACGCTGCGCGCCTATCAGGCAATGGATTTCGACGACCTGATCCGCCTGCCGGTAGAATTATTCAACACCCACCCCGAAGCCCTGGCGCGCTGGCAGCAACGCTTCCATTACCTGCTGATAGACGAATACCAGGACACCAACGATTGCCAGTACCAGATGACCCGCCTGCTGGCGGGGCACCGCGCCGCGCTCACCGCAGTGGGTGACGACGATCAGGCAATCTACGCCTGGCGCGGGGCGAGCGCCAGAAATTTGCAGAACCTGCAAGACGACCACCCGAAGCTGTGTGTCATCAAGCTGGAGCAGAACTACCGCTCTTCGCAACGCATCCTGACCTGCGCCAACCACCTGATACGCAATAACACCAAACTGTACGAGAAGAAACTGTGGAGCGAGCACGGGCCGGGCGATCCCATCCGCGTGTTCGCCGCCAGGGATGAGGAAAACGAGGCCGAGTCCGTGGTGATGCGCCTGCTGGCGCACAAGTTCGAGCGCGGCGCGAAATTCTCCGACTATGCCATCCTGTACCGCAGCAACCACCTGTCGCGCACCTTCGAAGAACAGTTGCGCGCGCAGAAAATACCCTACACGGTCAGCGGTGGCACTTCTTTTTTCGACCATGCGGAAATCAAGGACATCATCGCCTACCTGAGGCTGATCGCCAACACCGACGACGATCCCGCCTTCATCCGCGCCATCACCACGCCCAAGCGCGGCATCGGCAACAGCACGCTGGAAAAGCTCGCAGCCCATGCCGCGAGACGCCATATCAGCCTGTTTGCAGCCGCGTTCGAAATAGGCTTGATGCAGCAAATTCAGGAACGCCAGTACGAAGACCTGATGGCGTTCTGCAATTTCATTAACCGCATGGAAGCGCGCGCCGCAAAGGAAGCATGCGCGCCGGTGCTGGCGGACCTGATGAGCGCCATTGATTACGAGGCATGGCTGTTCGACAGCCACGAACCGCGCCAGGCCGAAACCAAGTGGGCCAACGTGCAGGAATTCACAGGCTGGATCAACCGCAAATCGGAAGCGGACGAAAAAAGCATGATCGCCATGACGCAGACCATCGCCCTGCTCAACCTGCTCGAGTCGCGCGATCAGGAGACCGATGCGGTCAGCCTTTCCACGCTGCATGCCGCCAAGGGGCTGGAATTCGGTCACGTGTTCCTGATCGGCGCGGAAGAAGGCATCCTGCCGCACGAACGCAGCGAGACGCCGGAGCAGATTGAGGAAGAGCGCCGCCTGATGTATGTCGGCATCACCCGCGCGCAGCGCTCGCTGCAAGTCAGTTACTGCACCAAACGCAAGCGCGGCAAGGAATGGGCCGCCTGTGAACCCAGCCGCTTCATTGCCGAGCTGCCGCAGGGCGAAGTAATATATTCAGGCCTGGCTGCGGCAGACAGCAAGCCGGCTATCAGCAAGCAGGAAGGAATGGAGAAACTGGCACGGCTGAAGGCGATGCTGGGATAGACTTTTCCGCCGTGCAGGCCGCAGCACCGCCGACAGCCCCTCCTCCCCTCCTGGAGTTAAAGTCCGCCCCAATCCCCCGCATGGGCGCTCAGCCGAACACGTGCGCAGCCATTTGGCGTATTGACCGATAGCCGCAATGCTGGAACACTGCGTGGCGTGGGTGATGGGCGAAAAGGAGGCAGCACCATGCAGCAAAACGAGAAACCCCAGGAATCGGCGGACAGCCTATTCAGCCACCGCATCAGCGGCTGGCTCGTCAACGTTGATTATCTGGTTTTGACCCTCACCGCCTTGGGGCTGATAGCCGTCGCGGTGCTGGTGCTGGTGGAAGCCTTTTCCGAGTTTCTGGCCTTACAGAAATACTCGATCTCCCACATTGTGAACAACCTGATGTTCGTTCTGATCATCATGGAGCTTTTCCGGCAAGTGTTCGGCCAGCTCTCGCGCCACCAGTTTTCGCTCAACCCCTTCCTGTTCATCGGCATCATCGCTAGCGTCAGGGGTATACTGATCACGCAAATGAAAGTGGCGGAACGCGAAGTGGCGCTGTGGGACGGCCTGGCCCAGATCGCCATTTACGGGGTGGTCGTGTTTATCATGGTGCTCTGCTATTACCTCTCCTTAAAAGCGGAAAAAGACAGACCTCCGGCCAGCGAATAAAGATTCCACGCCTGATCGCTCCCCCATGCATACCGCCTACCTCACCCATCCCGCCTGCCTCAGGCACGACATGGGGGCAGACCATCCGGAATGCCCGGCGCGCATGCTGGCCATCGAAGACCAGTTGATTGCATCCGGGCTGCTGCCATTGCTGGACCGGCTCGAAGCGCGCCAGGCGACTGTGGAAGAACTGGCGCGCGCCCACGAGCGCAGCTACATCGAGGCGATATTCCGCCTCGCGCCCAACTCGGGGCTGGCTTATCTCGACGCCGACACCGCAATGAACCCGCACAGTCTCGAAGCCGCGTTGCGCGCTGCCGGGGCGGCGGTAATGGCGGTGGACCGGGTGATATCGGGCGAGGCGGAAAACGCCTTCTGCAATATCCGACCGCCCGGCCACCATGCCGGCCGCAACAGCGCGGCGGGTTTCTGCATCTTCAATAATGTTGCGGTGGCGGCTGCGCACGCGCTGGAGCACCACGGCCTGGAGCGCGTGGCCATTGCCGACTTCGACGTGCACCACGGCAACGGGACAGAAGACATTTTTCACGACGATGCGCGCGTGATGCTGTGCTCCACTTTCCGCCACCCTTACTACCCCTATTGCGGCGCCGATAGTGGCAACGAGCACATCATCAATGTCCCGCTGCCATACGGTACCGCAGGCGCAGAATTTCGCGCCGCCGTGACGCAGCACTGGCTGCCCGCGCTGGAGCGCTTCCGTCCGCAGCTGCTGCTCATCTCGGCAGGATTCGACGCCCATCGGGAAGATGAAATGGGGGGGTTTGGCTTGAAAGAAGCCGATTACTCCTGGGTGAGCGAAATGCTCAAGGAGATCGCCGCCCGCCACGCCAGCCGCCGCATCGTTTCCGTGCTGGAAGGCGGCTATGCCTTGCACGCGCTGGGGCGCAGTGCGCTGGCGCACATCAGGGTGCTGAGCGGCCTATAAGTAAGCGGGCCGGGAGGGCATCTGCCCTCCCGGCCCGCTTACATTACCTCTGCTTGTTCTATGCCGCCGCGAGCAGCTCGCTTTTGAAGCCGTAGTGCTCGCGTAACAGGCGCACCGCATCGCGGCTCCTGCCGTCAGAGAACGAGTCCGACTTGATTGCGACCACCGAAAAATCATCCAGATCGCCCTTGATCGCCTCCGGGCTTTCCTCTGCGGCAAGCCACACGCCGAGCGGCCAGCCGTGCTCGTATTCGCTGTGCAGCAACTCGGCTCGGCGCGCGCGCCACACCGACAGCGGCACCAGCACGGGTCCGGCTGGCAGCCTGACATTGTGCGGGGTTTCGCCCTCGGCGAGCGTCAGGGTTTTCCACTGACCAACCGCAATATGATCACCTTTAATAAGTTTGAGCATTTGGCCACCTCACCTTTCAGAAAAAATTGTCTGCCGGATTCAACAAGCACTGCATTGCGCACATCGGTGTAACGCATTCTAGTGGCGCCGCATATATAATCAAGTAATTGTTTGTTACATTTATATAAGCATCGGTTATAAATAGCGGCAGCTCGCGCAGAAACACAACCAAGTAAAATGCGGCCCATGACCCTGACCTGCCCCGCTCCCGCCAAGCTCAACCTGTTCCTGCACGTGGTGGGGCGCAGGGAAGACGGCTACCACCTGCTGCAAACGCTGTTCCGTTTCATTGATTTTGGCGATACGCTGCATTTCACCCTGCGCGAAGACGGTGTCGTGCGCCGCACCAGCGAAATAGCGGGTGTGCCGCCAGAACAGGATTTGTGTGTGCGCGCCGCGCGATTGCTGCAACAGGAATGCGGCTGCGCGCTCGGCGCGGATATCGCGCTGGAAAAACGCATCCCCATGGGAGGCGGGCTGGGCGGAGGCAGCTCGGATGCCGCCTCGACGCTGCTGGCGCTCAATCGCCTGTGGAATCTGGGCCTGCCACGCGAGCGGCTGATGCAACTGGGTTTGTCGCTGGGCGCGGATGTGCCGGTGTTCGTTTTCGGTGAAAACGCCTTCGCCGAAGGCGTAGGCGAACGCTTGCAGGCCTGCTCATTACCGGACGCGTGGTACGTCGTGCTGTTCCCGTCCGCGCATGTCGCCACGGCGCAGATTTTTGCCCGCCCCGAATTGACACGGAATACGATTTCCCTCAAAATTCGCGCCCTTTCGTTGCGGGATACCCGCAATGATTTGCAGCCCGTCGTGTGCAGCTTATACCCCGAAGTAGCTCGGTATCTCGACTGGCTGGGCAAGTTTGCAGAAGCGCGGATGACCGGCTCCGGAGCGTGCGTGTTTGCCGCGTTTCCCGGCGCAGAGCAAGCCCGGGCCGTGCTGGAACAATTGCCGGCTGACATGTGCGGCATCGTGGCGCGCGGCTTGCCGCATCACCCGTTGCGGGATTTTGCCGCTCCATAGAATATTCTTGGGGAGTCGCCAAGTGGTAAGGCACCGGATTTTGATTCCGGCATTCGTAGGTTCGATCCCTACCTCCCCAGCCCGTATTGCGAGTTAACCTTGTGCGTGGCGCTGTTTGCGCCAGGCTTATTTTTTGCTGGAGAAGCGTATCTTGTCATATGACAGCTTGATGGTGTTCACCGGCACCGCCAACCCCAAGCTAGCCGAAGATGTGGCGCGGCACCTCGGCATCCGCCTCGGGCGCGCCGTGGTCGGACGCTTTTCCGATGGCGAGGTGATGGTTGAAATCCTCGAGAACGTGCGCGGCAAGGACGTGTTCGTGCTGCAATCCACTTGCGCCCCGACCAACGACACCCTGATGGAAGTGCTGGTGATGGTGGACGCCCTGAAGCGCGCCTCGGCGGGGCGCATCACCGCCGCGCTGCCGTATCTGGGCTATGCCAGACAAGACCGCCGCCCGCGTTCCGCGCGCGTGGCGATCTCTGCCAAGGTAGTGGCAAACATGCTGACCGGCGTGGGGGTGGACCGGGTGCTGACCATGGACTTGCACTCGGACCAGATTCAGGGATTTTTCGACATTCCAGTAGACAACGTCTACGCCAGCCCGATTCTGCTCTCCGACGTGTGGAAGCACAATTACCCGAACCTGGTGGTGGTGTCGCCGGACGTGGGCGGCGTGGTGCGCGCCCGCGCGCTGGCCAAGCAGATGGACGCGGACCTGGCGATCATCGACAAACGCCGCCCCAGGCCCAATGTAGCCAAGGTGATGAACATCATCGGAGAAGTGATAGGCCGCACCTGCCTCATCATGGACGACATGGTGGATACCGCCAACACCCTGTGCGAGGCCGCCAATGCGCTGAAGGAAAAAAGCGCGGCGCGCGTGGTGGCGTACTGTACGCATCCCGTACTGTCGGGCCCGGCGA
>JACRAQ010000093.1 GCA_016213335.1 Nitrosomonadales bacterium
CCCACGCTGCAAATCGCCACCCCCCCGCTGCCGCGCGGCCTGCCCAAGACGCTCACCGAGCAGGATGTGGAACTGCTGCTGAACGCGCCGGATGTGCAGACGCCGCTGGGCCTGCGCGACCGCACCATGTTTGAAGTGCTGTACGCCACCGGCCTGCGCGTATCCGAGCTGGTGGGCTTGAGCGTGGCGCAGGTCAGCTTGGATATGGGCGTGGTGCGCGTGATGGGCAAGGGCAGCAAGGAGCGCTTGGTGCCGCTGGGCGAGGAGGCGCTGGACTGGCTGAAGCGCTATCTCGCGGAAGGGCGGCCCGTGCTGCTGGCAGGCAGGCTGAGCGACGCGATGTTCGTCACCGGGCGCGCCGAAGCGATGACGCGGCAGATGTTCTGGTACCTCATCAAGAAACATGCGAAGCACGGCGGCCTGCACAAGCCGCTGTCGCCGCACACTCTGCGCCACGCCTTCGCCACCCACCTGCTCAACCACGGCGCGGACTTGCGCGTGGTGCAGATGTTACTGGGTCATGCGGATATTTCCACCACGCAGATTTATACCCATGTGGCGAGGGAGAGGTTGAAGCAGTTGCATGCGGTGCATCATCCGAGGGGATAGTGCTCCCTCTCCCCTACGTGGGAGAGGGTTGGGGAGAGGGGCGTCGTCATTCCGGACTTGATCCGGAATCCAGTAGATGTGTAGGTTGGGTTGAGCGTAGCGATACCCAACAATCAAAAACAAAACCGCCGGTGGCAGACCGGCAACTGGTTACCTTTCTTGGCAAGACAAGAAAAGTAACTTGCCGCCGGGCAACCCCCGGCGAATTTGTCTTTGGTTACTTCTTCAACACGAACGGCCTTAGCCGCCGGGCTACCCTCGGCTACCCCTCTCAATACTCACCCCCACCATCCTGCTCCCCCGTATCGCATTGAGCTTCGCCACACTGACCTTGACCCACGGTGACTTGAAGTCGTTGAGCAGCATCTGTGCGATGGTTTCAGCCAGCGCTTCGAGCAGGTTGAAGTGGCGGCTGGCGAGTGCGTTCTGGATGTCGCGCACGATGTCGGCGTAGTCGAGTGCGTCCTGGATGTCGTCGGTCTGGCAGGCGCGGCTGTGGGGCAGGGCGATCTCGAGGTCTATTTGCAGGGTTTGCGGCACGCGCTTTTCCCACTCGTACACGCCGATGAGGGTGTCTACCTTGAGTTCGCGCAGAAAGATGATGTCCATGTGTGCTTTCAATAACTGGCAAGTCCGTTACGCAGGCAGGTGAGCACGGTCGCTATCGCTCTTCCGCGAGCCGTCATGCCGGACCTGATCCGGCGTCCAGTGGGCTTATTCAACTGGATTCCGGCCTGCGCCGGAATGACGGGCCTGATTTGTTTACGCTGTGTGGTGAGCATAAGAATCGCGTAAAATCCGCCGCTCGCATTTTAAGGTATTTCAGATGACGACCCTGGTTTTTGTGGTGTGCGCCTACCTGCTGGGCTCGGTTTCTTTCGCGGTGCTGATGAGCAAGGCATTCGGCCTGGCCGATCCGCGCACGTATGGCTCGCACAATCCCGGCGCGACCAATGTGCTGCGCAGCGGCAAGAAGCTGGCTGCGGCATTGACCTTGCTGGGCGATGCGGCCAAGGGCTGGCTGGCGGTGTGGCTGGCGTTGCGTTTTGCGCCCGGTGACACTCTGCTGGTCGCGTTGGTGGCGCTGTCCGCGTTCCTCGGTCATCTGTTTCCGGTGTTCCTGCGCTTCAAGGGCGGCAAGGGTGTGGCGACCGCGCTGGGTGTGTTGCTGGCGTTGAATGTGTGGCTGGGCCTGGCAGCGCTGGCGACCTGGCTGCTGGTGGCGCTGCTGTTCCGCATGTCTTCGCTGGCGGCGTTGCTGGCGGCGGCGGGAGCGCCGGTCTATGCCATGCTGCTGGCCATGCCGCACGAACATGTTGCGGCCGCGCTGGCGATGTCGCTGCTACTGATCTGGCGGCACAAGAGCAATATAGTGAATCTGCTGGCGGGCAAGGAAGGCAGGATCGGCAAAAAGCCGGGTCAGTCTGCCGGGGATGCTACGGACTCTCGCAGCTGATTTCCTGCAAGTCCCATCTCGGTTTTACGTCAAAGCGGTAGTCGCGCTTCAATTCATGTTGCTGCAAACGCAGTGCACCGGCGAAGGCGATCATGGCGCCGTTGTCGGTGCAGAATTCCAGATCGGGGTAGAACACGCGGAAATTGCACTCGCTTGCCGCCTCGTCGAGGCGGGCGCGCAGTTGCCGGTTTGCGCCGACACCGCCTGCAACGACAAGCCGCTCGAGGCCGGTCTGCTTGAGCGCGGCGAGCGCCTTGCCGGCCAGCACGTCCACGATGGCTTCCTGGGTGGCGTGGGCGATGTCGGCCTTGATCTGCTCGTCCACTGTCCCATGCTGGTCCAGCGTGTGATGGCGCACCAGGGTGAGCACGGCGGTTTTCAGCCCGCTGAAGCTGAAGTCCAGATCGCCGCTGTGCAACATGGGGCGCGGCAGGCGGAATCGGCCGGGGCGGCCGCGGACAGCCAGCCTGGCCAATTCCGGTCCGCCGGGATAGCCCAGCCCGAGCAGCTTGGCGCTTTTGTCGAAAGCCTCTCCGGCGGCGTCATCCACCGTTTCTCCCAGCAAAGCATATTGACCCACGCCATCCACGCGCATCAACTGGGTGTGCCCGCCGGAAACCAGCAATGCGATAAAAGGGAATTCCGGCGCGGGGTCGGAGAGCAGCGGCGACAGCAAATGCCCTTCCATGTGATGGACGGGAAGGGCAGGGATGCCGAGCGCGTAAGCCAGCGCGCAAGCAACGCTGGCGCCCACCAGCAATGCTCCGGACAGGCCGGGACCCTGCGTGTAGGCGATGGCGTCAATGTCTTGCAGCGTGTGTCCGGCCTGCTGCGCCACCGTGCGGATCAGCGGCAGCACGCGGCGGATATGGTCGCGCGAGGCCAGCTCGGGCACGACCCCGCCATATTCGCCGTGCAGGGCTGCCTGGGTATGCAGGGCGTGCGCCAGCAGGCCGCGCCCGATGTGATACAGGGCGACTCCGGTTTCGTCGCAAGAGCTTTCAATGCCCAAGATCAGTTTCATGTTGGCGGAGCGGTTCCGGGTTCGCGGCGCAATAGCCGCACAGAGCTTGCAGAGTAATCGAGTGAAGAGGCCTTTGACAAGATGTTCGAGAACGCGGATAATCGCGTGTTCTTTTTTGGAGGGATTCCCGAGCGGTCAAAGGGAACAGACTGTAAATCTGTCGGCTCTGCCTTCGAAGGTTCGAATCCTTCTCCCTCCACCAGCGGATCCGTTCTTCAGTTTTTCTGAATTTGTGGTCTGTTGATTTTGAAGTTTGTGACAACGAGTTGACTGGGCTGGACGTTTGCATGCTTGGTCGCAGGTTCTGGTTGTTGGCGGCAAAGCGTGCGGGTGTAGCTCAATGGTAGAGCAGAAGCCTTCCAAGCTTATGACGAGGGTTCGATTCCCTTCACCCGCTCCAGAGTTGAGTTGTATGCACCGGTGTTTTGGCGGAGCGAGCGCAACATGGCGATCGCCAGCAAAGATTGCCGGATGACGCCCATGTGGCTCAGTGGTAGAGCACTCCCTTGGTAAGGGAGAGGTCGCGAGTCCGATTCTCGCCATGGGCACCAAATTTATGGTTGAAGTTTTTTTCGTTAAATTTTTGTTGATGGGGAATTAATATCATGGCAAAGAGCAAATTTGAGCGGACGAAGCCGCACGTGAACGTTGGGACGATCGGGCACGTGGACCACGGCAAGACCACCCTGACGGCGGCGATCACCACGGTGCTGTCGAAGAA